>NZ_JAGIRL010000008.1 GCF_019012925.1 Fusobacterium sp.
ATACATTAATTCAAGAAGTACATTATTCATTAGTATTCACCTGCTTCTTTGCAATTTTTTTATCAAACATATAGTTTCTTATCCCTGCTAAAACTATAGCCATTATAGCCATAGGAAAACTTGCCTTAGCAATATTATAAGCCTCTAGACCATTAACTCCTAATTCTTGGAATGTTCCCATAATCAATAACACTCCTGAAGAAGCAATGAATACATTCTGGCCATAGAAGTTACCATAGTTTTCCATACTATTAGCCAAACTTTTTAATTCTTCATCTAACTCTTTACTAAGTTTACCATTTTTCTCAGCAGCTCCTTTTGCCATTGGATAAACAAGTGGTCTTATAAACTGAACATGTCCTCCTAATCTCAAAGATAATGCAGCAGCTATAGTTCTGATAATTACATAAACTGTTAATACCTTTCCACAAGTAGCCCCTTGTAACATAGCTATACATTTAGCAGCTCTCTCTCTTAAACCATTTCTTTCTAGTAATCCTACTGTTGCTAGAGTTAAAAGTAAGATAGTCATATATCTAGTAGATATAAATGCATTCCCTAAAATACTTAAAATTTCTAAAAAATCAATAGATGACACTAGTCCTGTAGCTATTCCAGCTAGTAAAACAACCATAATAGTATCTAATTTTAAACTAAACCCTATTATAATTAATAGAATACCTATTAATTTAATCATATAAAACCCTCCTAATCATTTATTTGATAAATATCAATTACAATTATATAACAAAACTTCAAAATAGTAAATAGTTGAAATTATAGAAAAATTCATATTTTAATTTTTTCAAAAAGATGCTAGAATGTTATAGTAGGTGATTTTAATTATATTTATAGAGGTTAGTTGGAATGAATAGTAAAAAATTTAAAAAAATAGCTTTGTTAACTTATGAAAATTTTGAAAGTGAAATTCAAAATATACTACTAAATAGCAATGTAGAATATCTAGTTATGCTTCATTTTACTTCTAATATGACTAAGAATACTATCTTATTAGAGAATACTAAAAAATATTTTTTTAATAGTTTAAAGGATATCTATATGAAAAATATTGTGATTATCTCACAAAAAGAGTATTTGGCAAATGATATCTGTGTAAAAGGAATAATTGTTCCAAAGGATATGCTGAGCTTTGATTATTTTAAATTTACTTTAGTCTATGAAAATACAAATTATAGTAGCATAGATGACTTTTTAAAAGAGAATGCCTCTAAATTTAATTACAATTTAGATCTATATAACGAAAATTCCTCTTGGATATATTTTCAAAATAAAACAGGTATTCTAATTATAAATAAGGATACGAAAAATGAGATTTTAAAAAATTATCATAAGGTTAAATTTTTTACTCCAGAGATCATATTAGCTGTACTTGGTGAGGGATATGATGAAGAGATAATAAAATTATTAAAATTAATTGGTGCAGATGCCCATATAACTATAGGCTTTATCAATAAAATGGCAATTCCCTATACCAAAAGAACAGATAGTTACTTCTTTATTGAAGATAGCAACTTTGAGCAACTAGGTAGGGAGTTTATCAATGAGTTTCTAAATTTAAAGAGCTATCCCAATGGTATAGTGGAGTTAAAAAACTTTTTAAATATTCCAGATAAAAATTTTGAAGCTGATATGAACTATGATGAAGAGAGAGAGATCAATAAAAAAGAGATAAAATATTATAGCTTAAAATTAAAAAATGGTGACTCATTAAAGAAAGAGTTACTCTTAAATAATAATGAATTAATTTTTAATACAGGGTTGGCGAAAAAATATCTATTAAAAAAATTATAGATAAAATAACTCTATTCAATATAAAAAAACTTCAAGAGTTAAATAAATAACCCTTGAAGTTTTTTATCGATTAATCTTTTTTTCTATTGGCAATAATTTTTTGTGCTAAAACATCAGGTACTTCCTCATATCTAGAGAATTCAAATGAAAACTCTCCTCTTCCCTGTGTCATAGCTCGTAGATCTAAAGCATAGTTTAATACTTCAACTTGAGGAGCTTCAACATTCAATATGTGTTCCCCATAGCTATTGTGATCCATACCTAATATTCTACCTCTACGTTTATTCATATCTCCCATTACATCTCCAAGATAGATCTCTGGAATAGTAATCTTCATTGAGATAATAGGTTCTAATAACACTGGTTTAGCCTCTTCAATTCCCTTTTTAAAAGCTAAAATCGCAGCTTGTTTAAATGAGATCTCATTGGAATCAACTGGGTGATAAGAACCATCATAAAGAGTAGCCTTAAAGTTAATTACTGGATAACCAGCAAGAGTTCCCTTCTCTTTGGCTTCTAACAATCCTTTTTCAACTGCAGGAATAAATGATTTAGGAACAACTCCACCATGGATATCATCTATAAACTCAAACTCTTTATCACAGTGTTCAAACTTGATAAATACATCTCCATATTGCCCAGCTCCACCAGATTGTTTTTTATGTTTTCCTTGGACAGATGAGCTTCCTTTTATAGTCTCTCTATATGATACAATAGGATCATTTAGTACAGCATGTACACCAAACTTATTTTTTATTTTACATATGATTATGTATAGATGCTTTTCTCCCTGTCCACCAATTAGTAGTTGCTTAGTTTCATGGTTTCTATATACTTTAAATGTAGGATCTTCTTCCATCATTTTTTGTAAACAAGTACTTAATTTCTCATCATCTGCTTTTTCTGCAGGTTCAACACCTGAATAAAAACAAGCTCTTGGGAACTCAATCTGTGGATATTCAATAGGATTATCCTTGTCACATAGAGTATCTCCTGTTTGCGTATATTGAAGTTTTGTAGTAGCTCCAATATCTCCAGCTGTAATTTCAAGAGCATCTTCCTGTTTATTTCCTCTCAAGAAAAATATTTGAGATATCTTCTCTTTCTTATTCTTATTGATATTTAGAACTTCCATATCTTTCTTCAATACACCAGAATTAACTTTAAATAGAGTGATCTTTCCAATAAATGGATCCACTAATGTTTTGAAAACAGTAGCAGAGAATGGCTCAGCTTTATCAACCTTTCTAAAGCACTCTTCTCCTGCTGGATTTTTACCTACTCTTACTCCATCAAACATCTCATTAGGTAGTGGCATATAGTCATTTATCATTTTGAAAAGGGTATGTATTCCAATTCCCTGTATAGCAGATCCAACTATTACAGGAACGACATCTCCATTTACAACTCCTTTATGTAATCCTCTTTTGATCTCTTCTATAGTAAACTCTTCTCCATTGAAATATTTATCCATCAACTCTTCATCAGTCTCAGCAACAGCTTCCATCAAAAGATTTCTAACTTCAGAAACATCCATAAAATCAGGGATAGGTCTATCTTCACACTCTCTTCCATTAAATATTCTACTTTTCATTTCTATAATATTGACAAAACCTTTAAACTCCTCTTTCTCTCCTATTGGGACACAGAAAGGAGCTATTTTCTTTCCAAACTTCTCTTTTAATTCATAAAGTAACTTTTCATAGTTGATATATCCTTTATCCATCTTATTTAGATAGATAATTCTTGGTTGCTTTTTCTCTTCCAAAATTCTCCAAGCTTTTTCAGCACCAACCTCAACTCCTGATGTAGCATCTAAAACAATAACAGAACTACCAGATACTCTAACAGCAGATTCAACCTCTCCAACAAAATCGAAATATCCTGGAGTATCTAAAAAATTATATTTTCCCTCTCCATACTCAATAGGAATAACAGAAGTATTGATAGAAAAGACTCTTCTAATTTCCTCTTTATCATAATCAGACACAGTATTTCCATCTTCAACACTCCCCATCTTATTGATAGTCTTTGAGATGTATAGTAGAGCTTCAGTAAGAGTAGTTTTACCACTACCTCTATGTCCTAAAAGTGAGATATTTCTTATCTTTGCAATTTCATAATTCTTCATAGTAACGCCCTCCTGATTTTATTGTAGTTGAGTTCTGTATCTCAATACTTGTATATAGCTGATAAAGTGCAATAAGTCAAGAGGGGAAATTAAAAATTAATTATATTTTATTAAAAAATATGGAGATAACAACTCATCAAGAATTGGTTCAATACCTAGATACTCTTTAAATGTTCTATATTCATTATATTTTTTCTCTAGGCTCTCCTTTGATACCTTCTCCTTTATGGCTTTTATCAATATATTTTTAGGAGTATGCTCCATATCTATAAACTCCATAACTTGAGTTCTAAATCCACAAAGTTCTAAAGCTTGGGCTCTAAAGGCATCAGTAGCTAGAGAGGTAAATTTTTCAAATAGTATACCATGTTTACCTATTGTATTCTCCTTTAGGAAGAAATTTGAGTTTTTATTTTTACTCATCTTCTCATTAAATTCATGTTGGCAACAAGGTACAGCAAGAATTGCCTTTGCTCCCAATTCTAACCCCTTTAATAGAGCGTAATCAGTAGCATTATTACAAGCGTGTAATGAAAATATTAGATCAACATTTTGAAGTTTGTCAAAATCCTTAATATTTCCTGTTAAAAACTCTAAATTATCACACTCTAATTCATTGGCAATTCTATTACACTTGTCCATTACATCTTTTTTTAGATCTAACCCTATGATCTCATAGGTAAAATCCTTAATATTTTTTAGATAGTGATGTAGAGCAAATGTCAAATAAGATTTCCCACAACCAAAATCTACTACTTTAATATGTGTATCAATTAATTTTTTTGACTGCATCTCTCTTATTGTATCATCAATGAATTCAAGATATTTATTGATCTGTCTAAATTTATCATATGAGTTTTTAAAAACCTTTCCATCTTCCCCCATTACACCTAGTTTTATAAGGAAAGGAACTGGCTTCCCATCTTCAATTATATATTGCTTCTTTTTATTATGCTCCAATGATACAAGGTTTTTACTATTTTTACTCTCTTTTATATTGTAGTCACTTTTTCCTTTTAGGATTTGGTAATCTGCACCTTGTGAAACAATTAGAATTTGTTTAAACTCTTCCAATATTTGAGAGAATTTAGGTAAAAATTCGCAATAACAGATATTTTCGTGATAAGCTTTATTATCTTTAAAACTTTCTAATTGTATAAATATCTCATCTTTTATGAGAATAGGTTTTAAATTTATTTTTTTAATTTTATATTTTTTATCCACAGGATTTGAAACTGTAGCTTTTATAAAACTATTTTTTTCTACTAAATCCTTTAATAGATTTTCAATATATGCTCTATCTTTTTTCATTCTTCTACCACCTCAATTATACTTATATTATATCTTAACATAGGGAATAAAAGTTGTCTATGTTTTATAGAAAATTTCTTGACAAACTAAGTAATCTATGATAAATTTTAAATATAGGGTATAGGGGTATAAAGTATAAAGAAGAGAGGACGATAATAATGACAAAAGTAGAATATGAAGTTAAGAATCTTGATTGTGCTGGTTGTGCAGGTAAGATTCAGCATAAAGCTAGTACAATGGCTGGTGTTTTAAATGCTAATTTAGATCTTTATAAAAAAAGATTTGTATTGGAGATTGATGATCTCTTTGAAGAGGAGTTATTTCTACATCAGATCAATTACTTTGCTGATTCAATAGAGCCAGGAACAGAGATATTAAAGATGGCAGAGTATGATGAGGAAGAGGAGCTAAAGAGAAGAAAAGAGGAGGAAAGAAAAGCAGAGCTACAGGAGAAAAGAGAGAAGATAGCTCTAATTGCTGGAGGAACTCTTTTTATTGGAGCTATACTTTTAGGTAATCTATCAATACAGTTAAAACTAATACTATCTATTATAGCCTATATAATTTTAGGTGGAGATGTAGTTTTAAAATCTTTTAAGAATATAACTAAAGGAAACCTAATGGATGAAAACTTCTTGATGACAATAGCCACATTTGGAGCTTTCTATATAGGAGAACATACAGAGGCTGTTGGAGTTATGCTTTTTTACAAGATAGGGGAGTATTTCCAAGATAAAGCTGTTGCAAATTCAAGAAAATCAATTGAAAAATTATTGGATATAAGACCAGATTATGCAAACCTTAAAAATGAAAAGGGTGAAGTTGTAGTAATCTCACCTAAGAAGTTAAAAAAAGGTGATATTATAGTTATAAAAGCTGGAGAAAAAATCCCTGTTGATGGAGTTATTATAAAAGGAGAGAGTACATTGAATACTTCAGCTCTTACTGGTGAATCACTTCCAGTAGAGGTAGGAGTAAATAGTGAAATCTTAAGTGGTAGTATCAATGGTTCAGGTGTATTAGAAGTAAGAGTAAATAAGATATTTGCTGATTCAACTATCAGTAAAATTATCTCAATGGTAGAAGATGCAAGTAATAAGAAGGCTGAATCAGAGAAGTTTATTACAAAGTTTGCTAGATATTACACTCCAATTGTTGTTATCTCTGCTATTGTAGTAGGAGCTATTCTTCCACTATTTTTAGGAAACTTTAATACTTGGTTTGGAAGAGCGTTGATATTTTTAGTTATCTCTTGTCCATGTGCCTTAGTATTATCTGTACCACTTACTTTCTTTAGTAGTATTGGTTTATCATCAAAATATGGTATCTTAGTAAAGGGAGGGAACTATTTAGAGGCACTAACAGATGTAGAAGCTGTTGTATTTGATAAGACAGGGACTTTAACAAAGGGAAAATTCAAAATAGATAAAATTGAGAGTGAAAATTATTCAGAAAAAGAGTTGTTAAAGGTAGCACAAATTGGAGAGTATTATTCAACACACCCAATAGGAAAAACTATTCTAGCACAACTAGATGATGATATTGATGAAGCATATATTGAAGGATATAAAGAGATGAGTGGTTTCGGTGTAATTGCTTACTATGATGGTAAAGAGATATTAGTTGGAAATCATAAGTTGATGAGAGAGTATAATATTAAAGCTGATGAGAGAGAGTATCCAGGTACTGTTATCTATATAGCACAAGATGGAGAGTTTTTAGGATATATCTATATCTCTGATGAGATAAAAGAGGATTCTGAAAAGACTATTAAAGAGCTTTCTAGATTAAAAATAGATAGCTATATGTTAACTGGTGATAGTAAAAAGATTGGTGAAATGGTTGGAGAAAAGATAGGAATGAAGAGAGAAAATATTTTCACACATCTTTTACCACAGGATAAGGTAAGTAAACTTCAAGAGATCATAAAGAGATCTAAGAAGAAAGTTATATTTGTTGGAGATGGAATAAATGATGCACCTGTTCTTTCAATAGCTGATATAGGGGTAGCTATGGGAGGAGTTGGAAGTGATCTAGCTGTAGAGACTGCAGATGTTGTTATAATGAAAGATGAACCTTCTAAAATAGTAGAACTTTTAAAGATTGCCAATATTAATAAAAAGGTAGTTATTCAAAATATAGTTTTTGCACTTGGAATAAAAATCTTAGTTATGATATTAGGTGTTTTAGGATTTGCTAATATGTGGATGGCTATATTCTCAGATGTAGGTGTTTCTCTTCTAGCTGTATTAAATGCTTCTTTGGGAGTAAAGAGATATATGAAATAAAAAAAAGCTGATAGAAAATTTTCTATCAGCTTTTTAAATATCTATTTTCTTTCTAATTTAAATCCAGCCAATTTATTAACTATTATTGCAATAGCACCATCACCAGTAACATTACAAGCAGTACCAAAACTATCTTGAGTTAGATATAGAGCTATCATAAGAGAAGTCAGCTCTGGACCAAATCCTAACATACTTTCTAACAATCCAAGAGCAGCCATTACAGCTCCACCAGGAACTCCAGGGGCAGCTACCATTGTAACACCTAACATTAGAATAAATCCAAACATTCCAGAGAAAGTTATTGGCATACCATTTAACATCATTACTGCCATAGAACAACTTACTAAAGTGATAGTACTTCCTGATAAGTGTATAGTAGCACATAGTGGAATAGTGAAATCTGCTATACCATCATTTACTCCATTAGCTTTTGTTTGATTTAAAGTAACAGGAATAGTTGCTGCAGATGATTGAGTACCAATAGCTGTAAAGTATGCTGGTAACATTCTTCTTATTAGTACAATTGGATTTCCTCCTGCCAAGCTTCCAGCTATTGTATATTGTACTAATAGAATTACATAGTGAAGTACGATTATAATACCAAATACTTTTGCAAATACAGACATTATTTTTACAATCTCACCGGCATATGTCATATTAGCAAATATACCAGCTATATATAGTGGTAAGAATGGAATTATTATCTTAGTAATTATCCCTTCTACTATTGTTTGTATCTCATTCATAAAGTTTTTAATAGTGTTTCCCTCAACTATTGCTATACCAATCCCTAAAATAAATGCCATTAAAAGAGCTGTCATAACTCCCATAATAGGTGGCATATCTACACTTATATATCCTTTTAATAGTCCAGCTTCTGGGTTATTTCCAGATATCATATCTCCAGCTTTAGGTAAAATTTTTGTCAATAAAACAGAGTTAGTAAAATATGCTAAGCTTCCAGCTATAATTGTAGATCCATAAGCAAGAACTGTAGTAATTCCTAATAGTTTTCCAGCTTTTTTCCCTAAATCTCCAATTCCTGGGGCAACAAATCCTAAGATAATTAATGGAATTACAAATTGTAAAAAGTTACCAAAAATACCATTAAAAGTTACCATAATTCTCAAAAGAGGAACGTTACCAACTTTTCCTAAAATAATACCAACTATTAACCCTAATATAAGTCTTGGTAGTAAACCTAATTTTTTCATACCCTTCCACTCCTTCTTATTACGTTATGTGCAAATAATAGTTTAACTTATTTGAGATCATAATATTCAATTTCTAGAAATTTAGTTTGTAATTATAACATCCGATCGAGTAAGCTAATTATACTATTATTTTTTTATTAAGTCAACTACTAGACCTATAATTTTTAAAAAAAATTTACTTTTATATAAATAAATTCATTTTTTTAGAATCTAATCATCAAATTTTTGGTATTTTTTTACCTAAGCTCCTAGATAAGCTTTCTTTACATTGACATCATTCAATAGATCTTCTGATTTTCCCTCTATTGTAATTTTTCCTGTTTCAATAACATAGGCATAGTCAGCTACAGATAAAGCCATTTTAGCATTTTGCTCTACCAATAATATAGTTACTCCAGCTTCTTTTAATTTTTTTATTACAGAGAAGATCTCTTTAACAAATAGAGGGGAAAGTCCCATAGAGGGTTCATCTAAAATTAGTAGTTTGGGTCTGCTCATAAGAGCCCTTCCCATAGCTAACATCTGTTGTTCTCCACCAGATAGTGTTCCAGCTAGTTGATTTTTTCTCTCTGCCATTCTTGGAAATACCTCATAAAATTTAGCTCTATCTCTCTCAAGATTCTCTGGGGTGTCATTAACTGTAAAGGCTCCCAATTTTAAATTATCTTTAACAGGAAGTTTTGCAAAGACTCTTCTCCCTTCAGGCACTTGTGCAATTCCCATTTGGCAAATTTTATGACATTCTACCTTAGTTATCTCCTTCCCTTCAAACTTGATTTTTCCCTCTCTTGATTGAATAAGACCAGATATAGTTTGTAGAGTAGTTGTTTTCCCAGCTCCATTTGCTCCTATAAGAGAAACAACCTCTCCCTTTTTAACTTTTAACGAGATTCCTTTTAAAGCGTGAATATTATCATAATAAACATGTAAATTTTCAACTTCAAGCATTAAATCTTTCTCCATTATACTTCCTCCTCAAATTCATCACTATCTTTTCCTAAGTATGCAGTTACAACTGCTGGATCATTTACAACTGTCTGTGGATCTCCACTTGCTATGATTGTTCCATGATCTAGAACTATCAATCTTTCACAGATACCCAATACCAACTTCATATCGTGTTCAATTAAAAGAATAGCAATTCCAAACTTATCTCTTATCAATTTAATTGTATTCATAAGCTCATCTGTTTCTGTTGGATTCATCCCAGCAGCTGGTTCATCTAAAAGTAAGACCTTTGGATTTGTAGCCATAGCACGAGCTATCTCTAATTTTCTCTGTTGTCCATATGGAAGGCTTCCTGCAGGATGGTCTGCATACTTATCTAAATCGAAAATCTTTAAAAGTTTAAGAGCTTTTTTCCTAGCTATTTTCTCTTCTCTCCAAAATCTCATTAGACGAAAGATTCCTGTAAATACTCCATACTTCATATTGAAATTATTAGCAACTAAAACATTTTCTAGTACACTCATATTTTTAAAAAGTCTGATATTTTGGAATGTTCTAGCTAACCCTTTTCTCACTAATTTATGAGTAGGTGTTTTCTTAACTATCTCTCCATTAAAAGTATATGTTCCAGAAGTAGCTGAATACACTCCTGTCAAAATATTAAAAACTGTTGTCTTTCCAGCTCCATTTGGACCAATAAGTCCAACTAGCTCCTTCTCCCTCAACTCTAAATTAAAATCACTTACAGCTCTTAAAGCTCCAAAATTTATGTTAATATCTTTAGCATGTAGAATTCTATTTTTCATTTGTTGTCCCCCTTCTAGTAATAAATCTCTCAACAAACTTTGAAATTCTAAACTCCTTACGTCCCAATAATCCAGTTGGACGGAAAATCATTGTCAATATCAATAGTAGAGAGTAAACAATCATACGATAATCAGAAAACTCTCTTAAAGCTTCTGGCAATATAGTTAAGACAATAGCTGAAAGAATAGATCCTGTAAAGCTTCCCATTCCTCCCAATACCACCATAACCAATATATTTATAGAGTAGTTAAAATCAAACTGTCTAGCTCCTAAGATTCCAAGGTTATGAGCATATATTCCACCAGCAATTCCAGCGAAAACAGCTGAAACTGTAAAAGCAAACGTCTTATAATAAGTTGTGTTAATTCCTGAAGCTCCACTGGCAATCTCATCATCTCTAATAGCAAGTATAGCTCTTCCGTGACGACTTGTCATCAATGAGAACATCATCATTACACAGATAACCATAACAATGTAGATGATACCAAACTTATTAAAACGAGGGATTCCTCTAAGTCCCTGTGCTCCACCAGTAAAATTAAAATACTCTATTAAAACTCTGATAATCTCTCCAAAAGCAAGTGTTATAATTGCAAGATAGTCACCATTAAGTCTCAAAGCTGGGATTCCAATTATAATTCCAACTATACCTGCTACAATACCACCAAGTATTAGAGCTACCAAATACCCAGGTAATCCGTCTAACAATCCTGTCTTAGCAAAAAGAGCTGCTGCATAGGCACCTATTGACATAAATCCAGCATGTCCAATTGTAATCTGTCCAAGACAACCAACTGTTATATTCAAACTAACTGCTAAAATTATATTTATACAGATAAAAATCATAACTGTACTTTGATATCTTGAGATAACTCCATTACTTATTAATGTAGTTAGAAAAAAATATCCAATTACTACCAATACTAAAGTTAAAATATAACTCCATTTTTTTGTTCTATCCATTGTTCTCCCCCTAAACTTTCTCTTTTAAATTCTTTCCAAACAATCCTGTAGGCTTAACTAATAAAACAACAATTAAGATCATAAATACAAAGGCATCAGCTAACTGAGATGATAGATAAGCTCTTGTTAAACTTTCTACTACTCCCAAAATGAATCCTCCTACAACAGCTCCAGGAAGAATTCCAATACCACCAAGAACAGCAGCAATAAAAGCTTTTATTCCAAGCATTGATCCCATAAGTGGCTGAACTTGTGGATAAGCTGATACATACAGTACTGAAGCAATAGCAGCTAGTCCACTACCAATAGCAAAAGTAAGTTGGATAGTACTATTTACATTTATTCCTACAAGTTTAGCTGCTCCATAATCTTCACTAGTAGCTAACATTGCCTTTCCATATTTTGTTTTTTTCATAAAATACTGTAATCCAACAGATAGAATTAGAGTTACTACAATTGTGACAACTGTACCATAGTTTAGATAAAGTTCTCCAAATCTAATAGGTTCTTGTGTAAAAACTTTAGGGAAAGCTCTAGTATTTGGAGTGAAAATCTTCATAAAAAGATTTTCTAATAATAGGCTTACTCCTATGGCTGTGATTAAGTTAGAGATTCTTGGTGAATTTCTAAGTGGTCTATAAGCAATTCTCTCTGTTAACATTCCCAATACAACACATATAACAATAGCAGGTACTACTGTAAGCCACACGGGTAATCCCATTCTTGTAAAAACTGGAATACTAAATAGAGAAACATATGCTCCTACCATAATGATATCACCATGAGCAAAGTTGATAAGTTGTGCTATTCCATAAACCATAGTATACCCAAGTGATACTAGTGCATAAATACTTCCTATTTGTAAACCGTTGATAATTTGCATCATAAATTCCATTTTTTCTCTCCTCTCAAGATCTACTTGGGGAACTTAGAGTTAAACTCCAGTTCCCTCAAGCTTTTTTTATTTTTAGTTTGGTTGAATTACAGAATCAAAAGTATATTTACCATTAACAATTTTTAAAACTGTAACTGCTTTAACTGGATTATTTTTATCATCAAATTTAAGGTGTCCTGTAACTCCATCAAAATCACTCTCTTTAATTGCTTTAATAATAGCATCTTTATCAGTTGATCCAGCTTTTTCAATTGCATCTTTCATTAGATAAGCAGCATCATATGATAAGGCAGAGAAAGATGATGGATCTTCATTGTACTTTTCTCTATATGCTTTTAAGAATTTTTGGACTTTTTCACTAGGATCATCTAATGAGTAGTGGTTAGTGAAGTAACTATTTTCAATAGCTCCGTATGCTGAAGGATCTAATGCTTTTGCCACACCATCCCAACCATCTGGCCCAATTAGAGTTGCTGTAAGTCCAACCTCTCTAGCCTGTGTTGAGATAAGTGCTGCTTGTTCATAGTAATCTGGAATAAGTAGTACATCTGGATTTGTTGCTGCAACCTTAGTAAGTTGTGCTCTAAAATCTTTATCTCCCTCTGCATATCCCTCTTTAGCAACAATATTTAATCCTAGTCTTTTAGCTTCTTCAACAAAAGCTTTTGTTACCCCATCTGAGTGGTCACTAGAGTTATTTACTAAGATAGCAACCGTATTAGCACCTAAATTATTTTTAGCTAAGTTTGCTAAGATAACTCCTTGATATGGGTCAGTAAAACAGATACGGAATACATTAGAACCAGCTTCTGTAATATTGAATTGTGTCCCTGTTGGAGTGATCATTGGCATATTATCTTGAGCAGCAACTTCTGCAATTGCAAGTGTAGGTTTTGATGGAGCATCTCCAATAAAGGCTACAATTCCTTCATCAACTAATCTATTATAAGCTGTAATCGCTTCTGTTGAATCTCCCTTTGAGTCTAAAACCATAAACTCTACTTGTTTTCCTAAGATTCCTCCATTTTTATTAATCTCTTCCATGGCTAACTTTGCACCATTTGTTGCTGTAACTCCATAGATAGCTACTGGTCCTGTCAATGGTGATGTAGAACCAATTTTTAATGTTTCGCTCTCTTTTGGAGCTGTAGTTGTCTCCTTTTCTCCTCCACAAGCTGTGATCAGTAGTGATAGTCCTAGAAGCATTGTTGTTAATTTTTTCATTTTGAATCCCCCTTATAATCTTAATTAATTTTTATTTTTGTCTGTTAAAAAAGTATATTTGTTATTAATAATTGTACAATTTTTTTAGTTATAAAAAAAACAGCCTAATTAGGCTGTTATTAATCAATGAAATATAGATTCACTCTATTAATTAATTTATATAGTAATGGATATAACTATACTATTAGCCTAACATAATTTTTTGTATATGAAAATAAACTCATTATTATTTGTATGAGTGATATTATACATATGACAAATATTATTATGTTAAGTGTAAACATAGTTATTTCCTCCTTCTTCAATTACTTTTTTAACTTGTTGTAATGAAGTATACTCCTAAACTAAAAAAAAATCAAGCTATTTTTTAACTTTTTTTTATGAAGGAAAAAAATACTTCTTATACCTATATTTTTTTATAATAGTACTAAATTTTTAATACTTGTTTTTCTATAATTGAACACTGTTTTAAAAGTTACTACTGTAATTTAGTTAAAAAGATTATTTATTTTATTTTTTAATTTTTCAGTATCTACTAGATATTGTTTTACATCTTTTAACTCTCCATTCTCATATACCTCAGTAAGAATAAGCTTTTTATCCTCTGTGTATCTATCCCAATTTCCATTTTTCTTACCATTTAAAAACTCTCCAGTATATGCTATCTCTCCATTTCTGTGATAAGAGTAATATTTACCAATAGGCTCTCCTAATTTATAATCAATCTTATCCTCTATTTGTCCATTTTCGTAATAATATACCTGCTCTCCATCAAACTTTCCATCTTTGAATTTCTCTACAAGTTTCTTTTGTCCATTGCTATATTTGTCAACAACTTTTCCAGTGAATGGAGTATCTGCGTTTACTGTATATACAATTCCATTTCTTACCTGTTTTTGAGAGTAATCTATCTCCTTAGTACAACCTGTTAAAGCTAATATAATAAGTGATGCAATAGCTAATTTTTTCATAATATAACCTCCAACTATTTATGTAACAACCTATTGTAACATATTTTTCTATAATATAGTATATTAAAACTTGATAAATTGGCAAAAGTTTTATAAAATAGGTATTATACAGTGTTGTAATATCTTGATAGTTGAGATATTCTCTTCTTACTTTTTCATAATTAATACTAAAATTCCAATACTTTTGTACTTATATATATTCAATAAAAAAAAGATATATATTTTTTATATTTTTAAAAATTAATTTTCAAGAGTAGTATATATCTAAGATGCATATGTAAGGGGGGTATTTTTATGAAAAAGTTTATATTATTTATGTTAGGGCTCTCTATTTTTATTACAGGTTGTGGAAGTGATAAAGATAAAATAGAGGAAAAATTAACTAAAGAAGTTATTGTATCACAGGGATCAAAGCCTAAAAGTCTAGATCCTAACATGTATAATGAGATTCCTGCACTAACTATTACAGAACAAATTTTTAACACATTACTTAGGGTTGATGAGAATGGAAATATTGTTCCAGAGTTGGCAGAGTCTTATGAGTATATCACACCTACTGAACTTGTTATTAAATTAAAACAGGGGATAAAATTTCATAATGGGGATACTTTAACAGCTAAAGATGTTGTTTTTAGTATTAATAGAATGTTGAGTAAACCTGCTAGTAAAATAATGATTGATGCTATTTCAAAGGTAGAAGCAGTAGATGATAATACTGTTAAGATAACTCTATCAAAACCATCATCACCACTACTATTTGGATTGGCACACCCATTAACTGCTATCTTAAATGAGAGAGATACAGTTGCCAAAAATGACACTATTGCTACTGCACCAGTAGGAACAGGACCGTATAAGTTTATTGAGTGGGGTAGTGGAGAAAAGATAGAATTAGTAGCTTTTGATGAGTATTTTGAAGGAAGACCTAAAATAGATTCCTTAGTGTACAGAGCTATTACAGAAAATAGTAGTAGATTAGCTGCTCTAGAAACTGGTGAAATAGATATTGCTTACAATATGGATGCCATTGATGGTGATATTGTTGAAAAGAATAAGGATCTTCATCTAATTTCTCAGCCAACTACATCAACAGAGTATATTACTTTTAATACAACTGTTGCTCCTTTTGATAATAGGGACTTTAGAAAAGCTGTAAACTATGCTCTTAATAAACAGAGTATGTCGGATTCAATATATATGGGAAAAGCTAAACCAGCTAACTCTATAATCAATCCAAATGTATTTGGATATACTGATACTGTTGAAGGTTATCCTTACAATGTAGAAAAAGCTAAGGAGTATCTAGAAAAATCTGGTGTTACTGATAGAAGTTTTACACTATTTGTAAATGATAATCCTACTAGAGTTCAATTAGCTCAAATCATTCAAGCTAACTTAAAAGATATTGGTATAGATATGAAAATTGAGATTTTAGAGTGGGGAGCTTATCTTCAAAGATCTGCTCAAGGTGAACACCAAGCTCTATTAGGTGGTTGGGTTTCTGGTACATCAGATGCTGACATTGTTCTATATCCTCTACTACATAGTGCTTCACATGGTGGTGCTGGAAATAGATCTTTCTATACTAACAAAGAGTTTGACAGTATAGTTGATAAAGCTAGACTTGTCTCTTCTCCTGAAGAGAGAAAGGAATTGTTTGTAAAAGCTCAAGAGATTTTACAAGAGGATTCTCCATTAGGTATTTTACTATATAAAAATGAAAATATAGGTGTTAATAACAAGGTAAAAGGATTTAAGTTTGATCCTACAACAATGCATAATTTAAAAGATTTAGACATAGAAAACAAATAACAAAGGGAGTGGAAAGATATGGATATCAATTTAGATGTTGAGTACGTACTAGATATGACAATGGAGCTACTAAATATTCCAAGTCCAGTAGGTTATACTGATGATGCTATGGAAAGAATAGGAACTGAATTAGATGATCTAGGAGTTTCTTATAGCCTAACTAGAAAGGGAGCTATATTAGGATTTATTCCTGGTGAGGATAATAACTATAAGAAGATGATCTCAGCTCATGTGGATACACTTGGAGCTATGGTTAAAAGAATAAAGCCAAATGGTAGATTAGAGCTTGTAAACCTAGGAGGAGTAAACTGGGGAGGAGTAGAGGGAGAGAATATCCTTGTACACACTTTAGATGGTGACGTGATTGAGGGAACTATAGTGCCTGTTAAAAGCTCTGTTCATATCTATGGAGATGAGGCTAGAGAACTTCCAAGAAACTCTACTACTATGGAAGTAAGATTAGATGAGGAGATCTACAATAAAGAGGACACTGAACAACTTGGAGTAAGAGTAGGAGATTTTGTTTCATTTGATCCTCGTACAGTTATAACTGAGAGTGGTTATATTAAATCAAGATTTATTGATGATAAGATCTGTATTGCTCAAGTATTGGGATATATCAAATATCTAAAGGATAATAATTTAAAACCTAAAAATGGTCTTTACATATATATCTCTAACTATGAAGAGATTGGACATGGAGTTTCTATAGTTCCTGATGATATGGACGAGTTTATAGCTTTAGATATCGGACTTGTAGGAGAAGATGCTCTAGGTGATGAGAAAAAAGTAAGTATTGCTGCTAAAGATTTTAAAACTCCATATGATCTAAGTGTAAGACTTGGTCTAACTGAAGCAGCAGAGTTAAATAATATAGGATATACAGTAGATGTGTATAATAGATATGGTTCAGATGCAAGTGCTGCAATTTTACAGGGATTTGATTTCAAATGTGGTTGTATAGGACCAAGTGTTGAATCTTCTCACCACTATGAGAGAACTCATATTGATGGTGTGCTTGAAACAATAAAACTATTAGTTGCTTATCTATAAAAAGAGAGGCTGTTGCAAAACCAATGCAACAGCCCCTTTATTTATTTTATTTTGGAATATACTCTTTTTTTATCAAAAACCAACGCTATATTAGTTATATCTTTTATTCCCTCTCTTTTCAAAAGAGTATCATATCTATTTACTTTAATTTGATTTAAAGCTTCATCTAGTTCTTTTTCTACTGCTCTATCTTTCAATCTCTTTAACTCTAAGATATAGGCTGGTTTATTTTTATAAATAGGTTTTAATACTATGTCTGGTCTCCCATCTCCACTCTCAAAATTAGGAATTGAAAAATAGATCCCTTCTAATCCATGTAAAAATCCTGCTAAAAGAGTTTGATAAGGATTTTCATATCTTTTGTCTGTATCATATGTACTCATTGCATTTAATACAAGATTTTCAAGGCAACTTATTATTTCATCTAAATTTTTAGTTAAAAGTGCTACCTTTAATCTACTAATAGTTCCTAATCCATTAAAGATAATATCAACAAATAGATTTTTAAAGAATGTCATTATTTCTCTATTAGGTATTCTTACAAAATATGTATTCGTATCTATCTTTTCTTTCACTGTTAAATATCCTGAAAATAGTAGTAATTCCCATAAATCATCTGGAGATAAATTATTCCCCAAAGCTATACTTTGGCTTATATATACTACTGTTTCCTTTCTATCAAATAGATTATTCAATATATCAAACACTGTTTTATCAGAATTTTTAAGCAATTCTTTTATCAATGTATTTCCAGAAGTATTTACCCAATAAGCTCCTAACTCTTGAGTACTTAAAAATTTTAATATACTCAAAGGGTTGTATACTTCAGAGTCTCCAAACTTATATCCATTGTACCAAGATTTCACCTCTTCAAGTTTATAACTAACATCATAATATTGAAGAGCTTTTTTTACTTCATCTTCAAGTAAACCAAAATATTGAGAATACTTTTTATTAAAGATAGTATAATTCTCTATATTATTTAAATCAGAAAATATACCTGCTTGAGCTACCCGAACTATTCCAGTTAAAATACCCATGTGTAAATATTCATTAGTTTTTAAAACATTTCCATAAAAACCTTTAAAAAAATTAATTGCTTCGTTATAGTATCCATTTTCATAAGCAGATATTATTGGAGAATCATACTCATCTATAAGAACAATAACTTTTTGATTATAATATTTATATAATAATGATGTTAGAAAAGATAATGAAGTTTTTAACTCCTCTTCATCACTTTCCTTACCAGCAAACTTATTAAATACTTTATTTTCATTATCAGTTAATATATGATTAATTTTTCCATCATACTCATTATATAATTCAAAAATTTTATCTCTTATATTTTTTATAGCTCCATTCCAATTAGATGAGTCTATTCCTTTCATTGTAATAAATATTATTGGATATTTCCCTTGTTCTATAAATAATGGAGAATTTTCTACGTATAATCCATTAAATAACTTTCTATTCTCTTCTCTATTTTTTATATCAAAGAAATATCTAAGAGTGGACATATTAAGAGTTTTTCCAAATCTTCTTGGTCTACAAAACAGTTTTATCTTAGCTCCATCAAGAAGAAGCTCTTCTATAAATTTAGTCTTATCTATATAATAATAATCAAGAGTTATTATTTCTTTAAAATCTTCAACTCCAAGTCCTAATTTTTTTTGTTTTAACATAAAAAACCTCCTCTCTACTCTTAATATATTATAGCACAAAATTCTCTTTAACAAAATTATAACTTTTTATTATTAAAGAAAGAGGCTGTTGCATTGGTTTTGCAACAGCCCTTATTCATTGTATTAAAAATCTTACTTCTCTATAAACTTAACTTCAACTCTTCTGTTATTAGCTCTTCCCTCTTTAGTTTTATTTGTATCTACAGGTCTTAATTCACTATAACCTTGAGTTTCATATTTTATATTTTCTGATTTTTTAATATCTTTTATAAATTCTCTCTTAACAGTTTCAGCTCTTCTTTCAGAAAGTCCTTGGTTGTACTCTACTGATCCACAACTATCTGTATGTCCCTCTAATCTTAGAGTTCCTTTTAGATTATAAGTATCTATAATCTTACTTCCAGCTGCAACTATCTTTTGCTCTCTAGGTTTTAAGTTATCTTTATCAAAGTCGAAGTGGTTATCCATTAAATGGAATACATTTCTTAATGTTGTTACAGCATCTTCTTGGTTAAATTTGTAGTTAAATCTTAGTCCTACTCTCCAGTAATCCTCATCTCTAGCAATATCTCTTGATACCTCTCCTTCAAGAGTTACTCCTAAGTGATTTAATCTTTCAAATCCTATTCCTATTTTTCCTGTAACTTTTCCTTTACTATCAACTTCATCTAAGATACTTGTATATCCTGAGTTTGATTTTCTTAATTTTACTTTGTTTTCATCATACTTAGCAAAGTCATATGAGTAACCAACATCTCCAGTTATCTTAGCTGTCCAGTCATTTCCTAGATATTTTCTTCCAGTTCCTGAGAATCCAGCCATTCCTTTAGCTATATAGTAATCATTTGATTTTACTTTTAATGCTAGAGTTCCATTCTCTTTGATGTTAGTAAATCTTCCATACTCTAACTCTGCTCCTGCATATGCTCCAAATTCATTTTGGTAATTTTTAAATATAGTCTTTCTAAACTTGTTATCAAGTCCTACATAGTAAGAGTAGTAATCAGAATCATTTTTGTAACTTACTGGTCCAAAAGCTAATTTTCTAGTCATATCGTGGTAGTTTAATCCTACATCTAATTTAGTTAATAGGTCTAAATCTTTATTAAATGATTTAACATTGTGTACTCCACCTTTTAATGAGTAGATATTCTCTTTTGATCTTCCGTTATCTCTAAATTTGAATTTGCTTCCTGTAAATCCGAAAGTATATCCATACTTATTGTCATAATTTACATCTTCAAACTCTTTCATATATTGAAGTCCCATTATATTATATTTATAATCTGGTATCTCAACTTTTCCTGATTTATAATCTCCACCAGTATAAATTACACTGTATTTGTCTGTATCTTTAGAAAGGTTGTACGATTGCTCCATCTCATCAAATGAGTTATCAAAACTTCTATTGATGTCAAACATTCTTGATTGAACATTTGAATAGATACTTCCTCTTACTTCACTCATTGTTCTAGCATATTCTTGATAGAAATCTCCTGTTTGTCCAAAGCTTTCTAGGTATGAGTTTAAGTTCTTAATAGCATCTATATCAGAAGCTATTCCATCTCTTAAAGTATTGTCTAATGAGTTATAGAAAGTTTCATATTTATAGTCTTTCATAACATCTTTATAATCTACTTTATTAACTATTAAATCTTTACCTTCAAATTTAGAATCAAATAGTGGTGAAGTTCCTACATTGATATCTGTATTTTCTCCAATGAAATCTTTTACTTCATAGCTAAATCCATTTCCTGATAGTGCAAAGTTTGGTGCTAATGCAATTCCACCTTTAATATTTGGTGCTTTAAATCCAAGTCCATTTCCAGTAGTAATATCAATTACAGGATTATCTAAGATCATATCTAATTTAGAATCAATTGTTCCACCCATTCCAACATAGTGAGATCCGATATTTACTATATCATCTTTAATATCTATTATATTATTTACAGAAGTATTTTCTTTTCCTTCTTCATCTTTAATATAACCATTATACCCACTTTCTATTGTAATATGTCCATAGTTATTTAAATATCCATTTCCTTTGATACCAACACCATTTTTAACATTGATAACTCCATCTTTGTTATTTATTAGTTCTGCTCCATCTTCAACATACATTCCAACACCAAAGTTAGCATTGATTGTACCATCATTTATTATTGAAGAACCTTCTCCTTTAGCAAACATTCCTATTGAGTGAGTATCTTTTGAATCTCCATTAAGATCTATTATTCCCTCTTTATCATTGTAAATAGTTGCTCCTTTAGTAGCAAATACTCCAATTCCAGAGTTTTTAACCTCTATCTTACCTTTATTATGGAATTTTACATTTCCAACAGCTTGAACCCCAACAGCATTTTTACCATCAACAGTAATTGTTCCTTTGTTAGTTCCAACTGATAGATTTTCTTTTCCTTCTTTAGAGTTACCCATATAGATACCAACAGAACTATCTTTATCATCAGCACCTGATACTGTGATATTTCCTTCGTTAGTTAAAGTATTCTTTCCAACTGAGTAAATTCCAAGAGAGTTTTTACCAACAGTCATATTAGCAGAGTTATTTATAGTTATTCCCTCTGTTTTACTACTACTTACTTCTTTTTCTATAACATCACTATTAGCAACTATACCTATAGAGTTTGAACCAATATTCCAATCTCCTTTATTTACAGTTATATTTCCTGTACCATATTTAAATATTCCTTTAGAAGAAGATAATCCTTTATTAAAATCTTTATCTTTATATACTCCAGCAATATTTACATTTCCAGTATATGTTATATCTCCTTCTCCAACACTTAGTATACCTGTGTTTCTTTTATTTGAAAGGATATTCATTCCATAATCTTTTGCTGTAAAAATTATGTCAGTATTCTTACCATAGATTCCTGCTGATTTTTCCTCATCAAATAATGGCTCACTTCCAAGACTAATTTCACCATTAACTTTAATATATTTATCTTTAGAATATGTATCATTTTCATTAAATATTCCAACAGTTCCTACACCAGCTTTTATAGTTCCAGTATAGTCAATACTATAGTTTTTAGTAATTACTCCCATACCAAAGTTATCAACATTTAAGTTTCCTACTCCAGTATAATTTAATTGTTTACCTGTATTATTTTCAGCAAAAACTCCAACTGGATAACTATTTTTAAAACTTGTTCCTGCTCCTACTTTAATATCTCCTACTGTTTTTAAGCTAGAATTATTAGCTTCAAGACCAATATTTTTATCTCCAGCAACTGATATAACTTCTTTTCCTTCTTTTGCTGTTTCTATTGTTGTAAGATTATCACCATTATCTGATATAACCATTCCAACACTATGGTAAGCCTTATCTGTTAAATCAATATTAGTTGTTATATCTCCCCAAGTTTTACTTACAACTGTTCCAACAGTGTGTGTTCCAACTTGTTCTATGTTAGTTTTAAATTCTTCTTTCAACTCACCTAAGTTATGAAGATATACTCCTTTTGTAAATTTAACATTTTCTTCTTTTCCATTATTATTGCTATTTTTTTCTTCTCCTTGAACAAGAATTTTATCTATTCCTATGTCCATATATGGTCTATTCATATCAATTTCTTCTTCATAGTGGTCTATAAATACTACTCCTGTTCCACCTTCTGATACAGCAAGAGTTAAGTCTTTATCTTTTAAATTTTGTGTTCCTTCAATGATATTTCCATTTCCTGAAACAAATCCATTAGATCCTACAACATTGATTGTTAACTTATCTTCTTTTACTTGAGTATCAAGAGTGATTTTCCCCGAACTACTGTGAATTAATGCTCCTGATCCCTTTCCAACTTCTAGTTTTTCAATAGCATTAATCTCAATATTTCCACCTTTATTAAATATAGTAGTACCGTTAATTCCAGCACTTAATTTATCTTTTATATTTAATATAGTAGTATTTCTCTTATCTGCATCTTCTGGGCTTTTTAATGTTTCATCAACAATAACTCCAACTGACTGGTTCTTTTCTCCAGGATTTTTTCCAACTTCTAAGCTACCAATATTTATAGTTGTAGTAGTAGGGTTAGGTTTAGTAGTTTTATTTTTATTTTCAATATGAATTCCTAAACTTCCATTATTTAATTCAACTTTTTCAAGATTTATAGCTTTTTTAGAATTATAATCTTTTAAAACTAATCCAACACTTCCACTAGATCCTTTATATCCTCTAATATCTCCAATAGTTGCTCCAGTACCTTTACCTTCTAAGTAAACTCCTATTCCTTCTTTTCCTAAAAGAGTTATATTTCCTGTTGAGTTAAGGTTATATCCTTCCTCTTTATTAACAGAAGCAATTCCTATTCCTTTTCCACCAACAATTATAGCTCCATTATTTGTAATATTGGTATTTTCCCCATAAATTCCAATATTTCTATCATTTTTTTGTTCTTGAGTATCAGTATCAGAATCTTCAATAAGTGGAACAGCTACATCTGAACTTGAAATTATTATATTTCCACTATTTTCTATTTTATTATCTTTTCCTTGTCCTTTTAAAGCTACTGCTATATTATCATTTCCTATTAAAGTAATGCTTCCTTTATTCTCTAAAGAACTTGCCTTGCCTTTATCAGAACTATCTACAAATAGTCCATAGAAGCTATTTGATAAACCACTTATTGTGGCAGAACTATCTATATCTCCATTTTTTACAAAGACAGCTCCATTTCCACCTTTATTAAGAGTTCTTATAGTAGTTGTTTCATCTAAAGTAACTTTTCCACCATTATTATAAATTCCTGTAGAATCTTTTTCTAATATTATATCAGTAGATGTTAAATCTATATTAGAATTTTCTTCTCCATAGATCGCAATTCCATTTTTTATCTCAATAGTATTATAACGAGAGTTTAAGTTATTATTTTTACTTAAGTATACTCCTATAGCTTTTCCTTTATCTGCTGTTAAAGTTCCATCTATATCTATTTTATTATTAGTTAAATCTAAAGTTTTATTATTTTCTAATTTCCCCTCTTTTTCTGGATTAGCAACTAAAATTCCATAACCATTTTTTAAATTGATTTCAGTATTTTTTACTGTAAAGTTTTTATCAGAACCTTCTTTATTCTTTAGATAGATTGCAGTTGAATTTGGATAAAGAGATGTAATTTTAACATTATCAATAGAAGTATCATTATCTAAAGAAGCTATACCTATATTTCCATTTCCTAATATTAAATTTAAATTTTTAACCTCTAATCTCTTATCTTCAGCTCCTTCTCTTTTAACTTTATTTACAACTATTCCAGTAGCACCTTCATTAGATCTTGAAATATCAAAAGTTCCTCTATTTTTTCCATCTTTACGAGTAAAGTTTTCTCCACTAATAATAGTATTTTCTCCATAAACTCCTACATCGTTTTTACCTAATTTTAATTTAAAAGAAGCATTGGCAATTCCATCTCCAAGCTTAGCTCCATTAATTAAGTAAAGAGCAGTTTCTGTTTTATCATTATTAATATTTGTTTCAAAACTTCCACTATTTCCATTAAATACAGAACCTTCTCCTTTTAATATAGCTCCAACTCCACCTTTAACTTTTATAGTAGATTTATTAGTTACCTCTGTATTTTTAGCAAATATACCTGTATCACCACTTCCATTTACTTCTAAAGTAGTTCCTGCTCCTATTGTTAATTTTTTAGGTTCTCCTGTTTTTCCATCAATATATATACCTACAGAAGCGTCTCCTTTGTTTTCTCCACCTTTAACACTTAATTTTCCCGTGTTAAATTCTAAATCTTCATTTGAATATATTCCTATTGAGTTCGCTGCATTAACTTTTATTCCAAAAGATCTTTTATTTGCATCGTAAACTAAACCTTTTTTATTATTATATATTCCTATTGAATCTTTCTTTTTAATTTCAATGTCAGATTTTATAGAGCCAGTAGAACTTTCATTAGCATATACTCCTATACTAAAATCATCTTTTAAGTTGCTTTCACCTGTTATAGTTATTTCTCCTCCAGTAATAGAAGCATTATCTTTTAAATATATTCCTATTCCATTACTAGAATCATATTTTAATTCTAATTTCCCTACATTTAATTTTACATCTTTTGCAGCTATTCCTATTGCTTTTTTAGAAGAGTCAGTTGTATTTTCAAGTGTTTCAACTTTAGTTGGATCTGTATTCTTTAACTCAATATAATTTTCACCATAACTACTTGTTAAACTTACTTCTGAATTTTTAGCCTTATCTCCTTTTAATGCTAATCCTATTGTCTCTTCATTTTGAGAATCAACAATTAACTTTAACTCATTAAAAGTTTTATTATCTCCAACTTTTGAATAAATTCCAATAACACCATTTTTTGCTTCTAAGATACCCTTACCATCTCTTAAAGATACTCCTTTATAAGTACTACCTTCATCAAGAAGTATTCCTATATTTTTATATACTTCTCCTGTTTTTGGATCTAAAGGTGAACCTAGATTATTTGTTATAGTCAAATGTCCTTTATTCTCCATTGTTGTATTGATAGCTCTTATAAATACATTTCCTTTATCTTTTGTTCCTAAGCTCTTCTCTAGAGATTGGTCTCTTTCTCCTAAATATATATTAGAACCTTTTATATATAATCCTGTTGAAGTTTCTGCTTTCTCTCCAAAGTTTATATCTTTTAAATCATCTCTTCCTACTTTTCCATCAGCCTTTGAAGATGCAACATATACACCTTTATTATTTTTTCCATTTATATTAATAATTCCTATTTTTTCAATAGTATTTGCATTTTGTTTATTATCATCTTTATTACTAATATAAATTCCTACTGAATCATCTCCATTAAGATTAATAGTTCCTTCATTATAAATATGTCCATTTTTATTGATAGCTAACATTCCTACTGAAATTCCACCTTTTTTCTCACCAAAGTTTGAATTTTCAATATTTATTATTCCATTATTGTGAACTTCTGCTCTTTTTCCATCTGTTGAACCTTCTACAATAACACCTACTGAATGGTTATCAGTAATTTTTATTTCACTATCTTTAGTTATATCTAATCTTCCACCTCTTGAAGCAATAGTATTTATACCAGTTACATTTGTAGCATCAACATTAAAATCATGTACTCTTATTGTTGCACTAGAATTATATTTATCATATTCTTGATTATTATAAGCTACTCCAACTTTATTGATTGCTTCATTATCAACTTTACCTTTTGTAGTTGAATCAACTTTTTCAAAAGTAACAGTTGAGTTTTTATCTAATTCTATCTTACTTGTTTCATCTACTAGTACTCCCATAGCATTTTTACCAAGTTTAATAGTTCCTATATTTTTAACAACTGAATCTTTAGTGGCTTTAATTCCAACAGAACCATAGTTTTTACCATCTTTTCCGTCTATTCCATCAGCAATTTCTATTACTCCATTATTAGAAATTGCTGTCTTTATTCCATGGATTCCAGTACTTGAAATAGTTTCATTTATATCTTTTCCTATTTTAACAGTTCCTGTTTTTATAATTCCATTATTAACAACTTTAGAGTTTGAAGTTCCTATATCTTTAGTATCATTATTGTTATTAGCATAGATTCCAACTGTTCCAGCACCATTAGAAACATCAATAATACCATTATTTTCTATATTGATTTTTCCTTGCTCTTTAGCTTGTTCTCCATATTCGTTTTTTAATACAGTTTCTTCTCCATCTTTTATTTCACTTCTATATGCTTTTGCATAAATTCCAACAGCATTATCTCCATAAACTGTAATTTCTGCTTTTTTAGTGGCTTGTGAATTTGTTTCTCCAACTTTTATATTACTTCCATTTACAGCAAATATTCCTACTCCATTAAAAGATTTATCATTTTGGTTATTATCATCTTTTTTCTCAACAATAATAGAACTTCCATCTTCCATTGTTATATTTGCATAGTCTGAGAATACTCCAACTGTATTTTTATCTTCTAGTTTTTCTCCATCAACTACATCTATTCTATTAGCTATTATTTTAGAACCTGATTTTAAAGTTAATGATGTTTCACCTACAGATGTAGCATTTTTACTTGATACTATTTCTAATCCTGTTGCTTTTCCATTATAGTAATCTTTAGAATCTTGTCCAGTTACAGTTGCATCTACTATTATATTTTCATTTACAGTAGTATTTAATCTTTGTCCTAAGAATCTTTTAAAATAGAAGTATCCAAATATATCTTTCTTTTGATCTTCTTCTGTTGCTGATTTATAAATATTTTTATCAATAGTTAAAGATCCTCCATCAACTGTTGCAGTTTTATATGAAGTTATTCCTTCATCAGCTGTTATTTTACCTAATAACTGTTTATTATTTCCTAATGCTTCCCCTATTTTATCTTGTAAGTTTGATAAATCTGAGCTAAATTTATTATCTTTAGAAACTATATTAAATATAGTAACATCATTTGACTTTACATGAATGTTATTGTTATCTCCTTCAAATGTTATAGGTCTATCCTGTTCTGTTGCTCCAAATTCAACATTCATTCCAAAAGCTTGCCCATCAAGATTAATAGTACTGTCTTTTATCTTTATCTTACCATCTCCGTGAGTAAATAAAGCAAATCCTCTTCCTGTATAATCAAGAGTTGAATTTTCAAAGTTAATAGTTGTATTTCCTGTTGCTTTTATATCTTTTGTATTTGGATTTACTTTTTCTTTACCAATAGCAACTAATCCAGCCTCTCCATTATTATCTTTATCTCCAACTGTTACAGTTGCATTATTAAGATTTATAGTAGCATCTTTAGTTGCCTCATTAGTAGACTCTTCTTTTACTATTGCATAAACACCTATACCAGTATCAGTAGTAACATTTAAGTTTCCATTTGAAGTAATAGTTCCACCTTTACTATATATTCCAATAGCTCCATTTGTAGCTGTTATTTCATTTTTTCCATCTATGCTTCTATCTGTTCTTAATTCTATAGTTCCCTCATTATTATATAGAGCAATACTTCCTTTTCCTGATGTTTCAATAGTTGAATTCATTATATTAAAATTACCATTATTATAAATACTTACATTGTAATCTTTAATTTCTTGATTTTCAGCTACTGTTCCTTGTAATTTATCTGTCTTAGTTATAACTTTTCCATTATCAAGGAATCCTTTATTTCCATCAAGAACTGCCATTCCTATTACATTTTTTCCTGATAATATTATATCTTTTCTATTAATAATTTCAGCATCAGTTTTATCATAATTTTTATCTAGTTTTTCAGCATTTTTATCAAATTCATCTACTTTAGCAGTATTAGCCATCATACCAATTATATTATCTTGTGAACTTTTCATTATTCCACTATTAATAATATGCCCTACTGATAATTTTGATTTTTCTTTTTCATCTTTCTCATTTTTTTTCCAAGTAGATTTAGTAGCTTGAAGAATTATATTCTTTTCTGGTTTTTTATCTGTAGAATTTTCTTTAGAAGTAGGAGTTTGTGCTTGTTCTCCTATTGTTCCATCACCATCAATATTTAAATTCTTTTCTACATTTATTCCATACATATCACTTCTTATTAATACTGAAGAACGTGCATCTTTTCCAAAGTCAATCTCTTTTATTGCTCCAGTATCATTATTTGTAATAATCATATCATTTTTATTGTTATCAGAATAATCTTTATATCTTAAAAATCCAACACTATGAGTTCCATTTACCTCTATATTAAGTCCATGAATATTAGCTATTGGATTAACTTTTCCAAAATCAAACCCTTTAAAATCTTTTCCTAAATCTGAATTAAACTTACCAATATATGATGTATTAATATCTAAATTTCCTTTATCTGTTATTTCATCTAAAGCATCTGGATTTCTAATATTATCTTTATTAGCTGTAATATTATCTGGATTATCTTTATTTAAATATCTTTCAGCACCATCACTTAAACTTTTAGCTACAACAAATCCAGCATTATTTGTTCCTGATAAAGCTATTTTTTTAACCTTTTCTATTGAATTTACTGGTAAATCTTTTATATTTTCTTTTTCATCTCCTTGGTTATCAACAACAGAACCAAAAACTCTAGTATTATCATAAAAATGTCTATTTGTAAAATCAACTTTTGCTCCATCTGAAAACTGGTTTTCTTTATAATCTACATTTTGAAGCCTAACACCATAACTTCCACTGCTATTAGAGTTTAAATTAATATTTCCAACATATAAATCACTCGATAGTGTTAGTCCATTTTTAATTCCTTTAGCTCCTCCACCATATTCATATGTTATCCCTAAGCTCCCTTCTCCATTTACATTAATTTCACCATCATTTATAGTTACATGATTATTTAATTTTAATAATGCAGAAGTTTCTCTTTTTTGAGATATTGTTATTCCTACTAAGTTTTTATCTTTTCCATTTTCAGATCCAAGATTAATTACTCCACTATTTTTTGCTGTTGAATAACTTTGTAAATCTTCTAATTTAGTAAAAAAGTTTTCATCAACATAGTTACGTATTCCAGTATCATAAAATTCATGATCTATTCCTATAAGTGTTCCTTTATCTTGATCATTTTTTAAATTCAAAACTCCTGTAAACTCTGTTATTGCAGTAGTATTCATTCCAGATTTTTGCTCATTTTGTCCACCATCAACTTTTCCATAACCATTATAATGATTTTCTCCTCTACTCCCTAAACCAGCCGCATTTACAGATAAAAATATTTTCGAATTTTTAAAAACTCCTGGTACTGGGGAAGCTTTTCCGTATGTTATATTATAATTTCCATTAATTGTACTATCTTGTCCCATAGTACTACTTATAAAAGCAGCATTTTGTCCCACATGCTCCTTTCCTTCTCTTCCGCTATAAAAAGTTTTTCTAAAATTATTAATTGCATCTCTACTAACTTCATTTCCTTCAACAGTAGTTAAAGTAAAATTTTCTAATCCCTCATATGCTATTTGTTGATTATCCTTTCCTTCTTCATCTCTAAAGGTTATATCTAAAGTTTTTCCATTAGTATCATAGTTTTTATAGTTTTCTACTACTTGCCCTTCAAATCCACTATTTTTGTTAGGATCAGTTTTTTTTATTCCACCACCACCTTGAACGAATGAAATTGTATTAACTTTTATATCTCCTAGAATAATATCTGTTGGTCTTTCTACATCATTTACCTTAAATATGTCTGGATTTTTTGCATATGTTGGATCATATGAATAATGTTTTTCTGGAGTATTTACCATTCCTCCATATTGTCCCATATTAATTTCTATAAATTCTTTTTCATCTGTATTTACATCTGGTACTTTAATATCATCATAATTTGGATTTATCTCTGTAATGTAGTTTCTATCAAAATTAACATCTGGTTTATTTACATTAATGTTAAGTTCTGGAGATGTTACTGCTATATTAAAATCTCCAATTTCAATAATATCTTCTTCTAATGGTACTTCTATTTTATCAGGAGCATTTGGCACTTCTGGTGTTCCGCTTACTATTTCATCTGGTACATTAGGTTTTAAAACTGGCTTTGATGGTAAAATAGGATACATTGGTCCTTGTGATTTTGACACTGCAAAATGTTGATGCCCTCTTGAATGTCTATGTTCTATATTTAAAGGAAAGAAATATTGATTATTATCTTCTAATGTCTTAGCATAATAATCCCCTTCCTTAATTAATTCCATTATTCTTTTTTCTATTTCTTCAATTCTTTGGTTATTTTCTGCTATTTTTGCCTTCAATTGACTAGAACTTAGTTCCTGTCCATACATTATACTTCCTGTAATTAAAAAGCTTACTAAAAGAGATATTGAGTATCCAATTTTTTTACTCTTTATGTATCTTTTTAAACTTTTTTCTATGTATATATTATCTCTCACTTCTTCCTCCCAAATCAGTTTACTTAGCTTTTAGTTTACTCTCATATTGTTTATTTTCTTTTATTAATTTCTCTTTCTCTTTAGAAAGTTCTTCAACCTCTTTTAGAATTTCATCATATTTTTTTTCTAAAATCTCTACAGTTTCCAATCTTTCATCTGACTTTTTACCTTCAGATATTAGCTCTTGTAGTAGATTCTTTTTCAAATCGCTTATTCTTGTCTTTCCATGAGAAAAAGCTTCTTTTATTTTTTCCTCTTGTACTTCATCATCTTCAACTTCAAATACTCTCTCTTCTAGTTGCTGATGATACTTTCTAATATCTCTTGTCTCCTCTACTTCATCTTTCTCCCTAGAAAAAGTAATTAAGTTAAGAATAACAAATGATAATAAAACTAATCTTTTCATTTCCTCTCCTTTTTAGTATCTCCTAATTACAGTATTATAATAATTTAAAAAATAATAAAAAAAAGCAACCAAAAAAACCAATTAGAATTTCTAATTAGATCTTTGATTGCAACTGGCTGCCAGTTTAAAGGCCCTATAGCTTTGCGTCATAATGTTTCCGTTACTTTGCCATTAAATTGTCATTTTTTTAAAATACCACATCATTCTATCATCTTATACTTACTATGTCAAGTAAAAAAACAAGAAAAAAAGAGAAAAAACTTATTTGAAATTTTCTCTCTTTTTTACTCATTTTTATTATTTTTTTACCTTACCATCTTTGAAGGACACAGTACCTAATAATTTTCCATTTTCATAGAACATACTCCACTCTCCATTCATCTGTCCCTCTTTAAAATTACCCATAGCATTTACAATCCCATTCTCATAGTATCTAACAAACTTTCCATTTTTCATTTGCTTACGATACTCCTCTCGAATCTTTATCTCGCCATTTTCATAATAATACACAGCTTCTCCATCTAATAATCCATTAACAAAGTACTCATCTGCCATAATTTCGCCATTTTCATAATAAGCAATATACTCTCCATCTAGTACATTATTCTTAAAAGATATTATCTCCTGTATCTGTCCATTGGGGTAGTAGTTTATCTTTTTCCCATTGAGTTTTCCCTTTTCAAAATAGCCTCTAGATTTAATAGTACCATCTTCAAAGAATTTTATCCAATCCCCATTCATTCTATCATCTTTGAATACTACTGTTTCTTTCATCTGTCCATTCTCATAGTATTGTACAGAATCCCCGTTGAGCTTTCCTTTTGCAAATTCACAGCTCTCCTTTATCTGCCCGTTCTCATAGTATTTGATATTTTCTCCATCTTTTATCCCTTTTTTGAATCTCTCCTTCTCTTTAATAGCACCACTCTTATATCTAAAGTTTATTATCCCTGAATATGGAGCTAGTTCTGAAGATATATATACCAATCCATTCTTTATCTCTTTTTTATAGAACTCTTCCTCTCTTATCATAGACTACTCTCTCTCTTTTTTATCATTTTCTTTATTTCCATCTCTTCCAATATTTTTTAAAAATATATCCTTAGCCTTCATTATCAATACCATAAAGATAAAGTAATGTATAAATCTCATATCTTCAAAAGTTTTTCCAAAATACTTATCACAGATAAATATAAATGCGACCCAGACACCAAGTATTCCAAGTAACATTAAAACTAGTTTAATCCATTCTTTCCAAAAATTATTTTCCATTATAGTTAACTCCTTATTTTTTCTCTTACTAAAATTATATCATAGAAATAGAGAGATTTAAAGGGTCAAAACTTCATTAAAAATATTTTTATAAATATGTAATTATAGGACAAATTAACTACTTTACTATTTTTTACCTTTGTGCTAAACTCTATATTATATATAATGTAGTTTTTAAGTATTTTAAGATATAATTAGCAAGTATGGGAGGAAAAAATGATATACTTTGACAATGCTGCAACAACACTTCAAAAACCTAAAGAGGTAGTTGATGCTGTAATTGAAGCTATGACTTCAGTTGGTAACGCTGGTAGAGGAAATACTAATGCTTCAATGGCAGCCAACCATATAATATTTGATGCAAGAGAAAATTTAGCTCACTTCTTTAATATAGAGGATTCCAGTAATATCGCCTTTACACTAAACTCTACTGAGGCTCTAAATACAGCTATAAAAGGGAGTTTAAAAAAAGGAGATCATATAATTACTACTGAATTGGAGCATAACTCTGTACTACGTCCTATCTATGAGATGGTAGAAAGAGGTGTAGAACTATCTATAGCCAAATCAGATCTATTAGGTAATATTTCCTATGATGAGATGGAATCTCTTATTAAAGAGAATACCAAAGCTATTATCTGTACACACGCATCTAATCTCACAGGTAACCTCATAGATATAGCTAGACTGGGAGAGATCTGCAAAAGACACAATTTACTTTTCATAGTAGATGTGTCACAAACAGCAGGAGTATTCCCTATAGATGTAAAAAAAATGGGTATAGATATACTATGTTTTACTGGACACAAGAGCCTTTTTGGTCCTCAAGGAACAGGTGGTATCTATGTGAGAGATGGTATCACTATTACACCACTAAAATCTGGTGGAACTGGTATATTGACTTATGATCAAATACAACCTGAAAAGATGCCTACACACTTAGAAGCTGGTACTTTGAATGGACATGGAATAGCTGGTCTAAATGCAGGAATAAAGTTTATAAATAGAGTAGGATTAGATGAGATTAGAAAAAAAGAGGAGGAGCTAATGTGGAGATTCTACACAAAAGTTAAAGAGCTTCCTCAAGTAAAGATCTATGGTGATTTCTCTACAAGAGAGAGATGCCCTATTGTTACCTTAAATATTGGTGACTTTGACTCTGATGATGTGGCTGAAGAGTTACTATCACACGGTGTATCTACAAGAGCTGGAGGTCACTGTGCACCACTTATGCATAAGGCTCTTGGAACTACAGAGCAGGGAGCTGTAAGATTTAGCTTTTCATATTTCAATACTATCCAAGAGGTAGATGAGGTTGTTGAGATTCTAAAAAAAATTATTTTAGCCTCTCTTTCCTAAAAAAATTTAAAGGACTGGTGAAAATCAGTCCTTATTTATATTATATAAATTTCTAATTTTTTTATTATTTTTAATAATTTTAAAACTTTTTTCGTCTAAATTACTACTTCTTTCGTCTAATATTATTGTAAAAAAACTAATTAGGAGGATCACTTTTATGGATAACTTAAAAGAAACTATTATAAAAGAGAGAGAAAGCATATTGCTTGTGAAAAATGAGATTCAAAAGAAAATTGTAGGTCAAGAGGATATGATCAATAAGATATTGATCGGAATACTTACTGGTAACCACATCTTACTTGAAGGATTACCTGGACTTGCCAAGTCTTTAACTGTAAATACCCTAGCTCAAACTTTGGGATTAAAGTTTTCAAGAATACAGTTTACTCCCGATCTACTACCAAGTGATATAATTGGTACTGAGATATATAATGAAAAAACTGGGGAGTTCTATATTAAAAAAGGTCCATTATTTGCCAATATTGTCTTGGCAGATGAGATCAACAGAGCTCCAGCTAAGGTACAATCAGCTCTTTTAGAAGCTATGCAGGAGAAACAGATAACAATTGCCCATGAAACATTTAAATTGGAATCTCCTTTCATTGTACTTGCCACACAAAACCCTATTGAGCAAGATGGAACATACCCACTTCCAGAGGCACAACAGGATAGATTTTTGATGAAGGTAAAGATTGAATATCCAAATAGAGATGAAGAGAGAGAGATGTTAAGACTTCTTACATCACCAAATGACTTTGAACATATTGAGATAAATACAATATTGAATAAGGAGAAGATTGAAAATCTGAAAAAGATAATAAAACACATACATATAGATGATAAACTTATGGACTATATTCTTAATATCATCTTTAAAACAAGAGAGAGTAATGAGTATATTGAGTGTGGAGCTTCCCCAAGAGCCTCTATCGCCCTTGTAGTATCTGCAAAAGCAAGTGCATTCTTAGAGGGGAGAGAGTATGTTACTCCAACTGATATAAAAAAAGTTATATTTGATGTATTACGTCATAGAATAATCTTAAACTATGAAGCTGAAGCAGATGGAAAGAGTATTGAAGATATTATAGTAGATATAATGGAGCAAGTGGAGCTTCCTTAGGAGTTTTATATGAAAAAAGAGGATATATTAAAGAAAATAAAAAAAATAGAGATAGCTTCATCAATTATAGCTAGTGAGATATTTTCTGGAAGTTACCGTTCTTACTTCAAGGGAAATGGTATGGAGTTTTCTGATATTAGAAGGTATTCACTAGGTGATGATGTAAAAAAAATAGATTGGAAAGTTAGTGCTAGACAGAGAAAAACCTATGTGAAAGAGTTTATAGAGGAGAGGGAGATCAATATATATCTTTTAATTGATATATCTCCTTCTAACAATTTTCCAGCCAAGCAGGATTTGATCTCACAATTAATCGGAAGCTTAGCTTTTAGTGCTATCAAAAATAATGATAAGGTCGGAGCTATCTTCTTTAGTGATGAGGTAGAAAAAATAATACCTCTAAAAAAAGGTAAAAAACAGGGATTGGTTATACTTGAAAACTTTCTAACTCTTGTCCCAAAGGGAAAGGGAACAGATATTTCAAAGGTTCTTACCTCTTTTTATAATTTTTGTAAAAAGAGAACTGTTGTATTTTTAATAAGTGATTTTATTGATGAAAATTATGAGAAAGCTTTGAAATTAGTAAACAAAAGACATGATCTAATCCCAATTAGAGTAGCAGATAGAAGATTTGATTCCCTACCTCAAGGTGCTATATTTACACTTATGGACTCTGAAAGTGGAGAGGAGATTACAGTTGAAAATCTCTCTAAAAAGGAGTCTTTTGATGAGGAGCTACCAAAGAACATTCTGACACTCTATACAGATGAAAACTATGTTGCTAAATTAACTAATTATTTTAAAAGAAGGAGATAGTATGAAAAAACTTATTTTTACTTTTATTTTTATCTCCTCTATAATTTTTGCAAAGGATATATATGTAGGAGATACAGTTAAATTACAGGTAAGTGGAATACCTGAAGAAAAGATAGTAGAAAGTTTTAAAAATTCCAACTTAGAACTTGAAAAGATAGAGAAAGATAGAGATGGATATGTTTTAAGTATCAGAGGTTTTGAGGTAGGGAAGAGTACAGTAACTCTAGGAGATAAGAGAATTGTCCTTGAGATAAAGTCCTCTCTTGATGAGAAGGATAAGGAGATATATCCACATCTTAGTGATAACAGTGATACTCAATTATACTCTGGCAGATTTCCCTATACATTTGTTTTAGCTATAATTTCAGGTATATTGTCCACTCTTTATCTACTCAAAAATTTCAAATTCAGGAGAAAAGAGAGCTATATATCTCCTGAAGCTAAATTTGAAAATGTAGTGGCTAACTTGAATGATGACTCTTGGGATTTTGATTTAAGTATGGGAATTAGAGAGTATATTGATAGTAAATATCAATCACACTTTACCAATGGAATCTACTCAATTGTAGGTATGCTTACTCCAGAGGATATTGATACTATCTACAATCTAGATAACTATAAGTTCTCAAATAACAACGAAGATCTAAAGGAGAGATTTGTAGAGCAAATTCTTGAAATTTTTAATAAAGTAAGGAGGGATACAACAGATGTTTAGATTTACAAGTCCCTATTTTTTACTGCTTATCCCTATCCTCATATTTCTATTTTTTAGAAAACGTCAGGTAAAAGGGATAGCCGTTCCTGGTATAAAGCCATTAAAATCTTTTAGATTAAAAAGCAAAAAGTATTTGATTGGAAAATTTCTGATCCTTTCCTCACTTATTCTAATGTGTATAGCCTTAGCTCGTCCACAGCTACTATCTGAGAATAGAGTAGTAAAAAAAGATGGAATAGATATAGTTATAGCTTTGGATCTATCACAATCTATGTTACAAAATGACTTTAAGCCCAACAGATTGGAGAAGGCAAAAAAACTTCTAGTGGACTTTATAAATAAGAGGGAGAATGATAGAATCTCTCTGGTAATCTTTGGTGGAGATGCCTATACTAAAGTACCACTTACATTTGATCACAGCATAGTCAATGACACTGTTTCTAAAATAACAGTTGACGATATTACAAGCAACAATAGAACTGCTATTGGAATGGGATTAGGAGTAGCTCTAAATAGGTTAAAATCCTCTGCTTCTAAATCTAAAGTTGTCATTCTAATGACTGATGGAGAGAATAACTCTGGAGAGATGAGTCCTATTGGTGCTAGTAAGATAGCTAAAGAATTGGGAATTAAAGTCTACACTATTGGAATTGGTGCTAAAGAGATTAGAGTACGTGTTCCTTTTGGATATACTACAGTTCAAAATAGAGAGTTAGATGAAAATCTATTGAAAACTATTGCTGATAACACTGATGGTAAGTACTTTAGAGCAAGTAATGAGAGTGAATTTCAAAATATCTTTGATGAGATAGATAAATTGGAAAAAACTAAAATAGATGGTCGTTCATACTATGAAGAGAGAGAACTTTATGAAAACATCTTAAAATTAGCTCTATTTCTATTGGTAATCGGTGCTTTTTTTGAATATAAAAAATATATAAAAATTCCATAAAAAGAGGTGAAACAATGCAATTTGGTAATTTAAACAACTTAGTATATATATTAATTCCCTCTCTTCTCCTCTTGATTATGATTTCAGGTATGAAAAAACGGATTGAGATTTTAAGATTTTTAAAATTGAGAATAAAGAGAAGAATCTCTACATTAAAGATATTTTTAATAGTTTCTGGAGCTGTGTTGGTAGTCATTGCCCTATTATCTCCTCAAAAAGAGATTGCAGATAAAGAGATAGAGGTAAAAGGAATGAATATATATGCTCTTATTGATACTTCTAAATCAATGCTTACAGAAGATGTCTACCCAAATAGATTGGAAGCTAGTAAGAGAGTTTTAAAAAATCTGATACAATCTCTAAAAGGAGATAGAATTGGATTCATTCCCTTTTCAGATAGTGCATATATACAGATGCCACTTACTGATGATTACTCCATAACAGAAAACTATATAAATGCCTTGGACTCTTCCCTCATCTCCGGTGGTGGAACACAGCTATATCAAGCCTTAACCCTTGCTGAAAAATCTTTTTCAGAGATAGGAAGTGAGAATAAAACTGTAATTATTCTATCTGATGGTGGAGATTTTGATAAAAAATCCTTGGAGTTTGCTAAGAATAACAAGATTAATGTATACTCTATTGGAATTGGTACTCAAGCTGGAAATGTCATACCAAACTATGTGAATGGAGCTAAGAGAGGATTTATTAAAGATGATAAAGGTTCAGCTGTTATCAGTAAACTTAATTCAAGTTTTTTACAGCAGATAGCAGATGACAATGGCGGAAAATACTATGAAGTGAATAATCTCGTAGATAATTCTAAAAATTTTGTCCAAGATAGTGCTAATTTAGAGAGAAAGAGTCAGAGAAATGAGAAGAGTAAAGTCTATGAAAAGTATTTTCAATATCCACTTTTTTTAGGTATTCTACTCATACTCTTAGGTTATCTACTTAGAGAGGTGATAAAAGATGAGGAGTAAGATTGTAGCTACAGTGATTTTAATTCTCTCAATAATTGCCCTATTCAACTACTATCCCTCTTTAAAAAACTATAACTATATAAAAAAAGGAAATAAGAATACTCTAGCTAAAGAATTTGATCTAGGTAGAGAGAACTATAAAAAATCCTTGGATATAGAGAAAAATAGTAGAGTGGATAGCAATATATTAAAATCATTCTATTTTGAAAAAAAATATGATGAGGTTGTTAAAGCTCCTGCTGATGAGAACTTTTTGAAAGGTAATTCATATGCCTATCTCGGTGATCAAGATGCTCAAAACAGTAAGTCTTTTTATGAAAAAGCTCTAGCTGAGTACAAATTAGGTATGAAAAAGAGTGATGATATCAACATTAAAAAGAATTATGAATTAATACTACAAAAAATTAAAGAGTCTGATAAAAAAGAGCAGAACAAGGATAATAAAGAGAATAAAGATCAGAAAGATAAAGAGAAAAATCAAGATAAGCAAAAGCAAAACAAAAATCAACAACAGAAGCAAAATAATAAACAGGAACAAAATAAAGAACAACAACAAGATCAGAATAATAAGCAAGAGCAAAACAGAGATCAAAATAACAATACAGAAAATCAATCTCAAAATCAACAAAAGCAAGATGAGAAAGAGAATAAAAACAGTGAACAGAAACAGGATTCTCAAAAGAATAGTAATTCTGATAACCAAAATGATAATGAGAATAAAAAACAAAACTCTCAACCTGAAAAAGATGATTCTAAAGATCCTCAAGAGCAAAAGGATAACTCAAATGGAAATAGTGGTCAAACAGAGGGTGAGATGAGTGAAAAAGAGATTAAAGAACAGGAGATAAAAGCTATACTAAAAAGATTAGAGGGAAATGAGAAACAATCTTTTAAAAACAATGAAAGAATGATGAACATAAACAATAACAATCCTTCTAATAGATGGTAAAGGAGATGAACAGATGAAAAAATTAATTATCTATCTTTTTCTTATGTTACCTTTCCTATCTTTTTCAGAGGTGATTCTTGAAAGTTCCAACACTAAACCAGCAATAAACGAACCTTTTAATATAAGAGTCATCTTTTTAAACGAAGATAAGAAAGATTATAACATTGAAGGAGTTGAAAACTTACAAATTCTTTCTAAGAGTACAAGTTCAAAAACTTCTATTATAAATGGTAAGAAAACACAGGAGAAAATGGATATCTATACAGTGATGTCCAACGATATTAAAAGTTTTCCTCTAAAAGTAAGTGTTTCAGGAGGAAAGGCAGAGTCTAATCCCTTGAATATTGAGGTACAAAAAGAGGTGCAAGAGAGTATAAATGGGGATATGAGTTTTCAACCCTCAATTAAAAGTGGAGATTCATTCTACTTTGGTCAAAAGATTGTCTATGAGGAAAACTTTCTTACAACAGTTAGTATTAACTCAATTGGATATAGTAAGAAACCTCAATTTAATGATTTTTCTGAAAAGGATATGAGCCCTATTGCTCTAAATGGAAATTATGAACAGAGCTATTTCAGATCTTCTTCTGGTAGAGAGGGGTTGAAGATAAACACATATAGAGGTATCTTACAAGCTAACTCATCTGGAGAGAAAAAAATCAGCTCTGGACAGGTGGCAGTTACACAGAGTACAGGTAGAAGAGATTTCTTCTTTGAGGAATCAACTCCCCCTAAATATTTTGGTGGGAAACAACTAAATATAAATATACTTCCTCTTCCACAAAATAAACCTACAAACTTTCAAAACATTGTAGGAAAACCTACTCTTGATTACACTTGGAGTAGTGACAATATAGATGTTGGTGATTCTATACTTCTCACTGTTAAAATAAGTGGAGATGCCAATTTAGACTCATTGGAAAAAATTATTCCAAAAGAGTTTAGAGATTTTAATGTATTTGAAAGTTTAAAAAATAAATTTGAAACTATTAACAATGGAAATTACTATGCTGAAAAAACTTTTGAAGTGGCACTTATTCCTAAACAGGTTGGAGAGATAGACACTCCAGAGATAAAAATTCCATACTTTGATACTACTGCAAAAACTTATAAATACCTAACTATTCCTAGTAAAAAGATCAAAGTAAATAAAAATGGAAATATTATTCCTAGCAACAGTGAAAAAAATTTCACTTCACCTACACCTATAAATAACCAAGTGGAAAATAAAATAGAAGATGTAGTTATTAATAGTGTTGGAAATAAAAAAGTTTCTCAACATGGAAATTATAATTATTTAATTATAGGACTTATAGCTATTATTATAATTCAAGGTGCTACTATAATCTATCTTTTATTTAGAAAAAATGGTAATAGTTCCTCTGAAAATCTTGGTAATCTTGCTAAATGCAAAGATGATAAGGAGTTTTATAATGCCTATTGCGATTTTATGAAGAGTAGATATAACTTTAGCCCGAAGGTGCATCTTGAGGATAGACTTGTAAAATTGGGGTTCTCTCCTGATTTTATTGAGATCAATAGAGAGCTAGAACAAGCTTATTATAACAATACACCTATTGATAGAAAAGAGATTTTAAAAAGAATTAAAAGGGAGTTAAAAAATGAAAAATAAATATCTAACTATGGACATAAATATAGCCTACAGTATGCTTAATATGAGATTGAGAGATAAATACTCATCTTTGAGTGAACTATGTGAAGATGAGGATATTGATATGGAGGAGCTACTAGAGGGATTAAAAGCTAAAGGAGTTTTATATAACGAGGACTCCAACCAATTTACTCAAATTTAATATTTTTAAGCTTTAAAATAAAAAACTTTATTTTTAAAAAAGAAAATGATATACTTAGGATAAAAATAGTTTAAACTATTAGTGAAATTTTATATAATTACAAAAAAGAAATATAAACTATAATGGAGGGTGTGACGTGAAAATAGAGAAACTTAAAATCCAAAATTTCCGTTGTTATGAAAATATAGAGTTAGAATTGAAAGATGACTATACAGTTTTAATCGGAATAAACGGAGCAGGAAAAACTACTATTTTAGATGCAATCTCTGTAGCTTTGGGTGGTTATATTTCAAATTTTGATGGAATGGGAATACATGGAATTAGTAAAAGTGATTCTCACTATAAAATGTATGAACTAGGAAGTAGAATAGAAAGGGAACACCAATTTCCTGTTAAAATTTCTGCTGTTGGAAAGATAGATAGTCAAAAATTGGAATGGACTAGATCTCTAAATAAAGAAAATGGGAGAACTACTAATATAGGAGCAAAGGAAATTTTAACCTATGCAGCAGATATATATGAAAAAGTAAAATTAGGAAATAAAGAAGTAATTTTACCATTGATAGCTTATTATGGAACTGGTAGACTTTGGATGCAAAAAAGAGAAAAAAGTAGTAAGAAAAGCCAAGAAAATTTTTCTCGTTTAAAAGGTTATATTGATTGCTTGGATTCTGCTTCTAATGAAAAAATGATGTTAAGATGGTTTGAAAAAATGACCTATTTAGAATTACAAGAAGGGGAAAAAATTCCAGAACTTGAAGTTGTTAAAAAGGCTTTAAATAATACTTATGAAATAATAGATGAGAGTGTAGAAAAGGCTAATTTTAACTATAAGGTAAAGAGTGGAGAGTTAGAGGTTAGTATTAAAAGAAAAAATGGTACAGTAGAAAGTCTCCCTCTTAGAATACTTAGTGATGGGATTAAAAGTACCATGAGTATGATAGCTGATATTGCATATAGAATGGCTATATTAAATCCACAATTACTAGATAATATATTGCAACAAACTTCTGGAGTAGTTCTTATAGATGAAGTTGATATGCATTTACATCCAAGTTGGCAAAGTAAGATAATAAAGGTATTGACTAAGACATTTCCTAAAATACAATTTATTTTTACAACACACTCTCCTAGTGTATTATCAAATATCTCAAATGAAAATATCTTGATCCTAAATAACTTAGAAATATATAAGTTAGAAGAGAAGACTTATGGAAGGGATATAGAGAGCATAGTTCATCAAATAATGAGGACCGAAGTTAGACCTCAAGAGATAGTAGAGAAACTGAAAAAATTTAATAATCTATTAGATGAAGGGGAAATAGATGAAGCTAAAAAATTATTAGATGAATTAGAAAAAATATTAGGACAGAATGATACTAATATTATAGATGCACGAATCTCACTAGATTTAGAAGAAATAGGTGTATAACAATGATACTAATTAAAAAAAATCGTATCCCTTCATCTTTAGTTGAATATAAGCAAACTATAAATGCTTCCTTTAACAACCTACCTAAAGAAGTAAAAGATAAATTAAGAACCTCTTTATTAAAAGAACAAGGATATATTTGTGCTTATTGTATGAAAAAATTAGAAGATGATTCTTCAAAAGTAAAAATAGAGCATTATATTGCAAGGAATGAGGAAAATGAATTAGATTATAATAATTTACTTGCTGTTTGTAAGGGAAATGAAGGCGAGCCTTTTGAAAGACAAACTTGTGATACAAGAAAAGGGAATAGAGAAGTAAAAATAAATCCTCAAGTAAATAGTGATATTTTAACTATTGGTTATACAAGTAATGGCGAGATAAAATCAAGTAATTTAGATTATCAAGAAGATTTTGATAACATATTAAATCTTAATGACAGTTTTGGATTAGTAAAAGCTAGAAGAGAAGCCTTAAATTCATTAAAAAGAAAGCTTAGTAAAAGTAAAACTCACTTAAAAAGAGATATAATAAAAAGAATATATACACGATATTCAGAGGAAGAAATAAAAGAATCATATGTTGGAATACTACTATGGTACCTTCAAAAAAGAATGAGATAGACATTATTAAATAAACTTTATACAAAAAAACAGCCTTTTAAAGCTGTTTTTTTTATATAAGCTAACAAATAATTTTTAATTTTAATCCTCTTTTAAAAACAGTGTACTGATATTAGCTAATCCTAAATATGTATTTTGTAGGAATAGATAGATAACATTGGGATTGATTGGTGAAAATTTTATTGATACATCTTTTCCATTTAATTCCTTAAAATCAGAAGATATGTATTGAAAATTTTTCACCCTAACCTTTGAATCATTTACCTTTCTCGAAATAAGTTGTAAAAATATATCCAACTCTCTTATATATTTCAATCTATTTATAGTATTATAATTTATACTGAAAGCATACTCTTTTCTCTCCAAATATATATATACACTTAAAAACTCTGCCAACTCCAAAAATGACAGTTCATAATTGTGTTTTCTATAAAATTCCTCAATATCCTTTTTTATAAACTCAATAAACTTGTGTACCTCTGTATTTTCAGTGTAATGTTCACTTATCTTTACACCCAATCTATTGTATATCTCTTTCAATATTTTTTTATTGTTGATATTTTTTGAAGCTACTAGTATCTCCTTAGGCAGAATAAATTTTCCACCTTTTAATGAAGCTTTTAAAATTCCCTCCCTTATAAAGCCCAATAGTGAGTAGAAGTTTGCTGAATACATATCAATAGCAAAATTAACAGGTTGTAAGGATGCTGTATCCAGCATTATCAACAATCTCGGAACGATCTTTTTACTTGAAAATAAACTGTCAACAAGTATATACAGAGGAATATCAAAAACTAAGTAACATTGATTCTCCTTTTTTATCTGCTCTAAATACTTATTCGTTGTCTTGTTGAAAAACTCATCTATATTGTTAACTATTCTATAAAATGTGGCATAGCTTATTGTAAAATTCTCATTAAACATCTCTTTACATTTATCGTACAACAGTGTTATATTAGTCTCGTCAGAACTTCTACACACCTCTTTAATCCTATCTAAATCTCTCTCATCTATATTTCTAAAAGAGTTTTTATCCTCTCTAGCTTTTTTCTCTAAACCAATTATTCCATTTTTTTTATAGGCATTAACCCATCTTTTTAGAGTGGCATAGGATATATTCTCCTCATTCTCTATCTCTTTTAATTTCTTTTTCTTTTTTAAAAAAGGCTCAATTATTTTGAAACGAAATAGTTCTAATTCTTGATTATCTTTCACTACTCTTTTCTCCTTAATACTAATAATTATTATAATAAAATAATACAATACTTTTTAAAAAAAATCAATTCCTTTAATAAAAAGGCTCAATTATTTTGAAAAAAATATTGACTTTTTTAGAAAAATGAGATATATTTAATTTGTTATTACAAATATTATGGAGGTTATTATGAAAGTCTTTGCAGAAGTTCAAAAAATTGGTAAAGCTTTAATGACTCCAGTTGCTATATTACCAGCAGCAGGATTATTTTTAGCTTTTGGAAACAAACTACATTTTACACTTATGGAGCAAGCAGGTCAGGTAATTTTTAATAACTTACCTCTTCTATTTGCCATTGGAGCAGCTATCGGTCTTGTAGGTGGAGATGGAATAGCAGCCTTAGCCGCAGTAGTAGCACTTTTAATTATGAATACTACAATGGGTATAATGACAGATGCAGCTGTTGGAGTAGCTAATGGAGATCTATCTTATGCTATGGTTTTAGGTATTCCTACTCTTCAAACAGGTGTTTTTGGTGGATTAATAGCTGGTATCATTGCAGCTATCTGTTATAAAAAATTCTATAAAACTGAATTACCAGCTTTCTTAGGATTCTTTGCTGGAAAGAGATTAGTTCCTATTATGACAGCTATTGTAGCTTTCTTAGTTGGATTAGCTATGCCTACTATCTGGCAACCTGTTCAAATAGGATTAGCAAAACTATCTTTCTTAGCTAATGATGTTAATACTAACATCTCTACTCTAATATTTGGTATCATAGAGAGATCTCTAATCCCATTCGGATTACACCACATCTTCTATGCACCTTTCTGGTATCAATTTGGAGAGTATACAACTCAAGCTGGACAAGTGGTACAAGGTGACCAAACTATATGGTTTGCTATGTTAAAAGATGGAGTTCATTCATTCTCATCAGCAACTTATCAAGGTGCAGGTAAATTCTTAACAGGTAAATTTGTATTTATGATGTTTGGATTACCAGCTGCTGCTTTAGCTATGTATCACGAAGCTAAGCCTCAAAATAAAAAGTTAGTAGGAGGAATTCTATTCTCTGCTGCACTAACATCTTTCCTAACAGGAATTACTGAGCCATTAGAGTTCTCATTCCTATTTGTTGCACCTATATTATATGGAATACACTGTATCTTTGCAGGTATCTCATTTATGTTAATGAATCTATTCAATGTTAGAATAGGTATGACATTCTCTGGAGGATTAATTGACTATATCGTATTTGGAGTTTTACCAGGAACTAGTGGATTTGAAACAAGATGGTATATGGTTATCATTGTTGGACTTTTCTTCTCTGTAATCTATTACTTTGGATTCAGATTTGCTATAAGAAAATTCAACCTTAAAACTCCTGGAAGAGATGATAGTACTTCTGAAGAGGCAGGTTCTGAAGCTATCGAAGGTGATGCTTTAGCTGTTGGTGTTTTACAAGCACTTGGTGGAAAAGAAAATATAATCTCTCTAGATTCTTGTATCACAAGATTAAGAGTTGAAGTTAAAGACAGTAGTCTTGTAGTTGATGATTCTCTTAAAAAATTAGGAGCATCTGGAGTTTTAAAAGTTGGAGCTCATGGAGTTCAAGCTATATTTGGTTCAAAAGCACAATTTATCTGCAACGATTTAAGAAAAATGACTGGAATTTAAGATACTAAGTTTTGGTCATATGGGTTAAAAAATAGGGTATTTATCATAGAGGAGAGAACATTTAGTTTCTCTCCTTTCAATTTTATTTTCAAATAAAAAAATAACAAAAAAATATTGTTAAAATTCTATTTACGTAGTATACTTATAGTGGGTTGATAGAAATAAATTTTAAACGCTATATAAGAGGGTGATGCTAATGGTATTAATTGTTTTTTGAAGTATAAAACAGTTTTTATCATTAGTATTTTTTATTTTATACTATAATTATCAGGGAGAGAAATATGGGAAAATTTAAAACTTATTTAAACAAATTACTGCCTATTTTATTTACTTTTGCTCTATTGTCTTTATATACCTTAGCTAGTCCAAAATATAGTGTTGTTAATCTCAATATAGAAGCTAAGATAAATAGAGATGGTAGTGTCAATATCACTGAATTGGTAGAGTACAATTCATACAATATAAATGGAATTCTCTATAATATTGATTATAGTGGATATGGAGAGTTGAAAGATCTACAGGTATTCTATGAACAGAATAGCGAGTTTTATCCAGCTAAAAACAGCAATAGTCACAATAAGGGTACTTACACACTCAATAATAGTGATGAACTTATGAAGATAAAACTCTACTATCCTATGAGAAATCAAAATAAATGGTTTCTCTTTAATTACACACTCACTCAAGGAGTTACTGTATACAATGATATTGCTCAATTCAATAGAAAAATGGTGGGAAAAAGTTGGAAATCTAATATAGATAATATTAAAGTTAAGATTACTCTTCCTGAAAAAGTACCAACAAATAAGATAAAAGCTTTTGGACATGGACCACTTATAGGAGATGTTGATATAATAAATGGAAAAGAGATACTATATACCCTTCATAATTACTATTCTGGAGAGTTTGTAGAAACAAATGTACTCTTTCCTAGAGATATTCTCTCTAATATAGATCCCTCTATTATTAAAAATGAAGATGGATATGATAAGATTTTAAAGCTTGAAAATAAGTTAGCTGATAGAGCTGATCTACATAGAAAAATTTTAGAGATGAAAGATATGATTGGGGCTTTAATTTTTGCTATTTTCTTAGCTTGGATAGCTTTTATACTGCTCTTTAATTATATACAAAACATAAGAAAACATAAAGTAAATATTGAACATAGAGAGTATTTTAAAGAAGCTCCTAATAATTTTTCTCCAGCAGTTGGTGGAGCAATTGCTTGTGGTGGTATACTTCCTAATCATCTTCTCGCTACAGTTATAGATTTAGTTAGAAGAGATTATCTTGAGATATCAGTGGGAGAAGAGAGTATACTTAGAAAGAAAAACTTAGACTTAAAAGATCTGAAAGATTATGAAAAGTTTGTAATTGAATGGTATATTGATGAACTTGGTGATGGCTCTCAAATATCTATGGAAGAGATCGAAAGAGTTATAAAAGATAGAAAAAGTGCTATTAATTTTGGACAGAAATATGAAAAATGGCAATCAATGGTGGTAAGTGATCTTAAAAATGTTGGCTTTAAAAGAGAGAAAAAAAATAAACTTCCTATTGCCCTAGCCATTTTAACAGCAGTCTTAGGACTACCTACTGGTGTCTTTTTATCTGCATATTTTAATGATGGTAAATTTATCTCTTTTCCATTTATCTCTTTTTTCCTCATTATGTTTTCTACATCTGGAAGAAGATATACACTGGAAGCTGAAAATTTGAGAGCAGAGTGGCTTGACTATAAAAAATTCTTAATTGATTATAGAAACTTTAAAGAAGCTAAGCTATCCCCTATATATATTTGGGAACAACACTTTACATATGCTATTGCCTTGGGTGTAGCTGAAGAGGTGGCTAAGGGATATTCAGAAATATATGTAGAAAATAATGATATTGATAGAAGAAGATTTAACAGAATTCCTCTTATAGGTATGTATGGTAGAAATTCTAGATTTAGAAATATAGAGAGAACTATTTCTAATTCTGTTATTCATAGTACAAGAGCTCTATCCAACTCTAGACCATCTTCAAGAGGAAGTGGCGGAGGATTTAGTGGTGGTTCTTCTGGTGGGGGAGGTAGCCGTGGTGGCGGTGGTGCTTTTTAATCAACTAACTTTTATTAAACTTTTATTATAAAATTTTTATAGTTTATATATCTAATTTTAATTATCTTTATTATATAAATAAGTTAACATAAATAATTTGTTTTTTGTTTTAAAAATAGAACTTTTACAATTAAATCATTCCATAAACTTTTTAACTTAATCTTATATTGTAAATTTATGTTTAATTAAAGCGAAAATTCTTGAAGTTTTTGTAAAGTTATGCTACAATTTAGCTGTAATTCATTAATAAAGAGATTATTTAGTTTCATTATAACGATTTTTATACTAAACTTTTTTTGTTTATTATAAAATGATTTTTATAATAAATTGATCTTTATTTTTAAATTATAAAATTCGGGAAAATTTTTAGGGAGGAATAAGTAATGAATAATTTGATTAGCACAGAAAAAGCCTTAAAACACTGGCTTAAAAACAAAGTAGCTGTAACAACTGCAACTGTAGTTGGATTCTTAATAATGGGGAGTGTTTCTTTTGGAGTAGACATAACTGAAGATAAAACAGAAACTATTAAAGGAAATAACATTACAATAGCTAAAGATAAAAATGTTAATATCAATCTACAAAATGGTGCTACAGGAATTGATTACGATTTTGACAATCAACTAGAAAATAATATAATTGAAAATAATGGAAATATAGTTGCAGAAACTTTTAATGGTAATGCTGTTGGAATATATATTGATTCAAAACCAAGTTATGGTAGTGATGATATAAATAATTGGAAAGAATTAAATAATCTTACAATTACGAATAATGGAACTATTAAAACAACTGTCAAAAATGGTGGTTCTGCAACTCCAATTTATGCTGATGTAAGAGTAAAAGATGGTAATACTTTGAAAATTACAAATAACGGTCAATTAATAGCGGAAAGAATAGGTGCTTCTGAAGGAAGAGGAGCTCTTTCTGCTGTATACATAAATTCTAAAGGTAAAGGTAAAGTTGAGTTTACTAATAGTGGTAGCGGTATTATTGAGGTTAAACAAGGAGTTGGAATTGAGGTTTCTGGAAATGCAGAAGTTACTAACACAGGAACTATAAAGTTATCTAATAGTAGTATTGCTGTAAAAAATAATGGAGCAACTGTTAATATCAACGGAACTATTGAAGTAACTGATAAAAATGGAAATGATGTAGCTCAAGAGTCTTTATTTGTAGGTGTTAATAAAGAAAATATAAAAGGAATGATAAAAGGAAAAGATGGAGTTGCAATTAAAAATAGTAACAGTACATATTTAGATGGAACATTAACAACACCTGAAATAAATAAAAAAGGGGAAAAAACTAAATCTGTTACACTAGGATTAAAGAATACAACAACTATAGACGGGAAAGATAAAGAAGCAATAAATTTAGATGCCTTAAATATTGTTGGTGATGTAAATATATTAGATGTTAAAGTTAATAATACAACTATAAATATAGATGATGTAGGAAAATTAAAAGTTGGAAAAATAGAAGAAAAATGGGATAATGGTAAAAAAGAAGTGCTTACTCCTTCAACTTTAGAATTAAATGGAAGTTCAGTTAATCAAAAAATAGATAAAACAGCTGTAGAACTAATAGCTGGTTCTACATTAAATTTAAAAGATGTTAACTTTAATGGTGGAATATCAAGTGATGAGAAGGAAAATAAATTAAATGTATTTGGCAATACATATATTAATGGAAATATAGGAGTTAAAAATATAACTGTAGGAACAGATGGTAAAGCAGTTGGTTCTGATAAATTAACTCTTTCTTCAAATTCATCATTTACAAAAGAAACAACATTAACTAATACTACTGGAGTAACTATTTTTCAAATAGGAAAAGATTTAGAAAACGCTCTTGTTAATTCTGATCCAAATGCGATAGTAACAATCAAAGGAAAAATAGATTTCGATTTAAGCTCTATTACAAAAGATGAAGATATTGACCTATTTGGTGGAACAGACCATAATTTAACAGAGGCTAAATATGAAAATGTAACTGACCAAGTATATAATACAGTTTTAAATAGGGAAACTGGAACTTTATTTATAAGATACAATAAATCTCTATTTGCTGATGCTAGGTTAAACGTAGTTAACAACGAAGCTCAAATGATAAATGGAAACTTCTCTCAAGTTACATCAGAAAGAGAAGGACAAATGGATAAAATATACTCTGGATCTATCTATGCTGAAACTATTAGAGCAGCTTATGACAACTTAAAATTAAATGAAGGAACTATACTTTCATTATCTAACAATGTAAAAGCTGGAGAATTTACTGCTGAAGGTAGAGCAATCTACAATAAAGATGAGTATAAGAGAGATGGAATAGTTGGAAAATATGATGTTGAGAACGAAACTTCTGGATTATTAGCTTCTTTAGAGTATGGAGTAAATGACACTACAAAAACTGGTTTAGTATTTGCTGGTTCTAAACAAGATTTAGATGTAACAGGTGGAAAAGCTGATGGAGACCTATTCTACTTAGGATTCTATGGAGTAAAATCATTAGGAAACTATGATCTTACTGCTGGATTAGGATACCAATTAGGTAAATATGATGCAACTAATACAGCTGCTAATGTAGTAGGAAAAGATAAGTATGATACAAAAGCTTTAAGTGGATATGTTCAAGCTAAATACTTAGGAGATTTAGGAGATGGATTATCAATTCAACCTAAAGTAAAATTAGGATATACTCACTTAAAACAAGATTCTGCTAAAGATTCATACTTCGGATTAACTGATACAGATGTAACAACATTTGATACTGAATTAGGAGCAGACTTAGTAAAAACTGTTCAACTTGAAAAATCTAAAGTAGATGTTAAATTCGGTACTGCTTTTGTTAAAACATTTGGAGATACTGACAAAGAGTTCAAAGGACAATTCTTTGGAGCTAATACAGCTAGTAACCAATTTGGAGTACACGGTGGAGAATTATCTGAAAACGTACTTAAATTTAACTTAGGTGCAGAAGTTGCAAATGAAAATGGATTCTTCTATAATGGAGGATTTACTTATGAGTTTGGTTCAGAAGATATGAAATCATATGGTGTAAACGTTGGTGCTGGATATAGATTCTAATCAATTCAATATATAATATTAACCTCCCCTGATTTCAGGGGAGGTTATTTTTAACTCATATATCTAAATTCAACTTTTTTACCTTTAAATGCTATTCCTATCTTAACAATATCCTTAATTCCTTTACTCTCTAAAAATTGAGTATACTTTTTTATTTCTATCTGTTTTACTCCCTTTTCAGCTTTCTTACCCAACTCATTTTCATCACTTGCTAATTTAATTTCTAAAACATAACCTGTTCTATCTTTATTAAGAGGTTCTAATATTATATCTGCTCTTCCATAACCACTTTCTATATTTGAATGAGGTTCATAATCTGTTTTCATTGCTGTTAAAAATCCTAATAAAAACATGTGATATGAATTTTCTTTTTGTATCACATCAAATGAACTCAAATTTTCTAAAACCAATTTCTCTATTGAATCTTCTAGCAATTTTAAATTTTTAGTAATAAGAGCAACCTTAACATTATCAATTATAGAAACTCTACTAAAAACTATATTTATGAAGGTGTTATAAAAAAAGCTCATTATCTCTTTATTTGGAATTCTAACACTATATATATCTGTTGTTATACTTTCTCCCAGTGTTAAATAGCCTGAAAATAGCATCAAAGAGTATATCTCATTTTCTGCTAAATGTGTGTGAACTTCTACGTTGCTATCTACTCTTGTTACCAATTCCTCTTTATTAAAAAGTTTTTCTAAGTTTTTAAAAATATCTTGTTCACTATTTTTCAATACTTCTCTTATCAAGTAATTTGATGATGTATTTACCCAAAACGGCTTCAATTCCCTAGTTCTAATAAAATGTAATATACTCCACGGGTTATATACTTGTGTTTTTCCAAAAGTATACCCATTATACCACTCTTTTACTTCACTAAGTTTATAGTCTATTCCATAATATTTTAGAACATCTTCCACTTCACTTTCTAATAATCCAAAATATTGACTATACTCTTTTTCTAATATTGTATTTGAATAAAAATTATTTAAATCTGAAAATATTCCAGCCTGTGCTACTCTAATTACTCCTGTTAATACTCCCATTTGCAAATATTCATTAGTTTTCAAAGCATCTCCATAAAATCCTTTGAAAAATTTCACTGCCATATCATAATAACCATTTTCATAAGCAGTCAGAATTGGAGTATCATACTCATCTATCAATAAAATTACTTTCTCGTGATATTTTTTATATAATAATTTTAATAGAAATTTTAAAGAGTTCTTAAGTTCAGCTTCATTGACATCTCTTGACATAAACTTATAAAAAAATCTTCTATTTTCATCATCATCTTCTAACTGTTCTATAATATCTTTAAAATTATCATAAAGTTCAAAAATCTTAATTTTAAACTCTTCTAGAAAACTTTCCCAAGAAGATGTTGTCAAACTTTTAAGAGTGATAAATATTACGGGATATTTTCCTTGTTCTTCTTTTAAAGTGGAATTTTCTATATACAAACCATTAAATAATGAGCTATTTTCATTTTTTTCTCTTATATCAAAGAAATACTTCATCATTGACATATTTAGAGTCTTTCCAAATCTTCTTGGTCGACAAAAAAGCTTTATCTTAGCTCCATCTAGTAATATCTCTTCAATTAACTTAGTTTTATCAATAAAATAACAATTATCTTTAATTACACTTTTAAAATCATCAATCCCTATTCCAATCCCTTTTTTTCTCAACATACTCTCACCTCTTTTCCTAGCCTTTACTATATTATACCATCTTTCAAAAAAAATTATAAGTAAAACAGATCTATTTATACATCTAACTCTATATACTCATTTTCCACTTCAAATCTATCAATATCCTTACCCATTTTAACCAACTTTTCAACTATAACTTTTGTATAGTTCTCTAACTGCTCCTCATCAAATTTTCCTGTCTTATAGTCAGCTATGAGTATCTTTCCCTTGCTCTCTTCACTAGGGAGTTTTATCATCAATCTATCTATTCTATAGTTCTTACTCTCTTCTCCCACCTTATAATAGATTGGATACTCTCTATACACATAATCCCAATCATTTTCAAATATATTTTTACATCTTCTATATATATACTCTATATTATTTTCAGATAGTATCTCTTTGATTGTTTTCTCTCCAAGGAGAGAGGCATATTTTGAAAAAGTTAATTTCTTAGCTAGTTCAATCTCAGTTTCATTCCAATAGAGAATATTCTCAAGGAAGTAGTGTACGACTATACCTCTCAACCTTTTTCCCTCTATCTGCAATGAGTGAGAGTATATCTTATCTAATCCCAGTCTCTGATTTTCCTCTAACTCCTCTTTATACAGTACCTTTGGAGTAGAGAGATCCAAAGTAAATTCAACACCCTTTTCACCACTTATCTCCTCTCTATTCTCCACTATCAATTCTCCTGTATCCATATTTCTCAATAATATATCATAAGGTACTTTTTCACTGTTTTCCACAACTACATAGATATTATTTTTAGGTCTAGTCAATGCAACATACAGGTTATTTATCTCCTCATGCTCCTGTTTAATCTCCCTATCCTTTAGATAATCTACACCCTCTATACTTTTTAATATATTATTAAATTTATGGTTTGTCAAAAGGTATGATTTTACCTCTGAGTATGTATCATTCATCTCAAGATAAAACTCCATTCCTTTATCTGCATTTTTTCCTGAACTACTAGGTATGAAGTAGAACAGTGTATCAAATTCCAAGCCCTTAGATTTATGTATAGTCATCAGAGATACACTATTCCCATTTCCTGTTGAGATCTTTTTAAACTTATCTTTTTGTGTATTTTCCTCATACTCTATTAAAAAATCATCAAAGTATTTATACTCTTTCAAAAGCTTATAGAATCCAAAAATATTTAGAGTATCCTCTTCATTTTGAAATCTATTTCCCACACCTACACTCTTTAACATCTCATAAGTTAAGTATTCTGTCTCTCCATCATACTTTTTATTTAAATCATACATTTCTTTTAACGAGGTAAATATATCACTCTCTATCTCAAGTGTATCATCATCATTTTCACTATATAGGTACTCCTCTATACTCTCTCTTCTCTTTATTATCTCCTTTAGAGTTGGAGCTGATATATTTATTAGATCTGATCTAAGAAAATCCAAAAGTGATAGAAAATCTTTTTTTACCAACCAAGAGATTAGGTGATATACTCCATTTATCCCCTTACTGTCCACTATACTTGCATTGGAATCCAATGTATATGCTATCCCTCTCTCTCCCAGATAAAAAGCTATTTTCTCCAGAGTTTTCTTAGTTCTAGCTAATATCCCAATCCCTGCATAATTGTCGTGAAACTTCTCCTCTATCTCATCTATCATTATTTCAATAGACTCTCTCTCATCTTCAGGAGTGATGAGTTTTACATAACCTTTTTTATCACTATCTCTATAGTTTACCTCTGAAAACTCCCAACTCTCACTCTCTTCACTACTCTTAGCTATCTCTCTAAATACTGTATTTGTATATTTTACAATATTCTCCCTACTTCTAAAGCAAGTGTCCAACTCCTCCTCTTCTCCATCTATGATCTGAGCCAGATTTTCAAACAATCTTTTCTCTCCACCTCTCCAACCATAGATACTCTGTTTTTCATCTCCAACACAGATTATATTCTCACTTTTAGCCAAAATATTTTTCAATATTCTCCACTGTAAAATACTTGTATCTTGAAACTCATCTATAAATATGCTCTTTAACTTTCCATCAATAACTTCAAAAAATTCATCAGTCAGTCCATCTTCATCTAAAAATCCAAGCTCTCTCTCCTCTAGATACTTAAATGTATAGCTACTAATATCTGTATGTGTAAATCTCTTCTCTCTAAATTTTATCTCATCATAGATAGAGTAGATTTTTTCAACTACCCTTAAAAGTTTACTCTCATATGGAATTACCAAGTTATTATACATAGCTTTTCCCAATTCTCCTTTAAACTCATCATAAAGATAGTTCAAATCTGCAATATGTGAATCTATATCCCCTTTTTTAGCTCTGACCTTTGTTCCATTCCAAAATTTATCCTTCAAAAATGCAGAGTAATTGCTTTTTAGATACTCCTCTCTATCCTTCGCAGTAAAATATTTTTGGCAATCTTTCTTTATCAAATCTTGAAATGCTTTCCCCTTTATCTCAGCTACTTCCAAAAGTATCTCTTCCATCTTCCCTAGTAAACCATTGGTATCTCCATACTCAAATTCACTCTTCTCCTGAATCTTATCTCCTATCAATATGAGTTTCCATCTCTGATTTATTATCTTTCCAATGAGATCTACATAGATATCCATATTCTTCTCACTATTATCCTCTAAAAAGCTCTTAAAAAGGTTAAAATCCTCCCTATTTTCAAAAATCTTTTCAAAGGTTTTTACCAGCACTTTTCTATTCTCTTCCTCATCTATTATCTCATATGAGTAGATCTTTAAAAATGGTGCTATAGCCTTTTTAAACACCGTATTGGTAAATGAGTCTATTGTATAGATTTTTAATTTATCCTTATTTTCAACTATATTTTTATAGATCTTTTCCAACTTTTCAATATCAAAAGAAAACTCTTCCCCATATATTTTTCTTATATTTTTTTCAATATCCTCTCTCTTCTCTGAATTTTCACATATATCTTTTAAAAATATCAAGATTCTATCTTTAATCTCTGCTGTTGCTTTTTTAGTAAATGTCATTACTAAAATATCCTTAAAATCTATTCCTTGTACTAAAGAAACTATATATTCAAGAGATAATCTATAAGTTTTTCCTGTTCCAGCACTGGCCTTTAATATCAATTTTTTTCCCATTACTCTCTACCTCTTCCACAAATATTATAGTACTCACACATTTGACAAGTAGATTGCTTTTCAGCCCTCATATATTCACTGGCCTTCACAAAGCTTTCAATCTCCTCTTCCAATCTCTCTCTAGTGAGTATTACCTTATCCTCTCTCTCAATCTTTCCTGACCAAGCATTGAATACCAATTTCTTAGCCTGTCCCGACTCTCCATACAAGATTATAGTATAGTAATCTAACTGTCCATCTTTCTTTGATCCTGTCTTATAGTCAATTATCTCATTCCCTAATTCACTCTCTATGACAAGGTCTGCTCTTCCTCTCAAATATACATCTATATCTCCAGAGTAGAACGGCTCTTTTTCATATGAACTTTTCTCACTTTGAAATCTTCTAATAGAGATCCCTTCATAGTTACTTCTTAAATCTCTAAAAAAGTCAACTATATTTTTAGAGATGAGAGGTATCATTATATATTCACAATAGTTATCCATATGTAACGGAATTTTAGCTCTCTCAGCTTTGAAAGCCCCTTGCATTCTCTCTAATATCTCCTCATATCTAACCTCTACTACTCCCTCTTGTAATACTCTCTTCCATATTGAATTGACAAACTCCTCTAAGACTTTATGGACAATTATTCCCAATATTCTTGTATTTATATCCTTGTCCTCATATTTTGTATTATAGCTTAATCTCTCAATATTCATAAAATAGAATCTAAGTGGGCAATCAACTAGATTTCCATAGTCATAAGCACCTATCTCCAACTTTCCATCTCTAAAATCCTCTATCTCCTTTGGAAAAGCTTCAATCACACTTCTATCATAGCCTAGTTCCTCTCCAATAAATGAGTTGTTTAACATCTCTACTATTCCACCATCTTTTATTGGTGAGTCCTCCAATGGTATTTTATTTTTCAAGATTATCTCCTCTAAAAATGGCGATATATCTATCCCCTGTGTCTCATCTTTTTTAGTTAAAACTATAGCATCTTTTCCATTAAAAATAGCTTGAATAAATCTATATCTATCCTCTTCTCTTCTCTCCTCTTTTGTCATAATACCCATTTTTTTTCTCTGTTTTTCTGTAAGTATCAGATTATCTCCAGTTCTTTTTGGTAAATTATCATCTGTTATATCTATAAAGTAGTTTACCTCATTTATCTCCTCGCTATATCTTACAAAATCTAGAGGTTTTACTATTCCTATATCTTGACTATATTTAAGATTGCTTTTTACTGCCAAATCTTTCATATATTGAATTAACAATCTATATAGAGATACTCCTATCTTACTTCCAAAATACTCATCAAAACTCTTATGTATCTTCATTACCTCATTACTCTTTATAATTCCAAATATCTCAAAGAATTTATCAAAAATATCTTCATTATCTAAATTTTCCTCTATAAATCTCTCCAATTTAATCTGTTCTTTTATATATGAATACAGTTCATTTGTATTGCTTATATCTGTTATACTCTCCAGATCAAAAATTACTCTATTTAACTTTTCAATTAAATCTATTGAGAAATTCTTCTCAAACCAACTATCTTGAAGAATTTTTCTAGATATATATTTATATCCTTCAATGGCACAACTATTTAAACTCTTAAAATCCTCCTCTGAGATTCCATAATACTCTTTAAATATCCTATTCTCAAAGGCAGATAGCATTTGAAACAAAAAATAAGTTTTCCCCAATCTCTCCTCTTGGCTATTCAATAGATCCAACTGTATATTTAAAAACTTATACAGTTTGGTATCGTTCATTGTAAATTTTTGCGAAGGAGCAAAATAGTGTGGAAATATCTCTGAATAACTATTCTTTTCAGGAACTGGAGAGTATATCTCACCTTTTTTTTGATTTTTAAGATGAATAAGTAGCAGTGCCTCTTCCAAGTCACTTTTCAAAGTGTAAACCCTTATATCCTTTATTTTTTCAGGGACTTTAACCTTTTTCAATCTCAAGTTCTCTTCATCAAAATCCCCTTTTCTCATTTGTAGAGCTATCTCTACATCTACACTCTCCCCTAACTTCATTATTATATCTCTATACACCTTAGGAAATTCAACTATATCTACAAATACTATCTTTGTAAAATCCTTAATCCAGTTATTACTATAGTTTTCATAGCTCTCTAACCAATCACTTGGCAGGTAGTTGTATTCTCTACACATCTCATCAAAAGCCTCTTTTATAGTTTCAAAATTAGTTAAATATCTCTCCTGCCACTTTGAACACTCCTCTAATTTTATGACACCATTTATTAAAAGCTCTCTATAGTAAGCAAAAAAATTGTTTGCTAAATCTATTATGTCATAATAGTTACCTATTCCCAACTCATCTTTTATACTCTGTGGTATACATTTGAAAAAGGCTAAGATTCTCTTAGCCTCTTTTAAAATAATTCTATCTGTATAAAAAATTCTATCTTTAAACTCTTCCATAGTAAGAAGTGTAGGAGTTGGTTCTAAAAATCTACTGGAAACTCTTTTAAAAAATATCTCCTTCATTCTATTATCTAAAAAAACATAGAGATTTTTTTCAGCTTGAGCCTCTCTATCTGAGTAAAGTCCTGAAAATTTTACTCCATAATCTATATATCTAAAATTTACTCCCATTTCTTCCTCCTCTATACACTTACATAGCTCCATCTTCCTTTTTTAAATACTCTATAACAAGCTATACTTCTAAACGCCAAGTCTATTGTCATAACTATCCAAGCCCCTGATAATCCTGTATCCATCTTGTATAGGAAAAAATATGTAAGTGGTATTCTTATTATATACATTCCTATTGCTGTTATCCACAATACAGCCTTTGTATCTCCAGCTCCTCTCAAACACCCACTTAAAACCATTGATACAGCTTGGAATGGTTGACATATAGAAACCAATCTCAAAGCCACTGTTGCCATCTCTTTTATCTCTGGTTCATCTGTAAACATATGTATTATTGTTCCTGGAATAATAAAGAATGTCAAACCAAAAAGGGACATCATAAAGATAGCTAGAGCTGTTGTTGCCATTGCATCTCTATGAGCATTTTTAGCTGATCCCTTTCCCAACTGTTGTCCCACTAAGGCTGTTCCAGCCACTGAAAATCCAAATCCCATATTAAATGAAAATGATTCAGCTGTAAGTGCTATCTTATGGGAAGTATATGCCATAGTTCCCAATGAGATTACCATCATCTCAAATATTAACATACCTATTCTGAATACCCCCTGTTCTACTGCAGCTGGTATTCCAACTTTTAAGATTCTTCCTGACATATTCTTATCAAATAGCTTTAATTTTCTTAATGGTATTGATACCCAGAATCTCTTTGTAAAGAATGTAGTATATATAAATATACAAGTTATCATTCCACGTGATAGAGTAGTAGCTATTCCTGCTCCCATTACTCCCCAACCAAAGACGAATATAAATAGATAGTTAAACAGAATATTTGAGAATATACTCAAGATATTGGCTATCATAGGCATATTCGCTTTCGATATAGATCTATAGGCTGCGAAGAAAACTACGTTAAAACATAGAAACGGCATCCCTAAAAGTACAGTTGCATAGTATTCACCTGTCATCTGTAGGTTCATATCGTTAGCTCTTCCCACCAATTGTAAAGTCTTATCCTTAAATATAAATAAAAGCAAAGTTATCCCCAAAGAGATAGGAAGAGAAAGTATTAAACTTTGAGCCATAGCATTCTTTCCCTCTTTTTTATTATTAGAACCATAAGCCCTACTCACCAGAGCTGTTGTTCCAATACTTACAGCAAAGAATATGGGGAGGACAGCATTGATAGGGGCATTTCCTACTCCTACTGAACTTATTGCTTCAGCTCCAAGCCTTCCAACCATAAGCATATCAAAAAATCCTAATAAAGTCTGTGCAAAAAGATCCGTAATAGCTGGTAAAGCTATTGTCATAATCGCTAGAAAAACTTTTTTGTTTCTCCTCCACTCTCTTCTTAAATCCATTTTAATCATCTCTCCATTTTTTAATGTTTTATTTTAATTTTGTTTCTCATTTTTTCTTGTTACTAAAAGCTGGTCAATCTTAAATCTATCTACATCTACCACTTCAAAGGTATAGTTCTCAAAATCTACAACAGCAGATTTTTTAGGGATACTCTTCAACATATACATCATAAACCCTGCTATTGTTTCATATGTATCCTCCTCTGGAAACTTCTCAATATCTACCAACACTTTTTTTACATCTTCCACAGGTGTCTCCCCATCTATAAGCCAAGAGCCCTCTTCTCTCTCAATTATCTGCTCATCTAATATCTGATGTACAATATCTCCCATTAGAGTGTTGACTACATCATTTAGAGTTATTAGTCCAACTACCAATCCATATTCATTTAAAATTATTGCAAAATCATCTCTAGCTTCATTAAATCTATCCAAAGCTTCAGAAAGTGTCAAGGTATTTGGAATAACCAACAAAGCCCTATTATATATACCTTTGATATTTTTTAAACCATTGATCTCACCTGTCAACATTCTAGGTAGTATATCCTTAGAACTTACATAACCCAATATTGAATCAATATCATTCTCACAGACTAAAAACTTAGCATGTGGATTGTTTGCAATCTTATTTTTTATACTCTCCTCTGATTCATTCACAGTCAAATATACTATATTATCCCTTGTTGTCATTATAGAGGAAACCCACCTCGACTCCAGCTCAAATATATTTTCTATTAGTGAGTGTTCCTTCTTCTGTACCACTCCAGCCTCTGCTCCTGCATCTACCATAGCAAAAATATCATCATAGGTTATAATCTCCTCTCTCACCAATGGTATTCCAAATATCTTAAAAATTATATTAGCTGTACCATTGAATATGAATATTAGAGGTTTTACTATCTGAATAAGAAATAGCATTGGTCTCACTATCACTGTAGATATCTTTTCTGGGGCTACCATTGCCATTCTTCTAGGTACTAAGTCAGCAAACTCTATAAAAAGTGCTGTTATAAGTACGAAAGATAGTGTATCACCTATGAAAGAGCTCTGTGATGACAACATTGGAATATATTCTACTATAAAACTCTTAACATATGGAGCAATAATTCCATCTCCCACAATACCAGCTAATATAGATACTGCATTAGTTCCAATTTGAACAGCTGTAAAAAAATCTCCAGATGTATGTTGAATATCCATCACTCTTTCAGCATTCTTATTTCCCTCATCAATCATAAGTTGTAATTTCAATTTTCTAGCTGAAGCTAGTGATATTTCACTAATAGATAAAAACATACAGATACTCATTAAAATTATTATCAGTACGATCCTTATTCCAATACTCATACCTATCTCCTCAATCATCTAAATTTTTCTTATTTTTTAAGCCAATAAAAATTTCTCCTCTTAAATCTATTAAATTTTTATTTTTTATGCTAAAATAACTTTGGCTATAGTATAATTATAGCATATTTTAGCAAAAGTTGCATTGAATTTAAGGAGGTTTGATGTCATATTTAGAAATTTTGGGAATGATTGGTTTAGGAATTGGTTGTGGAGTTAGTAAGCTTGGTATTCCAGCTGCTCTTATCTTCTCACCTATCCTAGCTAGTATCTATGGTGGTAAGGCTTCAGCTGGTATTATCATTATCCCTATCCTCGTTTCTGACCTCATTGTTATGTATATCTACAGAAAAAATGCTGACAAAAAAGTTGTTTTAAAAATGCTTCCTCTTACATTTTTAGGAATGATTGTTGCTGTGATCTTTGGAAAATACATATCTGATGAGATTTTTAAACAGAGTATGGGAATAATAATACTTGTTATTGGAATTCTTACCTTATTAAAAAACTTTAAAATTGACTTTTCTAAATTGAGTGTCCTGTTTGGATTTTTAGGTGGATTTGCTGCATTTATCGGGAATGTATCTGGTCCTCTAATGAGTATATATCTTCTAAATATCAAAATGGATAGAGATAAATTCTATGGTACTAGAACTTGGTTCTATTTTATAGTAAATCTTGTTAAGGTAACTCTCTATGTAGTAGTTTTAAAAAACATACATCTAGAGACTTTCAAGTTAACAAGTGTAGCTATTCCATTTGTTTTTGTAGGAGTTTTTGCAGGAAAATACTTTGTTGAAAAGATGAATCAGGAGCTTTTTGAAAAGTTCATTGTTATACTCAGCATAATAAGTGGATTAAAGCTATTATTTTTCTAAAATTAAGGAGGGGTTATGAATATAAAAGAGAAACAAAATCAATTATCTGCTATAATCTATATTTTATTTATGGGGTTTGGTTATCCACTGATTCGTTACATAAGTACAATATTTCACACTGTTAACACTAATGCTCTAATGTTTTTATCTGGTGGAACTCTCTTTGTTCTAGTTTCATTTTTCAAATTTAGAGATGAGTTAATAAAATTAAAAAATAATCTTTGGCTACTTCCAAGACTATTTCTTCTTGCTTCATTAACAGCTGGAAATATGTATTGTTTCGTTGGTGGACTCAGTAAAACATCTGCTCTGGCAGGTAGTATATTTGGAATATTAAGTATGCCATTTTCTATTATAATGGCTGCTATCTTCTTCTTAGATGAAAGGGAGAAAGTTAAAGAGTTACACTTTATTTTAGGTGGATTGTTAGCTCTAGCAGGGTCATTTGTCTTTGTTCTAACTGGTGCTCACAAAAGTTCATCTAGTTCAGACTTTTTACTTGGAATCACTCTTTTAGCAGGAACAATTGTTATACAGACACTACAAAGTTTTGTTGTTAAGGGGACAGCTAAACATATACACTCTATGGTTATCAGTAGTTGCTCATCTATCTTGACAAGTATTATTTTCTTCACTATATCTATAATGACTGGAAATATACATGAACTTCTAACTGCTTCAAGTGATAATATAACAAAAGTACTATTGACTGGTATGTACTCTATATTTGTAGGTATGGTTATGACATTTTTCATCATTCAAAAACAGGGTGTTGTTGTTTTAAATGTTTTAAAACTTACTTTACCACCTGTTACAGCTATTATAGGTTATCTATTATTAAATGAAAATATCACTCTATATCAAGGTATAGGTGCTTCTTTTGTCCTACTTGGTTGTATTGTAGCACTTCGTAGAAAAAAATAATCTTTTCTAGAATTGAATTTTATGGTATAATATCTAAGAAATTTTTTTATGGAGGAGATTGAATGTCAAAATTACCAAACTGTCCAAAGTGCAATTCAGAATACGTGTATGAGGATGAGAATCTATTAATATGCCCTGAGTGTGCTTATGAGTGGAGTTTAGATAATGAAACTGAGGAGGAAACTCTAGTTGTAAAAGATTCTAATGGAAACATTTTACAAGACGGAGATAGTATAACAGTTATAAAAGATTTAAAAGTAAAAGGAAGTTCTTTAGTAGTTAAAATTGGAACTAAAGTTAAAAATATTCGTTTAGTTGAAGGAGATCATAACATTGATTGTAGAATTGATGGTATTGGAGCTATGAAACTAAAATCTGAATTTGTAAAAAAAATCTAATTGATTTAAGAAAAGAGCAAGTTAGCCAAGCCTACTTGCTCTTTATTATTAAGTAACAATTATTTATTTATTAACTCATACTCCTTCATTGCTGTTCTAGCATATTTTCCTAGTGCTAATAGAGCTATTAAGTTAGGAAGTACCATCATTCCATTAAACATATCTGCCATCTCCCACACTAACTCAGCTTTTAATACAGATCCTTTAATAATAACTAACATAACAATAATTCTATATACATTTATTGAGATATTGTTTTTAAATAGGTATCTTATATTTGCCTCTCCAAAGAAATACCAACCTATGATAGTTGAAAAAGCAAAGAAGAATAGACATATAGCTATAAACATATCCCCATAAGAACCTAAAGATTTTACAAAAGCATTCTGTGTTAAGACTATTCCTGTTCCCTCTTGAACACCAGAAGTTAGAATAACTAAGGCTGTTCCTGTCAAAACTACAAAAGTATCTATAAAAACTGTAACAACAGCCACTATTCCCTGTTCCCCTGGGTGATTAACCTTGGCTATAGCATGAGCATGTGGTGTTGATCCCATTCCCGCTTCATTTGAGAAAAGCCCTCTTGCCACTCCATATCTAACTGCTTGTTTAACACTTATTCCCACTGCTCCACCTACAGCTGCATGAGTAGTAAAAGCTGAAGAAAAAATTGAAGTTAGAGCTGGTACTATCTCTCTATAATTAATAAAGATAATTACTATACAAGCTGCTATATATAATCCCGCCATAACTGGTACTATCTTCTCTGTCACTGCAGCAACTCTTTTTATCCCACCAAAGAATACAAAGCCAGCAAGTAAAGATATTACAACTCCCATAGCTACTGCTGGTACTCCAAAAGCCTTATCAAAAGCTACAGATATTGAGTTGGCCTGTACTGCATTTCCCATCAAACCAAGAGCTAAGATACAAGCAATTGAGAAAAATACAGCTAAAGCCTTTGAAAGAAATTTATTCTTAAGAGCTGTCTCTATATAATATGAAGGTCCTCCTGTTATCTGATTATTAACTCTTTTCTTAAACATCTGCCCCAATATAGCCTCAACGTATACAGTTGACATTCCAAAGAAAGCACTTACCCACATCCAGAATATAGCTCCTGGTCCTCCAGATACGATAGCTGTTGCTGCTCCAGCAAGGTTTCCTGTCCCTACCTGTGCTGCTACTGCTGTTGCCAAAGCCTGAAAAGATGACATCCCATTGTGATCTGCTGCTTTTCCATTAAGAGCCATTGAACCTGTAACTCTTCTTATTCCCTCACTAAATTTTCTAATTTGGATAAAATTTAGTTTTAATGTAAAGTAAACTCCTGTTCCCATCAAAAGAAGTATTAGAAAGTTCCCCCATAAAAATTCATTGATTGTTGTTACTACTTGTTGCATTTTTAATTCCTCCTATTTATTTCCTTTTAAATTGAATAAAAAAAGAAGGTAGAATCTACCTTCTGGAAATCAAAAAAAGAATTATACATAATATAACTAAATGTAAGTTGCATAATTCCTCTGTCCTTTTACCTGAGAGTTTAGTCCAATTGCTTGGGTTTGCTCCTTCGGTGCTCATAGAGTCTCTCCAGAGGCTCGTCCAATATAGGTCCATAGTTCTTCGAACTTGCCTGAAAGATTTACTTCGTCGGCGGCTTAACGCTCTCTCCCTATATCTTCATCCGATTTCTATTCAATTTTATCTTATAGGTCATATCATATGACATTTTTTTCTATTTGTCAAATATATTTTTTCTTTGCATAAAAAAATGAGAGAATTAATCTCTCAAATCTCTTAAATATTGTATTTTTATATTTGTCTTTTTTATATAATTATCTAGGTAGTCAACATCTTCATCAGCATTTTTCTTTTTGTACTCTACCATTCCTTTGTTAAACTTTGTAAAATCTTTCTCTAGCTCTGCTCTTTTCCTCTCCACTATGACATCGTCCATCAACTTATCCATCTTATTAGAAAGCTTATTATATCTAGCTTCGGTACTCTTAGGAGTATAAGAGCTACAAGAACTAATTAACATTACAAGGAACACTAAAGATATCACTCTCTTCATATATCTTCCTCCTGTAAAGAATGGCGATCCCGATGTGGTTTGAACACACAACCTATTCCTTAGGAGGGAATTGCTCTATCCAATTGAGCTACGGGATCACTACCTATTCATTATACTATAATTTTTATTTTTTGAAAAGGTTTTTTTTACTATGTTAAACTTTTAATTAAATATAACAGGTGTTTTTGCCCAATTCCGCTTAAACTTCCTATCTTATAGATATAGTCAACTATCTTCTCACCACTACTCAAATCCATATTAGAATATTTATAATATGATACAATCTCCCTTAAAATATGAGCATCACTTCCAAATGTTGCAGTTAGATTGTATCTCTCTCTCAACTCTCCAGCCATAAGATTTCTAACCATTGGAAGTGCATGGTTATGTGTTTCTAATGAATCCACTTTTTTTATTACATCATAGATATACTCTTTATTATTTATAAAATTTTTTTGTACCACTCCACAGATATGAGGAATTGATTTATGGCACTCCCACTGATTTAAAACATCTAAATACTCATATATACCTCTATGAGTTTTAGCCATTCTCTTAATATTTCTATAGGGTTCTACCTCTTTTCTGTAAAACTCCTCTAGATCCTCCATTTTTTTAAAATAAACTAACATTTCAAATCCATCTTCACAACCTAGTTCCAATCCTGGAACATTGTTAATCCCTAACTCACGTAATTTAACAGCACCTCTTATCTCATTGTGATCAGTTACTGAGATTAGATATCTTTTATGATCTACAAAGTTTTTTAAAAATTCTGGCTTTATAAATCCATCTGAAGCTGTAGTGTGAATATGTAGATCATAATAAAAATCTCCAGCATACCTAAAATCACTCTCTATAAAAGGAAAAAAGAAATTTGAAAGTTTTTGAAACTCTACCATATCAGGTCAACTCTCTTTCTACATTATTGGAGCCAACAATCTACAGATTGACTCTTTTAATTTTATATAATAACCTCTTTTAGAATACTCACTTCTAAAGAGTTTGTGACTAAATTTAATATCGTTATTAAATATATCTCTAAATGTTCTAGCTACATCTTTTTCATAGATATTTACATTTATCTCAAAGTTTTGATAAAAACTTCTGTAGTCAAAATTAGCTGTTCCTACAGTTACAACCTCATCATCAACAACTATAAATTTGCTATGTAGGAACCCTCTTCCATACTTGTATACCTCTACTCCCAAATCTAATAGTTCACCACTAAAATACTGATTTACCCAGTAGATAAAAAAATGATCAGGTTTATCTGGAATCATAATCTTTATCTCTACTCCTGATAGAGTAGCTATTTTTAAAGCATCTAAAACAGTATCATCTGGAACAAAGTACGGAGTCTGAATGTAAATGTATTTTTGTGCTTTCATTATCATCTTAAGAGCATTATCCCTTATTGCTCTAAATTGATAGTTTGGTCCACTACTTACCACTTGCATATGTCCACTATGCTTTCCTTTTACCTCAATTAACTCTTTTAAAACCTCAGCATTATACTCATACTCTTTTTTATATGTGTATTTCTCTTTTTTTACAATACCCCAAGAAAAGAAAAACTCTTTCTCTAACTCTATACACGCTTCTCCAAATATTCTCAATCCTGTATCTCTCCAATATCCAAGCTTTCCCTTTCCTAGATACTCATCTCCAATATTAAATCCACTTATATATCCATATTTGCTATCTATCAAACACAATTTTCTATGATCTCTATAATTTGCTCTTAAGCTTGTGATTTTGAACCAAGGGAAAATTGAAGGAAAAAATACTCCTACTTCAATTCCATTAGCTTTAAATCTCTTTAACATCTTTCTATCATAGCCACCAGCACCATCTACTATGATCTTTATCTTCACTCCCTCTTGGGCTTTTTTCAATAGTATCTCACCAATCTCGCTTCCAAGTCCATCTCCTCTAAAGATATAGTATTCCATATTGATACTTACTTTAGCATTTTTTAGATCCTCTTTTACACTTGAAAAGAAATCATTTCCATCTATAAAAATCTTGCTTGTATTTAATGATGTAAGTTGATTTTTAGATGAAATCTCAACATAGGATATGAGTTGCTCCCATTTCACCAACTCTTTATAATGGGAAAATCCCATCACTTTTTTGCTATATAAAAATTTCCATTTATAAAATTGATTAACCACTCTTTTCTTTCTAAAACTCAATCCAAAAAACAGATAGGCTACAAATCCTAGATATGGAGCCAGTACTAAAAGTGTTATCCAAAAGAGAGTAAATAATGGATTTTTCCTCTCCAATAGTACTATAATAAATAGAAATAATGCATTGATTACAATAATATAATCTCTAAAAAACGGTATTAAAATTTCCATACTTTTACCTCCTTAATAAATTGTAGCACTTTTTTCTAAAAAAATCCTTTTTTTTTTAATTTTTTGTTGTTTATTTCCCAATTATAAGTTATACTAATAGTGAACTATTTTAATTTTTAAGGCAGGTGAGAACTATGAAGAACTTTTTTGAAAAATTTGAAAAAGATCAAAAATTTAATCTTTTTACTGGTGATTTTTTAAATAAGTTAACTGGATATCCTTCAAAAACTGACATCTCAGAAGCCATTTTATCAGAGCTACAGCAATCTACAAAAAGATATATAAAAGATATGAACTCTTTTTCAGATATAGTGCAGGCATATTTAGATGCAGTTATAGATACAAAAAAGAATTTGGTTAAACAGATTAAAGAAAATTTCGAACATAGATATAGTGTAAATATTGATATATATAGCAATATTATCAATTCAGGTTTATTTGAAAATATTTTTACAAATAACTTTGATAATATTATTGAGACTAATTTTTGTGATTCAATTACAAAAATTACTCCTACTAATATTCAAAAGAGAAAAGAGAATACTATAGGTTACTATAAATTTTTAGGGGATATGTCCTCTGTTTCTACTTTCTTTATCTCTAGTCAAGATATTAGAAAATTAAAGACTTTGGAATTTTATTCAGAGTTTTTTAAGAGAGTTAGAGAGGAGATCAAGAGTAGACCAACTATCTTCTTAGGAATTGATTTAGAAGATTCTGATATGATGAATATGCTTAGTTTCATCTTAGAACCTCTAAAGGAGTTCCAACCTATATATATGATTACCAATACTTCTATTATTAGTAGTAAATCAGCAGATTTAATTGGAAAATACAATATTAAATTAATTACCTCTAGTACAAAAGATTTCCTAGATTATTTTAGTGAAATCTCACAAAAAGAAGAGAGAATACTTCCTGAAAAAAAGTTTGTGTGGTAGTATCAGAGGAAGTTAATCCCGATAGTACTACCACTGAAAATACAGAAAAGGAAACTTCTCCTCTACTAAAATTAGACTATGATTCAGCTATAGAAGAAGATGTAAATCCTCTAGATATAATTGCTGACACTCCTATTAAGGATGATATTCCATATGAGTCTTCTGAACCTAAAACTGTAACATTGATTAAAGAAGCTGGAATTGAAACTGGTATAGAGATTCAATATACATCTATGAAACTAAAAAATTTCCCAATTAAAGATAGTAATATATCTCATTATGAAAAAGAGATTGAACAGATCAGTTTAGGAAATACCACTTTACATATTGGAGATACTCCACTATTAAATGTTAATTTGAGAATAGTTAGTTTCAATAAGTTTAAGATATTTGAATTTAAGACGAGAGAGTTTAAGTTAGGCTTGAGTATAAAATTGGAAAATAATACTCTTATCAAAGAGGGAGACTTCTTTAGGTATGAAATCTTTAGCAAGTTAAAGAACTCTAGATTGAATGCTGTTGCTGACCTTATTAGAAGAGTTTTTTCAGGTGAAAGATTATCTTTCCACATAAAAGACCTACATGGAGATATTATTTTTGAAAATCCTATACAATCTCACAAATTTGGTATGATATTGAAATCTATCACTCAATATGAAAGCGTTGAGTCAATTATCTCACCATCTAAGAGTAAAGCTTTCTCTGATACATCTATGGATTTCTATACTCTACACCTTTTACAATGTTATTTAGAGGATAAGAAAATCTTAAACAGTTGGTTAAATTTTAAAGTTGAAAATAAAGATGGAATAAGAGAGGGAGATAGTTTAGTTTTTATCAAGAAGCACCCTCTTGATTTTAGAGGAATTAACTACTCTCTTCAAGAGAAAATAGTTATAAAAGATCAAATTTCTCAAAAAGATATTAATGAAAAGTCTAACTCAATTGTTGGATATAGAAAATTAGTTGAAATACAGCTTGAAAAAGTTGAAAAATAGTTTTAAATTAAGGAGTAAATTGTGTTTAATATGCTTGATAAAGATCAATTTTTTAAAGAATTTTCAATAGATGAGGAGTATTTTGCATCTACTGGTCTTGTTTGGGAAGAACTGAATAAGATCTATGATAACTATGTAAAATTAGTACCTCAGTTGGAGAAAGAAGCTGAGTATATCGTTTCTAAATTAATTGATATTCCTAGTGTACACTCAGTTAGAAGAAGAGTTAAAAAACCTAAACACCTAATTGAAAAGATTATTAGAAAAGGAAAAAAATATGTTGATAGAGGCATCTCTGTTGATACTTATAAGGGAATTGTTACTGACCTTATTGGTATTAGAGTGCTACACCTTTTTAAAGATGATTGGAAAAATATACATCACGAGATATTAGGACTTTGGGACATTAGAGAAACTCCTCAAATCAATATCAGAAGAGGAGATTACAATGTGATACAATTACAAGAGAGTATCTCTGAGATGAACTGCGAAATAATAGTTAGAGATCACGGATATCGTTCTGTACACTACCTTATTGGAATTCCTGTGACTAAAAAAGATGAGATTCTTGTTGAAATACAGGTTAGAACTGTTTTTGAAGAAGCTTGGAGTGAGATAGATCATTTGATGAGATATCCTTATGATGTTAACAATCCTATTATAACTGAGTATCTGGCTATTTTTAATAGAATAGTTGGAAGTGCTGATGAAATGGGAACATTTATTAAAAATATGAAATCTCAATTTACATTAAAACCTGAAGAGGAAATGGATAAAAGAGAATTAGATACTAAATTTAAATAGAAGTTTAATAACCTAAGCTTAGTTTTGAGCTTAGGTTTTTTCATATATCAAAAAATGAGAGGATTTTTTCCTCTCATTAATCTATAAGATAACAATTTTTTCAATAAATATAAGTAGATTAATAAAAAGGAATATTGTAAAATATATATAAAATAAGCTTGGGAGGAAAAATATGAAAAAAATAATATTAATTACCTCATTACTTTTATTAACAGCCTGTGGAAGAAAAGTAACAATAGAAGAAGCAGAACAAGCACTACATAATCATTTAATAAAAAGATTTGGAGAGGAGTTTGCTATTGGTTTTGGAGGAAGAAGAGGCTACACAGTAGGAGATAA
>NZ_JAGIRL010000046.1 GCF_019012925.1 Fusobacterium sp.
AGATGATAAAGGACAGACTGTATCAGGAGCAGGAGCAGAGGGAGTAACTGTAAATAATGATAAAGCAGAATTTATTAATGAGAATTTGATAGCAGTAACGGGAGCAAATTCAAAAGGAATAAATATATCTAAAGGAACAGCTACAAATAAAGGAACAATAGAAGTAGCAAATGGTGGAATAGGAACATATGTAAATGGAAGTATTATTGATGAAAAAAATAAAAAAGTTACTCCAACAAATTCAAATTTTAGTAATAAAAAAGAGATAATAGTATCAGGAAAAAATTCAAAAGGAATAAATTTAAATAATGGAGGAAAAGCAAGTAATGGAGGTAACATTACAGTAAGTAATGAAGGAATAGGAGTATTTTTTACTGCTACAGATGATACTAACTTAAATCCAAAAATAGAATTATCAGAATTTGAGAATACAAAAGATGGAAAAATATCAGTGTCAGGAGCAAATTCAAAAGGAATTTATCTAAATGCTAAAGGAAATGCTACAAATAATGGAGAGATAAATTTATTTGGTGGAGCTTTAGCTGTATATAATAAAGGTGGAAATGTAATAAATAATGGGAAGATTTCAGGAGTAGGAACAGGAGTAAAATTAGATAATGGTTATTTTATCAATAGTGGTGAGATAACAACTACTGGGAGTGCAATAGAATCAGTTACTGGAACTAACAATACTGTATATCTAAAAGAAGGAAGTAAAATAGATGGAAAAATTCTTGGAAATACGGGGATAGATGTACTAGCAATTAATGGAAAACAAAGTAATTTAAATATTGATAAATATGAAGCTATAGTAGTAAGAGGTGGAGATACAACAATAACAGATTCAACAATAGCTTTAGAGTATAATAAAGGAACTAAAAAGTATCTAGAGGAGAGTAAAAATAAATTAGATACACTTGAAAAACTAAATAAAGTACAGGATAGTTCTGGAAATTTGACTATGGAAAATAGTAAATTAACTATAAACTTCAAAGATTCTTTAACTAATCCAAATGCAACAGAAAATCCAATTATTGATGCTGGAAAACTTACTTTTACAGGAAAAACAAATTTAGTTTTTAATTCTAGTGATGGAAGAAATGAGTTTAATGTAAATGAAGCTTTAGGATTAGAAGGAAAAAAGCTTGATTTAAGTAATGCAGAGTTAGATAAAACAGCAGTATGGGATTATCAAGTTAATAAAAATGGTAATTTAGTAGCTAAAAAAGAAAATTATCAAAATGTAGTGACAAAAGGTGAATTAAAAGATTTTGCAACAGTTTTTGATAAAAATAGAAGTAATATGTCAGGAGACTTATTTAATAAAGTCGTAAAGGAACTAGATACTTTAAAAACTTCTGGAGAATTTACACAGGCTATGGCTCAAATGTCAGGTGGAATACATGGATATACAGTAGATATTTCTGCTATTAATTCAAGAACTCTTGTTAATACAATGAGAAATAGGGCATTAAATGGAGAGTATATATCAAATAGAGCAAATAATTCATGGACACAAGATGTAGTGTATTTAGATAGTAATCATAAAATGAATGGATTAATGTCAGCTTCATATGATGAAAGAGGAATACTTGGTATAACAGAAAAACAAGTTTATCCAAATTCAAGATTGGGATTTGTATATGGTGGAAGTAGAGGAGATGCAGAATTTGATAATGGAATTAGTGGAAATATCAGATCGACTAATACGTATTTAGGTGGATATTATAATTACGATTTTAATAACAATATATCACTAAACTCAAATTTCTCATTTGTCTATGGACATAATAAAGTTAATAGAAAGATAAATATTGGAAACTATAGTGAAGAATTGAAATCAAATTATCCAACTTATGCAATGGGAATAGGAACAAACGTTGTATATACTTTAAAAGATGATCAAAAAAATAGAGCATTATTCTATACAGGTATTGATATTAATAGAATTATGCAAGGGAATATAAATGAAAAAGAGGAGTTAAAGATAGGGGATAAAAATACAACTCTAATGGTAAAAAATGCCAGTGCAAATGAGTTTTCTTATTATTCAATAACTCCAAATATAGGAATGACACTTCAAAATTCTGGATATATCTTAGATAGAAAATATTTAGTTGGAGCAGATTTTTCTTGGGAAACAGAGATAGGAAATATAAAAGATGGAAAAAGATTAAATATGCAAGGAATACCAGAACAATATAAAGTAGGAACAGTTGATAGAGAGAATGTGATATCAGCAAGTGTATTTGGGCAAGTAGAGTTGACAGAATCTTTAGCAGTTAATGGAAAATACACAATAGCTAGATCAGATAAATATGATACAGATTTAATGAGTTTAGGAATGTCATATAAAATGGACAGTTTAGCAGATAACTTAATAATAGGGCCTGTATTACAAGGTATTGAAAATACGAGATCAACTTCTGATAGATGGATGGGAACATTTAGTTTTATGTTTGAGAATGAAGATGATTCAGATAGAGCTTACTACCATTCAACAGAAAATTATTTAACAGGTGGAGATTATGCTACATCTACAAAGGTAACACCTAAATTTATATTGAATTTGATAGATAAGCAATCGAATTGGTCTTACTATTTTGAGGGATACTATATGGCTAATGATTTCTTGAAGGAAACTAAAGAGAATGAAAATAAATTTAGTTCAACAAGAATACATGGTGAAGCTAGATGGAGAGAACTATACTCTAAAGGTCAATATGGATTGAACATAGGATATAGAAATGAAACTGCTGAAAAACCAGCATTATCTACTTATGAAAAACCTCAAAGATTAAAAGAGGGAGTACACCAATTAAGACTTACTCCTAACTTTACTTATAATTTAGGAAATGGATTTAAATTTGAAGCTAAGCCTACAAGTATATTTAAATATAACTATGAAGGAATAAGAGAAGGACAGATGGACTTTGTAGTAGAGGGAGAATACTACTTAACTTATTCAGGATTTATGCCAAGTTGGAATCTTAGATTAGGATACTATAGAGAAGATAGATGGATGGATCACAGTAATAGAAAACTTGTTTGGGATAGCGTAGCAAAAGATATTTCAGAGGCAAGAGATTCAAGAAGATATCAATTAAATCAATTGAGACCTTCAGCAACTTATTATTTTGGAAATGGGGATAATGTAACACTTTCATTGAGACTTCCATTAGGAAATGGAGCTTGGTATAATAGCTTAGACAATAATAAAAAAGGTGCTGAAAGCTATGAAACAAGATACTCTGTAGACTATAATCATGTTGTAGTTCCAGGATTTAATGTGTTCGGTGGAATAACATTCCTAGATATAAAAACAAAAAATAAAGATCACGCAAGTAAGGATTATGGAAGAATTACAAAATCATATTCATTTAGACCAAAATTAGGATTTAGCTATAATTTCTAATAGTGAGGAGGAATAAGAGTGAAGAAAAAATTAATTTTATTATGTGCTGTTTTAATATTGAGTAATACTTCTTTTTCTAAGGATATTCAAAAAGTAGAAGAAGTAAATTATCAAGAACAAGAGAAAAATGAAATAAAAGATTATAGAAAAATAAGGGATAAATGGACAAAATTTTTAGTTGGATTACCTCAGAATGGAAAGGAATTAGATTTTGATTTTTCCGAAGTTGCAAGTCTAAATGAGAAGTCAGCTGATGCAGTGTATAGTCAAATAAATCTATCTAAAGATAGAAAATCAATCTTTAAAAGTGCTGAAAATATGACAAGCGGAGTAGATGTATTAATCCAATATAACAACCTAGCTAAGTTAGCAATAGCTTATATAACACCAGAAACTAAGTATTATAAGAATGAGAAGATAAAAAATGAGATAGTTGAAGCTTTAGAATGGTTATATATCAATGCTTACCATGAGGATTTACCAGAATTAGGAAACTGGTGGCAATGGGAGTTAGGAATTCCTAAAAAATTAAATGAGATAATTACATTGATGTACGAAGATATCTCTAAAGAGAATAGGATTAAATATTTAAAAGCCTCAGAATATTTTCAACCAGATGCGAAGTGGTCAGGAGTAAGTCCTTCTGCTACATATTCATCAGCTCCAAACAAAAGAGTATCAACAGGTGGGAATAGAATAGATACTTCTATAATCTCTTTTATGAGAGGAGTTTTAATGGAGGATAAAGAGGAGATTTTAGAAGGATTAAATGCTGCAGTAGAGGTAGGAGAGCTAGTAACTATAGGAGATGGATTCTATAGAGATGGATCTTTTATTCAACATGACAATGTAGCATATAATGGAACTTATGCAGCTGTACTATTTGATGGGCTAGGATTGATGCTATATTTAATCAATGGAACAGAGTTTAAAATGGAAGATCCTAGATTGGATAATATTTATGAAGCGATATTGAATGGATATAGTTATCTTTTGATAAATGGAGGAATAAATGACTCTGTAAATGGAAGATCTATTTCAAGAGATAAGTCAAGTGATATAGAGAGAGCTAGAATTTTAATTAGTTCTGTTGCACTTCTTTCTGAAGGAGCTTCAAAAAATTATCAAGATAAATTGAAAGAGTTAATAAAGAAAGTTGTTTTAGAGAATAATCAATACTCATTAGTGGAGAAAGAAACAAACCCTCTTATAAAAAGTATTTTAAAAGAGATAGTAGAAAGTGGAGAGATAGATGCTCTAGATGTACAAGGAGCAAAGGTATTTGGAGCTATGGATAGAGCTGTATATATAAATGATAAAGATGGAAAAGTAGTAGTATCTATGCATTCAAATAGAGTTGCAAATTATGAGACTATGAATGGAGAAAACATTAAAGGTTGGTATACTGGAGATGGAATGACATATATTTATGGTAAAGATTCTAGTACATATACAGAGTTTTGGCCAACAGTGGATATGTATCACTTACCTGGAGTAACAAATAGTATCAATAAAATGGGAGATAAAGCAGGGGAGAGAAGAGTAAAAGCTCTAGTAAGTCCAAAAGCTTTTGTAGGAGGAGTTGAAGGTAAAGATTTAGCTTTTGTAGGAATGGATATGATCTCTTGGAACAAACAAACTAGAATGAAAAAATCTTGGTTTATGATAGATGGTGTAACTTTAGCACTAGCTTCAAATATCAGAAGTAATGATGGAGAGATACATACTACTATAGATAATAGAATTCTAAATAATGGAAAAATATTTGTTAATGGTGAAGAGTTAATAGATGGAAAAGTTATAGAAAATTCTAAAAATCTTTCAATAAACTTTAATGGTAATTATCCTGAAGAGAATATAGGATACAGAGTAATCAAAGGACCAAAAATAAAAGTAGATATTAAGGAGAATAAAGGTTCTTGGAAAAATATAGGTGGAACTTTAACTGAGGAGATAAGTAAGAGATATTTTGTAACTTATATGGATCATGGAAAGGATCCAAGAAAAGATAGTTATGTTTATTTAATACTTCCAATGTTCTCTAAAGAAGCCGTAGATAACTATGATGTTTCAAGATTTGAAATAGTTAAATTGGATGAGGAAGCTCATATAGTAAAAGATAGAAATAGTGGAGTATTAGCTATGAATTTTTGGAAGGATAGTGTACAGGAGTTTGAAAATATAAAAGTATTTTCAGCAATGTCAATTATCAAAAATGAAAAAGATGATATATTAGAACTATATGTAAGTGATCCAACACAACTTCAAAACTATAGATCAATACTTGAAATTAAAGGAAATTATAAAGTGATTGAAAGTAGTGATAAAGGTATTTTGGTAAAAAATAGTAAAAATACAACAAAATTAGAGATAGATTTAAGAAATAATGGAAGCACTCAAAAAATAGTTTTACAAAAATTGAATAAATAAGGTTTGGGAGTATATATTATACTCCCAAATAAAAAAGAACACTTCCTTTCAAGGAAGTGTTCTTCTTTATAATTTAAAGTGTTATTGGTAGTAATTTTTATAATATAATCTCTTCTATCTTTATTTTAGGAAGAATATCATTTAATATATCCATATCTATTGTTCCTGTAGTATCTAACATAGCATTAGTTGTTCCACAGGCAATTCCTAATTTAAAGCATTCAGGTAGGGTTCTATCTTGAGATAGAGCATATGCAAAACCACCTACTGTTGAATCTCCAGAACCTACAGTATTTTTTATAGTAACTTTAGGGAAAGTCCCTTTATAAATCTTATCAGCTGTAACTAATAGAGCTCCACTACCTCCAAGAGTAATCATTACATTTTGAGCTCCTCTACAAATTAACTCCTTACCTGCATTGATAATATCAACTTCAGTTTCAAGTTTTCTATTTAAGATAAACTCTAACTCCTCTTTGTTTGGTTTTATCAAGAATGGTTTAGCTTCTATTCCTGCTAATAGAGTTTCACCACTGGTATCTAGAATAAATTTTACCCCTTTTTTATTACTTTGCTCTATAAGAGTATTATACATTAAAGGGTCAATTCCTTTTAATAAACTTCCAGAGGCACAGATTATTTTTATAGAAACATCTTGTAAAATCTCTGAGAATTTTTCTTTGAAATTATTAGAAACTTCAAGATCTCCTTTTCCAAATTCTAAAATCTCTGTAATGCCATCAATATTTTTATCTACAATAGCTATACAAGTTCTAGTTTCGTAGTCACTCTCTAAAAAATCATTTTTTATTGAATTTTCATTTAATTTCTTTAAAAATAATTTACCTGTAAAGCCACCAATGATACCTGTAGCTAAAATATCTCCACCTAAAATATTTATTATTCTACTTACGTTTATACCTTTTCCACCAGCATTTTTTTCTATCTCTTTGGTTCTATTTACATTTCCAAGAGTAAAATTTTCAATGGAATATCTAACATCTATGGCAGGATTCAGTGTAATAGTTAGGATCTTATTCATAATTAAGCCTTTCCATTACTTCCACACATTAATATTTTTTCCATTGCTACCTTTTTCATAACCTCTTTTGCAGGTCCAAAATATTTTCTAGGATCGCTTTCTTCAGGTTTAGATACTAGTACTTCTCTCAATTTTGCAGCAAATGGCATTTTTAATTCTGTTGCTATATTTACTTTTGTTATTCCAAGCTCGATAGCCTTTTTAACTTGGTCAGCTGGAACACCAGATGCTCCATGTAGAACTAATGGAATATCTACAACAGCTCTAATCTCTGCTAATCTTTCAAAATCTAATTTAGGTTCCTCTTTGTAAACTCCATGAGCTGTTCCTATTGCCACAGCTAAAGAATCTATTCCAGTTCTCTCTACATACTCTTTTGCTTGAGCTGGATTTGTATATTTACTATCTTTTGAATCTCTTACTAGATCATCTTCTTGACCACCTAAAACTCCTAACTCACCTTCAACTGTTACATCGTATCTATGAGCATAGTCAACAACCTCTTTAACTCTTCTTACATTCTCTTCAAAATCAAAGTGAGAAGCATCTATCATTGCTGATTTTGTACCTATTTGAATAGCATTTTTGATCTCATCAAAGCTTTCGTGATGATCTAAGTGCATTGCTATTGGTATATCATACTTATTTGCACAGATCTCAACTAGTTTTATAAAAAATTCTGGTCCTGCATATTTCATTGTTCCAGGAGTAGCAGCTACGATAATTGGTGATCTAAGTTCTACAGCTGCCTCTACAACAGTTTGAATAGTCTCCATATTATGTACATTAAAAGCTGGTACAGCATATTTTCCTTTTTGTGCATCTAATAATAATTGTCTTGTTGATACTAACATTTTTTTCCTCCTCTAAATTTTTTCTAACTATTTGTACTCGTGGATTATTACACCTTTAACAACTCTATTTACCTCTCCAGTTGGGCAAGGATTGTCAGGATTTATTCCTAGTTTTGCTGATTTCATAAGAGATAGCAATTGACCATATACTAAGTATCCTAAACCTGCGAATACCTCTTCAATTTTTCCTAATTTTTCATCATTAAATGAGAAATAATAATCACAATTATTTTTAACTTCTTCATCAAAAATAGTATCTAAAACTACTATTTTTTTCTTTCCACCCTCATTTTTAAACTCTTTTAATAGATCTAACTCATAAACTCTTGTATGAGAGTTATTAGACATCATACATACAATAGCTGTTTTTTCATTTACTATTGATTTAGGACCATGTCTAAATCCTAAGAATGTATTGTAGAATGATGCAAGTTTTCCACCAGTCAACTCTAGTACTTTTAATGAAACTTCTTCAGCAAGTCCTTTTAGAGCACCATCTCCTAAGTATACTATTCTTTCTAGATCTAAATCTGTTATGATCTCTATATTTTCAAGGATTCTATCTATATTTTTTTCAACTACATTTGAAACATAAGCAACTTTTTCCTCTAATTCTGCAAAGTTTTCTCTCAATAGGATTAATACCCCTGCAACCACCATAGAAGAGAAGCTTCCAGTCATAGCAAATCCCTTATCATTTGTTCTTTCTGGCATTAATAAAAGATATTTATTTTCCCCTTCTTTAGAGATTTTAGCAAGTTGTCCTTCAGGATTACAAGTTATGAAAATGTGGTGTATATTTTTAACTAATTTATCAGCTAGATTAACTGTAGCAACACTTTCAGGAGAATTTCCAGATCTAGCACAAGATACTAGAATAGTTGCAACATCTTTTTCAAGATATTGTTCAGGCATAGAAACGATGTCAGTAGTAGGAACTGATAAAACATCAATATCTACTTTGCTATTAACATATGAGCATAGAGTATTTCCTACAAACTCAGAAGATCCAGCTCCAGTAAAAATAACTTTAACTTTTTCCCCTTTAACTCTATTAATAAATTCCCCAATTGATTTAAGATTTTTCTTTACGATTTCAAGTTCTTCTTTCCAAATAGAAGGTTGTTGAATAATTTCTTCCCAAGTTACACAATTTTTAAATTCCATAATAAACTCCTTTTAATTAAAATACTATTATTCATATCATTATGTTGTCCGTACAAATTTATGTTTATACAGATATAATAACATTTTTATAAGATTTTTACAAGTTAATTTTTAATGACATGTTAACGTGTTATTTGCATATCTACTAAACTGTTTTAATATTTTTTATATTAAAAAAATACATTTAAGTATTGACAATTACAAAAAAAGGTATTACAATTGATTAAAAAGGTACGTACAACATAATAATTTTTTTAAAATTAAGGAGGGCTCGTTATGCCTAATATCGTATTAACTAGAATTGATAACAGATTGATACACGGTCAAGTAGCAACTGCTTGGACTCAATATTCAGGAGCTAATCTTTTACTAGTTCCAAATGATGATGTTGCAGTGAATACTACTAGACAAAATCTTATGAACCTTGCAGCACCTAAGGGAGTTCAAACAAGATATTTTTCTATTCAAAAGACAATTGATATTATTCACAAGGCTGCAGATAGACAGCTAATTGCAATTATAGCTGAAACTCCGCAAGACGTAGTAAAATTAGTAGAGGGTGGGGTACCAATTACTAAGGTTAATGTTGGGAATATGCATATGTCTGAAGGTAAAAAACAGATATCTAAAGCAGTGTGTGTAGATGAAAGTGATATAAAAGCATTTTTAAGATTGAAGGAATTAGGGGTAGAAGTAGAAATACAGAGAGTTCCTACAGAATCAAAAGATAATATTTGGGAGCTTATCAAGTAAAAATTGAAGGAGGAAGACTATGTTAGTAGAATCATTGTTAATAGCAATATTTGCTGGTATTGCTGGAATTGATTTGTTCAACGGACTTTTCCATATTCACAGACCTCTTGTAACAGGGGCAGTCGTTGGGCTAATCTTGGGAGATTTAAAAATGGGACTTATTGCTGGAGCAACTCTTGAGCTTGTTTGGATGGGAGCAGTTCCTGTTGGAGGAGCACAACCACCTAACGTTGTAGTTGGAGGTATAATTGGAAGTACTTTTGCTATATTAACTAAACAAGATCCTGCAACAGCTGTTGGAATTGCAATACCTTTTGCAGTAGCTGTACAAGCTTGTATCACATTACTATTTACATTTTTCTCACCAGTAATGCACAAGGCTGATAAATATGCAGAAGATTGTAATACTTTTGGAATTGAAAAAATAAACTATTTGGGAATGGCTTTATTGTTTGTATTTTATTTCGTTGTAACTTTCCTTCCTATATCATTGGGAGCTGAGGCTGCTAAAAATATAGTAGAACTACTACCAGAATGGTTAATTGCTGGATTTGGAGTAGCAGGAGGATTAATGCCTGCAATAGGTTTTGCTATGTTACTTAATATTATGTTTAAGAAAAATTATATTATATTCTTCGTATTAGGATTTATTTTAGCAACTTATTTAAACCTACCTGTTATAGGTATTGCAGCTATTGGTTTCATCATTGCTTTATATGATTACTATATCAATAAAAAAATGGATAGTTTAGAACCAGTTGCAACAACAAATGGTGAGGAGGACTATAGTGATGGAATATAGAGATACAAGTAAAGATAAAGTTTTAAATAAAAAAGATCTAAATAATATGGTTTGGAGATCACTTTTATTACAAGCATCTTTTAACTATGAAAGAATGCAAGCTGGTGGTTGGTTATACTCTTTACTTCCAGGATTAAAGAAAATCCATAAAAATAAAGAGGATTTAAGTAATTCAATGAGATTACATCTAGAATTCTTTAATGTTCACCCATTCTTAGTAACATTTGTACAAGGATTAGTTCTAGCAATGGAGGAAAATAAAGAGAGTAGAGACTCAATAAGGGGTATAAAAATAGCTCTTATGGGACCACTTGGAGGAATAGGAGATGCTCTATTCTGGTTTACATTACTTCCTATTGCAGCCTCTGTTGGAGTTTCATTAGGAATACAAGGAAATATAGCAGGGCCAATTATTTTCTTGTTAATATTCAATATAGTACACATATTCTTAAGATTTTTCTTAATGCATTACTCATATAAAATGGGAGTTGGTGCAATTGAAAAATTAAAAGATGACACTCAATATGTAACAAATGGATCATTAATCTTAGGATTAACTGTAATTGGAGGATTAATAGCTTCATTTGTAAGAATGAATATAGCTTATGTTGTAAATTTAGGAAGTATTAGCATAGATATTCAAAAGGATATCATTGATAAGATTATGCCTAACATGCTTCCATTACTATATACACTATTTATGTTCTATTTATTGAAAAAAGGTAAAAAACCAATATTCTTAATTTTAGTAACATTGGTAATTGGAATAGCTGGAAAATTTATAGGAATACTATAGGAGTGGTGAAGCAGTTATGATACCTATTATAATAACAGGTCATGGATCTTTTGCCACAGCAATAAAAGAGACTATAAAATATATTATTGGAGAGCAACCTAATCTTCATTTTATAGATTTTAATAATGGAATGGGAAATAAAGAGCTTGAAGATAGATTGAAAGAGGTTCTTTGTGAATGTAATAGCGATCAGGTAATATTTTTAACTGATTTAGCTGGAGGAACACCATTTTCAACAGCTGTACTATTGAGTGAGAATAAGCCAGGATACAAAGTTTTTGGTGGTTGTAATATGCCTATGGTTATCACAGCAGTAGAATTATCAGAAGAGGATAGTATTGAGGATATTACAGAGGAGATATTAAATGCTGCCAAAGATGGAGCTGTTCAATTTCAAACTGTAAAAGTTGAAGAGAATCTAATAGAAGATGATGGAATATAGAGTAGATAGTTAAAATATAAAAGGAAAAAAATTATTTTCAATGGCTAGTGCTTGTGCAGTATTCATTGTAGTAATTTTTTTCCTTTTTTCATATCTGTTATTTCTGTTTAAAATTTTTAATACATAGAGTAGCAGCCCCAAAAAATCCAGAGTTTTCTCCCAGATCTGGAGCAACAATATAGTTTTCAATATCATTGAAGATAAATTTATTTTGTAAATATCCATTTAAAAGATTTATAACAGATTTTCTAATTATAGGGAATAATTGTTTATGTTTCATTACATCACCACCTAAAATGATTTTTTCAGGTGATAAAACTAAGATATAGTTAACTATTGCATGGGCAATATAGTAAGCCTCTAAATGCCAAGCTGGATGATCAGAGGACAATTTTTCAAGTGGAAGATTCCATCTTTTTTCAATAGCAGGACCAGAAGCCATACCCTCCAAACAGTTTCCACCATGGAAAGGACAGTTACCTGTAAACTTATCTCTAGGGTGTCTATTTACAAAAATATGTCCCATCTCAGGGTGTATAAGTCCGTGTATAAGTTTATTTTCAACAATAGCAGCTCCACCAATACCATTACCAATAGTTAGATATATGGCATTTTTAACATTTTTAGCAGCTCCCCAAGTAGTCTCTCCAAGTAAACCAGCATTTATATTGGTATCTAAGAAAACAGGCACTCCAAGTTTCTCTTTAAAAGTTCCAACAATATTGTAATTTCTCCAAGGCTCTTTTGGAGAGGATGTTATAAATCCATAAGTTTCAGACTCAGGATTTAGATCCAAAGGACCAAAACAACCGATACCCAAAGCAGAAATCTCCTTATCTTTAAAAAAATCCAAGACTAAAGGGATTGTTTTGTCTGGTGTTTCAGTTAAAAAACTAGTTTTTTCAAGTGTATTTCCATTTTCATCTGTAATACCACAAATAAATCTTTTTCCACCTGCATCAATAGCACCAAATTTCATAAAAATCTTCCTCCTTACCAAATTCTTTATACTATATTTTACCACAAAAAAATAAAATTTCCTTGCTAATTATATAAAAAAGGTTACTATAAAATTATAATAACCTTTGATTTTTTATTTTGGCTCAAAAATAAAATCTTTAGAGAAATATACCTTAATATTTTTATTTTTATAGAAGATAGGGTGGAATTTCCAGTGTTTCAATGCTTTTTCCACTTCACTATCAAAACCAAATTTTTTATGTGATTGTGTGATTTCGATTTTTTCTACTTCACCATTAAGTCCAACTAGGAATCTAGCTGAAACAATAACTTTTTTTCTATATCTTATTTTTTCAGCTTGAATTGGATAATCTGGCTCAACTTGTTTAAGTATCTTATACTCTATTCCGTCAGAAGATGAGGCTGTGAAGATACCATCTTTACCAATAGAAAAGTTTCCACTTGCTAAAATCTCTTCAGTTTCGTTTGAAGCTGTATTTTTAGTAGCTTCAACCTTTTCCTCTTTAATTGTTTCAACTTTTTCAATCTGTTTTTTTTCTACTTTTTCAACTTTCTTTTTCTTATCTTTTATCTTGCTTTTAACATCAGGTTTAACAATCTCTTTCTTAGGAGTTTCAATTTTAGGAGGTTCTGGTTTTTTCTCCTCCTTTGGTGGAGTTGGAGTAACAGCTTTTTGACTCTCCTTTTTAACAGGACTCTTTACCTTTACTGAGATAGGAGCCACATTTGTCTTTAATGATACAGGGGCATCACCCTTTACTCCTCTTTCATGCACTATGAAAAGAGACATATGGATTAAAAGAGCAACAATAAAAAAGTAAAGAATATTATCTTTTTTATTCATAGAAATTTATTCCTAAATTCTCTACACCAGCATTTTTAACTTTAGAAACTACATCCATAATAACCTGATATTTTAGTTCCTTATCTCCTGAAATTGTTACTTCATTTACTCCATTTAAAAGTGTATTTAAGTTTTCAAGTTCTATAGGTTCAGACTGTCCATCTTTACTGATAAAGTATTTACCATCTTTGTCTATAATGATTTCAATACTTTTATTGTCTTGATTAGGAGTCTCAACATTGGCTGAAGGAAGCTCAATATCTATATTTCCATATTTATTAAAAGTAGTAGAAACCATGAAGAAAATTATAAGTAAGAATACGACATCAATAAGTGGAGTCAAATCTAATGCCATGATAGGTCTTTTTTTTCTAAATCTTCCCATTTCTTACCTCTTTCTTAAGATGTTGATAAGATTAGTTGTAACTTTGTCAATATCAACTTCAATTTCTTCGATTTTTTTATTGAAAAGATTGTAAGCAATAATTGTAGGGATAGCTATTGACAATCCACCAGCAGTAGTAATTAGAGCTTTAGAGATTCCAGCAGCAACAAGAGTAGGATCTCCAGCACCAAATGTAGCAAGGTTTCTAAAAGCTTCAATCATACCTGTAACTGTTCCTAATAATCCAATCATTGGAGCTATATAACCAATTATACCAAGAAGGTGTAATCTTTTTTCTAAGTACCCAATTTGATCAATACTGATCTCTTTAACCAGTTGATCGAAATGGTGGAAATCCCCCTCTCTATCACAACGACAAAGGAAAGATTTAACTGTACAACCAACAGAGTTTTTCTCTCTATCACAAAGGTTGATAGCACAACACATATCATCAGATCCAACAGCAGTTATAATTTCATTTATAAAATTTTTATTCTGAATTTTTTCTCTACGGAAAAAGAAAAATAATCTTTCTAAAATAATAGTCAATGCAACAATCGACATAGAAAATAGCACCCACATCAATGGTCCACCAGCATTTAAATAATACATCATAATAAATTGTCCTCCTTAAAATATACATAACTAAAAATTTGTTTTTCAAATTAATTTCATAAAAATGTAGGATACCACAGCCTAAAATGGTACCCTAACAAATAATACTATTAAATCAAAAAAAAGTCAAGTTCAAAAATTTTATTATATATATATTTTGTATGGCAAATTAAAATGTATGACCTAAATAAATTTCGAATAGAGGTGAAGAGTCTTCTATATTGTTTGAAATCATAAAAGTCATAGGACCTAAAAAAGTGTCCCAACCAATTCCAGCACCATATCCATACTCTCTATTTTCAAAAATCTCAGTTGAATTTTGGAAGCTTAGATTTGAATTTGAGTATGTTAAAACATTAACTTTTGTCAAAAGATAAAGAGTCTCACTCAAATTAAATTTTGTACCTAAGGAAGCGATATAGAACTCATCAGCATATTTACCCATTATAGGTAGTCCTATAAAGCTTTGACTGATCTCACTATTTTTACTTCCACCAATTCTAAATAATTTGCTATTTTCAATATGATCTCCAGAGATTTTTCCAAAATTTGTTCCCAATGAGATAGAGAATCTATTAACCAAAGGATAATTTAAAGAGATTTCTCCAGAGAAACCATTGTAGTCACTGTTCTTTTTGAGCTCCTCTCCTACAAAAGCTTGGAGTAGTAATGATGTACCACTAGAAGGGAAAGTTTTATTATTTAATGTATCAAAGTAGATAAAAGGTTTAATATATCCAAATTGATTTTTACCTTGGAAATCTAAGTAATTTGAATCCCCTTCATAGTGTGAGGAGTTATGGTTTTCATATCCAAATTTAATTCCAGAAACAAGGCTATTGGAGAAGGTAGTTCCAAAAGAAAACTCAGTGGAAAATATACCAGTTCTATAGGTTGAAACTTTTTTTCCTTCATTATATATAAAGTAAGGAGAAGTTTTATATCCCATATCAAAAGATCCTAAGATCTTAAAATCTCCCATTTCATAGAAAGAGAGTGTATTTACTGCTATTTTGGGATATTTTGAAATTTCAGCAGTAAGGCTGTAGTTTCTAGTCCAAACACCAAAATTTGGTACAGTGGTAGCTATTTTTAAAGCAGCACCATAATCAGATACATAGTTAAGTGATGCACTAATATTAATACTATCTTTTTCCTTTATAATAAATGTTATATCAGAACCGTTTACTTCATAATAAAGTTTTTCTACGTATGGAATAGAGTATATCTTTTTAGCCCAAAGTTGTAGATCCTCTTTGGTATACGAGTCATTTTTAGTTTTAGGAGCTAACTCTCTAACTTTCTTTTTGGTAAGAATGGAGTTACCAACTAATTTTATATCAGATATTTTTAGAGTATTATCCTTTAGAACTTTTGCTTTTTGCTTTATAAACTCATCTTTATAGGATAGGTTTTTAAGGAGATAATCAACTTCCAAAGCTGAAGTTTTCCCTTCATCAACCAATTTTTCTAAATCTGAAAAATCAACAGTATTATGATCTTTAACTTTTGGAGTGATGAGTATATCAGATATTTTTTTCTGGAACTCTATATTTTTATTACCTTGATAAGTGGCAACCTTATCCAAAACTGCTACAACATTTGAATTTTTTTTGATATTAGTAGGATCAGCACTAATGTCTACAGTGATAATAATATCAGCTCCCATATTTATGGCCACATCAACAGGAATGTTATTAGTAACTCCACCATCAATATAGTAGTTGTCACCATCTTGTACAGGTTCTAAAAAACTAGGAATAGCCATACTTTTGAATGTAGCAAGAGCTAGATCTCCATCTTTTAATATAGTTTCTTCACCAGTATTTAAGTTAGTAGTGATAGCTCTATATGGAATAGGGAAATCATCAAAATTATCTATATTTTCAGCTCTATTAAAGATATATTTAAGTTGTAGATATATATATTCACCATTTAAAAATCCCATAGGAAGAGATAGATTCATATCCTTATCAATACTCACTTTAAATGGATATTTTTCACTGGCAAATTTATCTTCGATATTTCTTAAAGTACGATCTTTATTGTTGTTCATAAGAGCTAGAAAGTTCATTTGAAGAATGATTTTTTCAATCTCTTCTGGAGAATAACCAACAGAGTACATAGCTCCAATAATACTACCAGCACTAGTACCTACAATAAAATCAATAGGAATTTGATACTCTTCCAATACCTTTAAAACACCAATGTGAGCAGCTCCTTTTGCCCCACCACCACTCAAAACAAGAGCAATCTTTGGACGAGAGGAGTTGAAATTACCAGTAGTAATTCCATCAGAATTGCTATTGTAGATTTTGTTTTTTAGATTTTCTAGATTCTCCTTTTTCATCATAAGAAGTTCAATCTCTTTATCAATAGCTTCCATTCTCTGAGTTTTATTCTGATATTCTTGGGAAAAAATCGACAAGGATAGAAAGAGAAATAATAGAATTTTATAGATCATAAAATACCCTCCTAAAAAGTAAAATATAGTAGAGAAAATATTGTAAATATGTTAATATTATATCATAATAAAATTAAACTAATAAGTCTATTTTTTAAGGGGGAGATTAAAGAATAATGACACAGAAGAATAAGAGTATGATAGCGAGATTTAAGATACTTCAAGTAGCTTTAAATGAGTTTGCCAATTATAGTTATGAAAACTCATCAATAAATAGAATTTGTAGTGAAGGAAATATATCTAAGGGAGTGATGTATCATCATTTTAAAGATAAGGATGAACTTTATCTACTATGTATTAGGTATTGCTATGATGTAATGACGAGCTATTATAAAGATAATTTAATCTCAAGTGATAACTGGAAAGAGGAGATAAAAAGCTTTTTTGAGATTAGATACAATTTTTTTAGAGAGAATCCAATGTTAAAGAGAATATTTTTTAATACTTTGTTGAGAATGCCTAAACATTTAGAGAAAGAGATAAAAAGAATAACAAAAAGTTTAGATGAATTAAACTATAATTTTTCAATGAAGATTTTACAGAAAATTAAGATAAGATATGGATTGAAACCGGAAGAGATAATATTTCTGTTAGATGTAGTGCAAAATATGTTAAATGAGAAATTTCACAAAAAAATGGAAAGTTTAGAGGAGGGAAACGATATCTCTTTGGAGTATGAAAAGACAGCAGAAAAATGGATTGACATAATACTTTATGGAATATGTGAAAGGGATTAGTATAAAATTCTTTATAATCTTGTCAAAAAATATTTAAAAATATTTAATATAATAAAAACTAGACTCTTAGGTCTAAAAGGAGGAGAAAATGAAAATAAAGAGTTTAATAGTTTTTTTGATTTTATTCTTATTTGGATGTAGTAATAATAAACCAAAAGATAAAAAACTAGTAACTGTACAGGAAGAGAGAGAGTACCTACAAAAATATGGTATATCACTATCTCTAGATGAAGTGATAGAGATAGCTAGAGATAGAAACTTAGATTTAAGAATTAAAAGACTAGAAACAGAGATAGCAAGTTTAGATAGAAAGATAGCCTTTGGAAATTTTTTACCCTCTATAACATTGGGTGCAAATTATACAAAGCTAGATGACCCTATCAATTTGGAGATGGGATTACCTTCATTACCACCATTACCATCAGCATTGCCATTGCCACCTGAAATAGGAGGACTATTATCTAAATTACCAAAATCAATAGAAACAAAACTTGTAGATGAGAGTTTTCAAACTGTAGGAATAGCTGCTCAGATACCGATATTTGTTCCATCTACTTGGTATCTATATAGTGCTAGAAAAAAAGGTGAGGATATAAGCAAGTTGGCTGAGAGCTTTGCTGATAAGATGTTGCAATTACAGGTGATGAGTGAATACTTCTATATATTAGCACTAGAGTCAGAGAGAGAGACTCTAGTAAACAATCTAAAATCCTCTGAAGAGTTGGAGAGAAAAGCAGAAGTATCTCTAAAAGTTGAGGGTATTTTAGATTGGGAGTTAAAAAAAGTTCAAACTTTAGTTGAAAGTCAAAAGATATCTTTAAATAAAAATGAGAGAGAGTTAAAAATAGCTAAAATGAAGTTAAAAAGAACTCTTAACTTAAACTTACAAGAGGATATTGTTTTAGAAAAAATTGATACAAAAGTAGTGGAACTACCATCACTTGAAGAGTGTGTATATAATTCACTAAATGGAAATGAATTACTTAAAATTAGAGAAAAAGGGAAAGAGATAAATACTGATATAAAGAAGATTGCAATAACTAACTTCTTACCAAAAATAATTTTAGGGGGAGGTTATTTAAATAATAGCAACTCAACATTAGCTGATCCTGATTTCCTATTTGGACATGTAAGCGGAGTTTTGAGTATATTTAATGGTTTTAAAAATGTAAATGAGTATAAAAAAGCTGTGAGAAGAGAGAAGATAGGAGAGTTAACTCTAGAGAAACAGTTTATGACAACTGTCTTAGAGGTAACAAGAGCTTATGATAATGTAGAAACAGCTCAAGAATTTTTAAATATGGCAGAAAAAAATTATCAGGCTGAGATGGGAAGATTAAAACAAAAAAGTGCTGAAAAAAGAGTGGAAATGATAGGAGAAGAGGAGTATTATAAAGCATTAGCTGAATATAATATAGCACTTAGTCTAAAAGAGAAAGCACAGTATCAGTATGAGATGGCTTATGGAGCATTGAGTATAGCTATGGGAAATAACCCTTTAAGAGGAGGAAAATAAGTTTATGAAGTTAAGATATGTGGCATTGATATTTGGAGTATTGTTAAGTGGTTGTAAAAAAGAGACAAAAGAGATAATAAGACCAGTGGAGACAGCAATTGTAGCAAAAGTTCCAGAAAATTTATACTATGAATATCCAGCAATAGTTGAAGCTGATAACCAATCTATACTATCTTTTAAGGTGGCAGGATCTATAAAGAAAATGGAAGTAGAGGTTGGAAGCTATGTAAAAAAAGATGATGTAATAGCAAAAATGGATACAAGAGATTATGAAGTACAACTTAAAGCTTTTGAAAATAAGAGTAAGATAGCCAAAAATATGTATGATTCAGCTAAGGCAATAGCTGATAATGCTAAAAAGCAGTATCAGAGAGTAGAGGTTTTATATAAAGAGAAAACTATACCTAAGAAAAGCTATGATGAGGCTTTAGCAGCTATGAGAGCAACAAGTGGAGCTGAGATGGCAGCATATTCACAATATCAAGAGTCTTTACAAGGGATAGAGAATAGCAAAAATCAGCTACAAGATACAGTTTTAAAAGCTCCGTATACAGGATATATCAGTAAAAAATTTGCAGGAGAAGGAAATGTTGTCAGTGGTGGAATTCCAGTTGTAGCAATGGCTTCTTCAGGGGATAAAAAAGTGAGAATAAATATTTCAGGAAGAGATTTTGAAAAGATAGAGAATGGAAAAGGGGAGTTTATTTTTGAAAATAAACACTATCCTTTAGAGGTAGCTGATATAGGAAAGGTAAAAAATATAGGGAAGATGACATATCCAGTAACATACACTTTCACAGGAGATAGTTCTCAACTTTTAGTAGATGCAATGGGAATAGTGAGGATAGCTTATGATGTTACTGCTCAGAGTAAGGAGGTTATAATCCCAGCAGAAGCTATTTTTGAAAAAGATGGAAAGAGCAGAGTGTGGCTATATAAAGATGGAGAGGTAAAGAGTACAGAGGTCACTATGTTATCACCTTATAATAACGGTACAATGTTAGTAAAAGGAGTAACAGTTGGAGATAAGATAGTTATTAGAGGAGTTCATGAGTTAACAGAGGGTCAGAAAGTAAATGAAGTAGATGCTTTTACAAAGACAAATGTTGGTAATGTTTTATAGGAGGAGAGAATGAAATTTATAGATTACTCAATAAAAAATACAGTAGTTATAAGATTTTTAGTTTTTCTTCTCGTTGTAGGGGGGCTATTCTCCTATAATAAATTAGGAAAATTAGAGGATCCGGAGTTTAAAATAAAAGAGGCTCTAGTAATAACAATCTATCCAGAAGCTGATGCACATACAGTGGAATTACAGGTAACTACTAAAATAGAAGATGCAGTAAGTAAATTATCAAATGTAGATTTTATACAAAGTGTATCTAAGCCAGGTTATTCAGAGGTAAAGGTAAAGCTTGATGAGGGAGTTCCGACAGATCAAGTTGATCAGTACTGGGATAATCTTAGAAAAAAGGTAAATGATGCAAAATTAGGACTTCCAATGGGAACTTTACCACCATTAGTATTGGATGATTATGGTGATGTATATGGTATATTTTTAGCTGTAACAAGTGATGGTTACTCATATTCAGAACTAAAAAAATATACAGAATATATAACAAAAGAGTTGAGCTCAATTCCTGGAGTTACTAAATCTGCTGAATTTGGAAAAGTAAATGATGCACTCAATGTAATCATAGATAGAGAAAAAGTCAGTGAAATGAACTTGAATATGAAGATAATAGCAATGTCTCTATTGGGAGAGAATCTCTTATCTGGTGGAGGGGTCATTGATTATGGAAATCTTCGTGTTCCGATCAGATTTAACAATGAGATTAAAAATGCTGAAGATCTAGGAAATTTAGTTGTTTTTTCAGGAAAATTTCCAGATGGAAGTAATCAAATTGTGAGATTAAAAGATGTGGCAACTATAGAAAAAGGATACATAGAACCAATCACACAAAAGATGTACTTTAATAATAAAATGGCTATGGGTGTCTCTCTTTCTCCTGAAAAGGGAACAAATGTAGTAGAGACAGGAAAAAAGATAGATAAAAAAATTGAAGAGTTAAAAGAGAAGATCCCGGTAGGAATAAATATAGAGAAGGTATATTATCAGCCAGAATTGGTAAGTTCAGCTATAGATAATTTTGTTATAAACCTAATTATTTCAGTTATTACAGTAGTGGGAGTACTACTTTTCACTATGGGAATGAGAAGTGGATTGATAATAGGTAGTGGCTTGATACTATCTATTTTAGGAACATTGATATTTATGTATGGAATGAAGATAGATATGCAAAGAGTATCTTTAGGTTCATTCATAATAGCTATGGGAATGCTAGTAGATAACTCAATAGTAATAGTAGATGGAGTATTGGTAAATAGAAATAAGGGATTGGGAATGGAAGAATCTCTAAAAGAAGCTACATATAAACCAGCTATACCACTATTGGGAGCGACTATAATAGCAGCCTTAGCATTTTTACCAGGAACTCTTATGCCAACTTATGTAGGTGAATATGTAAGTTCATCTTTCTGGGTAATAGGAATATCACTGATGCTGAGCTGGGTATTATGTTTAACTCAAATTCCAGTATATTGTAAGCTATATTTGGAAGGTGAAGGGGTAAAACCAGTAAGTGATAGAGAGAAAAAATTCTATGTAAAAGCAAATAAAATTTTGTACTATCTATTGGATAAGAGAAAATTAGTTCTTACTGTATTAGCAGGAGTATTTTTAGGAAGTTGTTTACTATTTATAAAAATTCCTAAAACATTTTTCCCTGATTCTGATAAAAAAGGATTTACAATTAGTCTTTGGACAGCAGAGGGAAGTAATATAAGTGTAGTTGAAAAAGCTTCAAGAGAGTTAGGGGAGTATCTATTAAAAGATGAAGGAGTAGTAAATATAACTGATGCTGTAGGAGCTTCTCCAGCTAGATACTATACTTCTACAATTCCAGAGATGCCAAATACATCTTTTGCTGAATTAATTCTAAATGTGAAAAAATTGGAAGATGTAAATAGGGTAGGAGCAAAGGCTGTAGAATATGCAAATAAAAATCTTCCAGGGGTTATGATAAATGTGAAAAAATATCCAAATGGAGTTCCTACACAATATCCAATAGAGATCTCATTTTCAGGACCAGATCCGAAGGTACTTAGATCTTTAGCAGATGAAGCTATGAGTATAATGAGAACATCTCCAAGAGCTTTGAATATAAAAACAAGTTGGAGAAATAAGCTACTATCTTGGGAAGCAGACTACTCACAAGGTAAGGGAAAAAGAGGAAATATAACTCCTATTGATTTGGCAACAGGATTGATGAGAACAGGTGAGGGTATGCCAATAGGTAGAATAGGAGAAGATGATGAAAGAGTAACTATTCTATTGAAAGAGAAGAGTGGAGCAAGTAAAAATCAACTTACTAATATAGAGCAAACTCCAATTTGGGGAGTGAATATAGAGGCTCAACCACTGTCTTCAGTTATAAATGGAGGAGAGTTTGTCTTTAAAGAGGGACAGATTTGGAGAAGAGATAGAGAGAGAAATATAACTGTACAGTGTGATGTTCCAGTTGGAGTTTCAGCTGAAAGTGTAAGAGATGATTTTAAAGCTCAAATAAATAAGATGCAGATACCTAAAGGGTATAAAATGATGTGGTTAGGAGAGTATGAGGAGCAAAATAAGAATAATAGAGCTATACTTGAAGCAACTCCAATACCGACAATAATGATGTTTGTAATCTGTGTATTACTATTTGTAAATTTAAAGACACCAATATTGATAGGAATTACACTACCACTAGCTATGATAGGAATAGCACCAGGATTATTTTTAACAGGAAGAAGTTTTGGATTTATGTCTATAATTGGGGTTCTTTCACTTACAGGAATGATGATAAAAAATGTGATTGTTTTGATGGATGAGATAAACTACGAGATAGATGTATTGAAAAAAGATAAATTTAGAGCTTTGATAGATTCAGCAATCAGTAGAATAAGAGCAGTTGGACTAGCAGCACTTACAACAATATTCGGAATGATTCCATTACTATGGGATCCTCTATATGGAGATATGGCTGCTACAATAACTTTTGGTCTGTTTGCTTCAACTGTACTTACTTTATTTATATTCCCAGTAATATATGCTACAGTTAATAAGATCTATCCACCAAGTAATTCAGCAGGTAAAGATTAATTTGATTTAAAAGAAAACTATCTTTGATATATGCCTTTTTAGGAAGTTATATATTAGAGGTAGTTTTTTATTTATCGAGAGAGTATATTCATATTATAAAAAAATTAAATTATTTTTAACAAATTGCTTCTATTGACAATAGAGTTTTTATGAGTTAATATCTCTATAAGAGGGGGCGATATCATGAAAAAGGTTATAGCTATTTTCATAAGTTTATTGTTATTTTTAACAGGTTGTTCCAGTGATGAGGATTATATTAATTCAGTGAAAGAGATGGCATTTTCAGATGGATCATCAGTTGAAGAGTATGTTAAGGATAATATTAAAGCTGGGGAGATGTATAAGTTAAATGATAGTATTTTAATGAGTAAAGAGATATTATTTTTATTAAAATTTGCTAGTAAAGATGAGGTTTTATTTTTACTAAATCAAGGAAGTGTTGTTGTTCCTCAAGATATAAAAGAGGCTAGTTGGAAAGTAGAGGGAGAAACAAAACAAGGAAAGGTAATCGTTGTTTCAAATGGTGAAATTAAAGTAAAAATAGAGACAGAGAAAGATGGGGATTATATAAAGGTTAATACAAATCAGATATTTACTTATAATGAGAAAGCAAATAAGTTGATACCACAAGAAGATTTAAATATAGCCTTAGAATTATATAATTTGGCAAAAAAATACGGGTATGAAAATAATAGTTCAGAACCAGTTAAAAGATTTAATGAAAAAGAGATATTAGAGAATAAAGAGGGAATGTATACATTAGAGTATTATCCTAGTGGAAGAGTAAAATATCTTTCTGATGATATTATGTTGGAGCTTAATTTAGAAGATAGAAGTTATTTAAATGAAATAGATGAAGCTTTAACAGAACTAGATGGAGAGATAGAAAAATATAGTGATGACAGTATAAATAAACTTGTAGATTATTCCATTGAATTAGAAAATGAGATAATAGCAGAGAAATTAAATAAAAATATAACAGTAAAAGATAGAAAAGAGATAAAAAAACTTGAAGAAAAAGCAGAAAAAGTTTTTGATAAACTTCAAAAACAGGTAGATAAAACTAATTAAATATAGTGTTTTGAATAAGGGGGGAATGTGAGAAAAGGTTTAATAGTATTGACAATGTTAATATTGACGGCTTGTAGTTCGGCGGAAATAGCTAGTTGGTATGGAAAGGGATTTGAAGGAAGCTTGACAGCCAGTGGGTATGTCTATGATTCTAATCAATTGACTTGTGCATCAAATGAGCATCCGTTTGGAACTGTATTAAAAGTTACGAATAAAAAAAATAAAAAATCAGTTGTAGTTGTTGTGACAGATAGAGGTGGTTTTGCTAAATATGGAAGAAAGATAGATTTGAGTAAATCAGCATTTCTTCAAATAGCTTCATCTGGACACGGCTTATTAGATGTAGAGATAGAGGTTTTGAGTAAGAAACATACCTTTAAATACAAACATGGTAAGCCACATTTTACATCAGAAGATTATAAGAGATATACAGAAGGTATATAAAAAAGGGAGCTTTAAAGCTCCTTTTTTGTATTAAAATTAAAATAAAAATTTTCTCTGTAAAGCTTATAATGTGGTATAATTGTATAAAAAAGGAGGGTAAAATTATGATAAAAAACTTTGTACATTTACATCTTCATACTGAGTATAGCCTCCTTGATGGAGTAGGGAAGATAGATGATTATTTAGATAGAGCAAAAGAGCTAAATATGCAAGCTATTGCTATAACAGATCACGGAAACCTATTTGGAGCTTTGGAGTTTTATAAGAAAGCTAGAAAAAAAGGGATAAAGCCAATTATAGGATTAGAAGCATATGTAAGTGAGAATAATATGGAAGATAGAGAGGGACGTAATTTTCATCTTATCTTACTAGCAAAAAATAATATTGGATACAAAAATCTTTTAAAGATTAGTTCAGCAAGTTTTATTGATGGATTTTATTACAAACCTAGAGTGGACAAGAGATTTCTAAAGGAGCATAGTGAGGGAATTATAGCTCTATCTGCATGTATGCAGGGAGAGATTTCAAGAAGGATTTTAGATATGGAGCCAACTGAAAATATTTCAAAGGCTATTGCTGAGTACATAGATATTTTTGGTAGGGAGAATTTTTATATAGAAGTACAAGCAAATGGGATAAAGGAGCAGTTTGAATTAAATGAAAAGCTCTATGATCTAGCTAAGAGTAGTTCTTTAGAACTGGTGGCAACAAATGATACTCACTATGTAAATGAAGGAGAACACACATTACAAGATATTCTTATCTGTGTACAGACTGGTGCTAAAGTCAGTGATCAGAATAGAATGAGAATAGAGACAGAGGAGTTATTTTTAAAGAGCAGGGAGCAGATACTATCTCAATTAGGAGATAAGTATTTAGAGGCAATTGATAATACAATAACTATTGCAGAAAGATGTAATGTGGATATAGAGTTTGGACACTTTAAGTTTCCAGAGTATAAGATTCCAAGTTGTGTTAAGTCAATAGAGGAGTTTCTAAGAAAATTAGTATATTTTGGTTTGGATAGAAGATATCCTCATGGACTTACTGAAAGTATAGTGGAGAGAGTTGAGTATGAGTTAGGAATAATAGAGAAAATGGGGTATGCTGGTTATTTTGTTGTTGTATGGGATTTTATAGATTTTGCAAGGCGAAAAAATATACCTATAGGACCAGGAAGGGGTTCAGCAGCAGGATCTCTAATAGCTTATGCTCTAGGTATAACTCAATTGGATCCATTGAAATATAATCTTATTTTTGAAAGATTCTTAAATCCAGAGAGAATATCTATGCCAGATATAGATATAGATATTTGTCAGGAGAGAAGACAAGAGGTAATAGACTATGTTATTCACAAGTATGGAGCTGATAAAGTTGCTCAAATTATAACTTTTGGAACAATGAAAGCAAGGGCGGCAATAAGAGATGTAGGTAGAGTTTTGAATACACCATTAAATAAGATAGATAATATAGCTAAATTGGTACCTTTCAATTACACTATAAAACAGACTTTAGAAAATGTTGAAGAGTTTAGACATCAATATCTTGAGGATAGAGAACTACAAAAAGTTATAGATATTTCTTCAAGAATAGAGAATAAGGTGAGACACGCTTCTGTACACGCAGCAGGAATAGTGATAACAAAAGATTCTTTAACGGAGACAGTGCCACTGTATAGAGATAGTAAGAATAAAGTTGTATCTACTCAATATCAGATGAAAGAGTTGGAAGATTTAGGACTTTTAAAGATGGATTTTTTAGGATTGAGAAATCTAACAAATCTTCAAAGAACAATTGATTATATAAAAGAAGACTTAGGAGAGGAGATCAGACTAGAGGATATTCCACTCAATTCTAAAAAAGTTTATGATATGCTCTCAAGAGGTGACACTTCCGGAGTATTTCAATTAGAGTCTATGGGAATTAGAAAAATTTTAAAGAAATTAAGACCAGATAAATTTGAGGATATAATAGCTCTATTAGCACTCTATAGACCAGGACCTTTAGGATCAGGAATGGTAGATGAATTTATCAATGGAAAAAATGGAAAAATAGAGATAAAATATCCACACCCAAGTTTAGAGCAGACTTTGAAAGAGACTTATGGAGTTATTCTTTATCAGGAGCAGGTAATGAAGATAGCCAATATAATGGCTGGTTACTCTTTAGGAGAAGCAGATCTTTTAAGAAGAGCTATGGGAAAAAAGAATATTCAGATAATGGAGGAGAATAGAGAAAAATTTATAACACGTTCAATTGCAAATGGATATAGTGAAGACAAGGCATTTGAGATGTTTGAATTGATTGATAAATTTGCAGGTTATGGTTTTAATAAATCTCACTCTGCAGCATATGCTCTTATAGCTTATTGGACAGCGTATTTTAAAGCTCATTATATAAAGCATTACTATGCAGCTCTTATGACTTCAGAGATGTCACATATAGAGAATGTGGCCTACTATGTAGAGGATGCAAAATTACATAATTTAAAATTATATTTGCCAGATATAAATAGAGCTAGTTCAAAATTTATAGTAGATGGTGATGGTGTTGTATTTGCACTCTCAGCTATAAAAAATGTAGGAGAGGGGATCTCTGAAAAAATATTGGAAGAGTATGAAAAAAATGGAGAGTATAAAAATTTAGAGGATTTTGTTTTGAGGACAAAGCAGTATGGATTGAATAAAAAAGCTTTGGAATCTCTTATATTAGCTGGAGCTTTAGATAGTTTACCTGGAAATAGAAAGGAAAAATTTGAATCTATAGATAAGATTATAGAGTATTCAAATAGGAAATTAAAAGAGGACGATATTCAACAGATGAACTTATTTGGAGAGGCAAAATCATCTTTAGGAGCTTTTAATTTACCTCAATTACAGGAGTTTTCATCAGAGGAGTTATTGGCTAAAGAGAAGGAGTATTTAGGATTTTATTTCAGTGCTCACCCTTTGGATAATTACAGAAGATTGATAAAGTTATTTAAACTTTCATCAATAAATGAGATAAAAGAGGAGAAAAATGCACCTAAAATAAAGTGTTGTGGAATATTGAGAGAGATAAAAAAAATAGTTACTAAAAATTCAGGGAAAATAATGGGAGTATTCCAGTTAGAGGATTATTATGATAGGATAGATTGTGTAATATTTCCAAATGATTATGAAAATAGTGCTCACATACTTTTAGAGGGAAAGGCTGTATATATAGAGGGAAGCATTCAGATTGATTATTTTAAAGGTGTGGAGAATAAAAAATTAATTGTTAGAAAATTAAAGTTTTTAGAGGATATTATAAGAGAGAAAAATTTGAAATTATATATCTTAATGACAGAAGAGGACAGAGAAAAATTTAGTAGATTAAAAGATATTTTAAAAGGTTCAAATGGAACAACAGATGTATTTTTTGCTATAAAAAATAAGGAACAAAAAGAGGTGAAGAAGAGTAAGTATTCAGTTGTATTAGACAAAAGTTTCTTAGATGAGATCGCTTCTTTAATGGGAGAGGATAAGATAGTAGTAAAATAACATATGTAATTTTTATTGAAATAAATGGGAGTTAGTGGTAAAATATATAAAAAATGAGGAGGAATTTATGAAGGGTGATATGAATACAGTGGAAGAATTGATGAAAATTCTTCAGGAAAAGAAACTTACAGAAATATCATTAGAGACATCTGATATAAAGATTAATATAAAAGGATATTTAACTCCAGAGGAAAAGATCAATGCTCCAAAACCAAAGGCGAAAAAAAGTGTAGAGGTAAAAAAAGAGGCAGAAAATATTAAAGATGTTGTTTCTGAACATATAGGAATATACAACTATGTAAAAAAAGATGGAACTCCTAAAATCATTGTCGGACAACAAATAAAAGAGGGACAGGAGCTAGGAGAGGTAGTAGCTGTTGGAGTTGCTCTTCCTGTTGTAGCAAGAGTGTCAGGAATAATAGAAGAGATATATATAAATAGTGGTGATCCTGTAGATTATGGAAGACCATTAATAAAAGTAAGAATTTCATAATCGAAATATCTTGGATTATCAGGAGGAAAAAATAATGTTTAAAAAAATACTTATTGCTAACAGGGGAGAGATTGCTGTAAGAATAATAAGAGCAGCAAAAGAGCTAGGAATAAAGACAGTTGCTGTATACTCTGTTGCAGATAAAGATAGTTTACACGTAAGACTTGCTGATGAGGCAGTGTGTATAGGTGGAGTATCAAGTACAGAATCATATTTGAAGGTTCCAAATATAATAGCAGCTGCAGAGATAACAGGAGCAGATGCTATTCACCCTGGATATGGATTTTTATCAGAGAATGCAAAGTTCTCTTCAATCTGTGAGGAACATAATATAACGTTTATTGGACCAAGAGCAGAGTGTATAACTAAGATGGGAGATAAGGCTACAGCAAGAGCTACAGCAATTGCAAATAATGTACCTTTAACTAACGGAACAGGAATAGTAAGAAGCATAGAAGAGGCTAAAAAAGAGGTAAACGAGAGAATAACTTACCCTGTTATGATCAAAGCCACAGCTGGTGGTGGAGGAAAGGGAATGAGAATTGCTAGAAATGATGAGGAGTTAGAAACTAACATTGTAGCAGCTCAAACTGAAGCAGGAGCAGCTTTTGGAAACCCAGATGTATATATAGAAAAATTTGTAGAAAATCCTAGACATATAGAGATTCAAATCTTAGGGGATAAACATGGAAATGTAATATATCTAGGAGAGAGAGATTGTTCTATCCAGAGAAGACACCAAAAATTAATAGAAGAAGCACCTTCATTCTCATTACCTTATCATGTGAGAAAGGCTATGGGAGAGGCAGCAGTAACACTGGCAAAGGCGATAAATTATGATTCAGCAGGGACATTGGAGTTCTTAGTTGACAAGGATAATAATTTCTACTTTATGGAGATGAATACAAGAATTCAAGTTGAGCATACTATTACTGAGATGGTAACAGGGCTTGATATTATAAAACTTCAGATTCAAATAGCTTGTGGAGCAAAATTAAATATAACTCAAGATGACATAGTACTTTTTGGACACGCTATTGAGTGTAGAATAAATGCTGAGGATTCACAAAATAACTTCTTACCTTCACCAGGGGTTATCACAAAATATATAGCACCAGGAGGAAATGGAATAAGAGTTGACTCTCACTCATACCAAGGTTATGAGATAAGTCCTTATTATGATTCTATGATAGGAAAATTAATATCTTTTGGTATAAATAGAGAAGAGGCTATTGCAAAGATGAAAAGAGCATTAGAGGAGTATATTATAGAGGGAATAGATACAACTATACCTTTCCACTTAGAAGTGTTAAATAATGAGCTATATCTAGCTGGAAAAACTTCAACAAATTTCATTGAAGAAAATTTTTCGAAAAAATAATAATATAAATAGTAGTTTTTTTTGAAAAAATTAGTTATAATATATTAAGAGATTACACGGAGGTGTTACAAATGGGTGAATTAGGAAACATAAGAATATCTGATGATGTAGTAAAAACAATAGCGGCTAAAGCAGCTTCTGATGTAGAGGGAGTTTATAAGTTAGCTGGTGGAATGGCAGATGAAGTTAGTAAGATCTTAGGAAAGAAAAGACCAACAAATGGAGTTAAAGTAGAAGTAGGAGAGAAAGAGTGTAGTATTGAAGTATTCATAATAGTAGAGTATGGATATCTTATCTCTGAAGTAGCTCACGAGGTACAAAAAGTAGTTTTAAAGGCTGTATCTGAATTAAGTGGACTAAAAGTTGTAGAAGTAAACGTTTATGTTCAAGATGTAAAGATAAGAACAGAAGAGCCTTCTGAAAACGAAGATGAAGAATTAGATGCATAACTACATAGAGGTGTTAAAAGCACCTCTAATCTTTTATTATAGGTGGTAATTATGATAAAAAAAATAATATTCTTTTTTGCATGGCTAGGAATTTTTCTGATGTCAATAACTGGAATTGTCTATGTTGTTGTTCCTACATACTTAGTACAGTTCAATACTTATATTGGAACTTTAAGCTATGATATAATTGTATTTATAATCTCAGCTTTGTACTTTGTAATATCTATCTTAAAATTCTTATCTTTGTTTGAGAGAAGTAAAGATTATGAGATAAAGACAGAGGATGGAGTTGTATATATATCATCAGGTTCTGTTACAAGTTTTATAAGAGAGATATTATCTAAGGATAAAGAAATTTCTAATGTAAGAGTGGAAACTTCTAAAAAGAGTAGAAAATTTAACATAAAAGTTAGATTAGATATGCTATCAAATGGAAATATCTCAGGTAAATCATCATCAATACAGAATGAGATAAAAAGCAAGTTAGCTGATAAGATGGGATTGGAAGTTGGAACTATTGAGGTAAAAATCTCTAAATTATCAGTAAAAGATAGTAGTGGTTCTGAAGAGTAGAGGTGATACAGATGTTAGAAGAAATTATAGGAAATTTAATCTACAATAGAAAGAGATATCTGTATGCTTTATATGGATTTATAATAGCACTTTTATTGGTGACAGTAGGTGTGGTTAAAACAGTTTTTATCCTATTGGTGACTATACTTGGTTATCTATTGGGAAGTCCTAAAATAGTAAAAAAATTTAAAAAAATTAAAAATATATTATCTGAAAAATTAAATGAGGATTAAGAAAGGAAATCAATGAGTAGAAGAGTAGCAAGAGAAGAGTTATTCAAATTAGTTTTTGAAAGCGAATTAAAAGAAGAGAGCACAAAAGAGGTTCTAGAAAATTATTTAAAAAGAGATGAAGTTTTAACAAATGAAAATGAGATAGCTTTTATCAAAAAATATATGACTGGAATTACAGAGAACAATGATAAAATAATAGAAACTATCAATAATAACATCACAGGATGGAGTTTTGAAAGAATAGGAAATGTAGAGAAGGCTTTATTAAAATGCTCTGTATATGAGCTTTTATGTGAAACTACTCCACATGAGATAGTTGTAAATGAAGTAGTTGAACTTGCTAAAATATATGGAGATGAAAAGACTTTTGAATTTGTAAACGGTGTTTTAGCAAAAATAATAAACAAATAGAATAGGGAATAGTTACTGTCTTTTAAAGGATAGCTATTTTTTAGTGAAAAAAGGAGAAAATTTTACTGTAACAATCATTGTGTAAACACTGGTAAACTGAGGTAAAGCTTTCTCCTTTAATGTTAAATATATAAAAATATCTATGGTGAGGAGGATAAGTATGATAAGCTTTAAAAATGATTATAGTGAGGGAGCATTACCTTATATTATGGAGGCTCTATTAAAAACAAATCTAGAACAGACAGTGGGATATGGGGAAGATGAGTATACAGAGTTGGGAATAGAGGCAATAAAGAGAAGTATAGGTTGTGAAGATTGTTATGTTCGTTTATTAGTTGGAGGAACACAGACAAATCTTTTAACAATATCTCATATTTTAAGACCGTACGAGGCTGTAATAGCATCAGATACAGGTCATATTAGTATACATGAGGCTGGAGCTATTGAGGCAACTGGACATAAGGTTCTTGAATTACCAAATGATGGTGAGGGAAGAATAAATGTAGATATGATAAGAGAGTGTTATGAGCTATATAAAGATGATTTTCATATGGTAAAACCTAGAATGGTATATATTTCTAACCCAACAGAATTAGGTACATTATACACAAAAGATGAGTTGGTAAGTATCTCTAACTACTGTAAAGAGGTTGGAATGTATCTCTATCTTGACGGAGCTAGATTAGCTTCAGCACTAGCCTCAGAAAAGAATGATATAGAGTTGACAGATTATCCAAAATATTGTGATGCATTTTATATAGGTGGAACAAAGTGTGGACTTTTATTTGGAGAAGCTCTAGTAATAACTAACAAAGAGTTGGAAAGAGGATTTTTCTGTAGTACAAAACAGAGAGGAGCAACTTTAGCAAAGGGAAGATTGTTAGGAATACAGTTTGCAGAATTATTTGAGGGGGATAGATACTATCAAGTTGGAAAACACTCTAATGAGATGGCTACTCTTTTGAAAAAAGGTGTTTTAGAAGCAGGGTATAAACTAAAAACAGATTCATATACAAATCAACAGTTTTTCATCTTTCCAAATGAAAAAATTGAAAAATTGGGAGAAAAATATAGATATGAGTTTTGGGAAAAAGTAGATGAAGATAATTCAGCAATTAGATTTGTAACTTCTTGGGCAACTAGAGAGGAAGATGTAAAAGAACTTATAAAAGATTTAAAAACTTTATAAAAAAGTTGACTTTTTTGATAAAAAATTATATTATAAATATAGGGGGGTACCCCTATATTTTAATGTGGAGGTAAAGATTATGAAAAAAGTAGTAAAAATAGATGGTATGGGATGTATGCACTGTGTAAATAGTGTTAAGACAGCTTTAGAGGCATTAGAAGGAGTAGAAGTTTTAGAAGTAAAAATAGGAGAGGCAACTGTTGAGATAGCAGAAGACTATGATTTTAATAAGATAGTAGAAGCATTAGATGACGCTGGATATGAGGTAATTTAATGACTAAAAAAGATTATCAACTTGGTGGGGTAACCTGCCAAGTTTGTGTAAATAAAATAGAGAAAAAACTTTCTAAATTAGATGGAATGAGTGAAGCAGTAGTAAATTTATCCAATGGAAAATTGGGAGTAAACTATGATGAAAGCGTACTGTCTGATGATAAGATAGTAGAGGTAGTAAAAAAACTTGGTTATGAGATAGAGGAATTGAAAGATCTCAAAGAGGTAGAGTTAGAGATTTCAGGGATAACTTGCCAAGTTTGTGTAAATAAAATAGAGAAAAAAGTTGCCAAACAGGAGGGTGTAGACTCAGTAGTAGTAAATTTGGCAAATAGTCGTGGAAGAGTTGTATATGACTCTGATAAGATAAAACTTTCTGAGATATTAGAAGTTATAAAAAAATTGGGATATGATGCTAAAAAATATGAAGAGTTAGAGGAAGATACTAAAGAGATTGAGATGCAACAGCATTTTAAAAGAGAGTTTTTAGAGTTTAAATTGGCTATTTTCTTTTCAGCTCTTGTTTTTTATATCTCAATGGGAACAATGGTTGGATTACCAGTACCAAGTATAATTTCACCAGATGTAAATCCACTTAATTTTGCATTAATACAGTTATTTTTATCAATACCTGTTATCTACATAGGAAGAAGATTTTACAGAGTAGGGATAAAACAGTTGATAATGAGAAGTCCGAGTATGGATTCTTTAATAGCAACAGGTACAGGGTCAGCTATCATATATAGCTTGTATGGAACTTATAAGATAGCTCAAGGAGATGTACACTATGCACATGCTCTTTATTACGAATCTGGAGTTGTTATCTTAGCTCTTATTCTTTTAGGTAAATATTTAGAAGGAATAAGTAAGGGAAAAACATCAGAAGCTATAAAAAAATTGATGAGTTTAAAGAGTAAAAAGGCAACTCTAATAAGAGATGGAAAATTTATTCAGGTGGATATTGAAGAGGTAGAGATAGGAGAATTGGTATTAGTAAAACCTGGAGAGAGTATTCCTGTAGAT
>NZ_JAGIRL010000013.1 GCF_019012925.1 Fusobacterium sp.
ACACCACGATAGAGATATAAATGCAAGTAAAAATATACTAGCTGAAGGACTAAGAATAAAAAGAACCGTAGGAACTACGGGGATAGCTTGGTAAATATAGTTGGCTAACAAAAGCAACTATTTCCCAAGAAGAAGCTCCCATTTCAAAAATTACGAAGTAATTTTAAGTGGGAGAGGTTCACAATTTGCAATAATTGCATTTACTATATATTTGCTATTTCTTTTTTCTCTATTACTAATAGTAGTTGTGATAATCTACTCAATCTATTTAAATAGGATTAAATAAAAAATTATTTATAAAAAGAAGTTGAATTAACCTTTTTATCTCTTAATTAAGATTTCATTAATTCAACTTCTTATAATTTTCCTATATTTACTTACAAATCTTTGATAAATAGTAAAAAACCTGTCTTGTCATATTTAAAACTAGAGTGTTTTATCATACTAATAGAGGAAATATTTTCCTTTTTAATTAATCCAGTTATTATATTTTTCCCTTTTTCTTTAACCCTCTTCTCTGCAAATTCTACTAATTCACTTCCTATTCCTTTATTTCGAGCTTCTTCAATTACTCCTATCAAGTCAATCCAAGCTCCATCATAGTGTAAGTTTGCAACATATAAAATTCCTAAGTATGCTACTGGTAAATCATTTTCATATTTTACAAATAATTCATATTGAGGATTATTTTTTATTCTATCACAAAGAACCTCAATCCCACAATCAATGTCCTTAAAAGACTTACTATCAATAAACATCACATCTTCCATCATCTCTTTAGAATTATCAAATAACTTAATCATCTCTTCACCTACCTACATGAATTTTATTATTTTTCTTCTTCCTTAAATTAAGAGTAACACAAAAAATCTTAAAAATCAATCAAACTTACAATGTAAAAATAGCTCTCTATGAGTATATCCCATAGAAAGCTATTTCCAATTATATATTATCTACTATTTTAAGCTCTTTATATTAGTCTAATTGAGCTAGAATATCATCAGCTATATCAAAGTTTGCATAAACCTCTTGAACGTCATCAAGATCGTCTAAAGCTTCGTAAAGAGCCATTACTTTTTTAGCTGTATCTAAATCAGTAATCTCTACTTTATTTTCTGGATTCATAGCTATTTCAGCCTCTTCATAAGTATATCCAGCTTCTTTTATCTTCTCTAAAACAGATTGGAACTCTGTATAGTCAGTTAAAACTTCAAACTCTCCATCCTCTTCAGTTACATCTTCAGCTCCAGCTTCTAATGCTGCCATCATAAATTCATCAGCATCTATTCCTTCAGATTTTACTGTAATTACTCCTTGCTTTTTGAACATCCAAGCAACTGCTCCATCAGTTCCTAAGTTTCCACCTTTTCTAGTGAAAGTCATTCTTACTTCAGAAGCTGATCTATTTTTATTATCAGTTACAACATCAACTATAAAAGCAGTTCCAACAGGTCCATATCCTTCATATCTCATCTCTATGAAGTCTACTCCTTCTAACTCTCCTGTTCCCTTTTTTATAGCTCTTTCTAATATATCTTTAGGCATATTTCCAGCTTTTGCCTTCTCTATTGCAAGTCTTAATCTTGGGTTAAAGTTAGGGTCTCCACCAGCCTCTTTAGCTGCTATTGTTAACTCTTTTCCAAATTTAGTGAATAATTTAGCTCTCTTTTTATCTTGAGCTCCCTTTCTGTGTTGAATATTTGCCCATTTACTATGTCCTGCCACAATAAACCTCCTAATTTTTTCTTAGTTTCTATAAGATTTTATCATATTAACCAAGTTTTTTCAATACCTCTTAATTTTTAATACTCTATTTTTTTTGACTATAATATCAATTTTTTTATCATGTTCCTCTGTTGAAATTCTATCATACAGTTGAAAATCAAATATCGGAGCCACTCTAACAACCTCAGGATATTTCAGAAATAATCTATCATAATACCCCTTACCATATCCTATTCTATTCCCCTCTTTATCAAAAACAAGTCCAGGAACAATTATTAAATCCAAGTCCTCTAAATACTCTTCTCCTAACGGTTCTCTTATTCCATATTTTCCAATTGTAAACCCTTTTCCATACTCAACTACTGATAATATTCCATTTTTTTCTACTCTTGGCAAAAATAGTCTTTTATTCTCACGAATAATCTCCCTATTTAAAATTTCTATCTCTATTTCACTTCCAAAATTCATAAATGAAAGAATTTTTTTTGAATCCTTATACACCTGTAACTCTTTTACCTTTTTACAGATCTCTCTACTTTCATGCTCTCTCAATTCCTTGTCTAAAAGATCTCTCCTAAGTTTTACCTCACTCCTAAAAAAATCCTTATCCATCTATTTTCCCTAACTCTTGTTTCAACTGTTTTAAATCATTCCAAAACTCCAAAGCTGCTTTAGATTTTTTTCCTGCTTCATTTCTTGATCTTTTAACAAAGTTCACATCATAAGTGATAAATACTTTTATTCCACCTGTCCAAGGATAGATCTTTCCTCTCTCTTCTCCCAATTTTATATCTCTTTCCAATAACAGCTCTGCTACTTCTGAACCAAGACTAACTATTATCTTTGGCTTGATTAAAGCTATCTGCATCAATAGTAACTCTTTTAATTGCTCTCTCTCCTCTGGCATAAACTCTAAGAACTTACAATCTTTTTTTGCAAGTGTAGTTATATAATAATCTTCTGGAGTAATCCCTTCTATATCACAAAGTTTTATTAAAAACTCTCCACTTGAACTTGGAGCTACTTTTAAATCTTCATTTTGGTATAGATCTGGATCATCACCTATAAAAAGTAGATTAGCTTCTCTATTTCCACTTCCAATCAGTGTCTTTCTTTCGCTATTATCTCCATATGTTTTCCCCAATGAACCTATTTCAAATTTTAACTCTTCCCAAAAGTTATCAATCTCTTCCACGCCTTACCTCCTAAAATTCAAATAGCTCAGTGGCTAAATCCTGTTTTGCTAACTCATAAGATAACTCTGCTTTTCTCATATTCATCTCTTCTTCTAAGGTTTTCTGTACAAGTAATGGATTGTTACTATCCTTGCTTATATGTGCAAGATATACCTTTTTCAATTTCTCATCATACATCTCTTTTATGAATTTTGCTGCATCATTATTTGAAAGATGTCCATTTCTACTCTTCACTCTTGCTTTTAAATCCCAAGGATAACAGCAATTCATCAACATATTATAGTCATAGTTACTCTCTATCACCATAATATTTGCGTCTTTAAAATTCTCTCTAACTATATTATTTACATAACCAATATCCGTTGAAATTGCGGCAATCTTACCATTTTGTGATTCTATTCTATAACCTACTGTCCTTTGTGCATCATGCATAACATCAAATGGTTTTATTAAAATATCCTCACTTAAAACAAATTTATCCTTTATCAATCTTAAATTTTCTGTAGCTATCTTTCCTAATTTGTTCTCTCCAGCTCTATAGCTCTCCTCAGTTATATAGATAGGAACATTGTATTTCCTTGAAATTATCCCCGCTCCCTGTATATGATCTATGTGCTCATGAGTTATTAAAATTCCATTTATCTCTTTTATATCTCTATTTATTGAGTTTAATCTCTCCTCTATCTTTTTACAACTAAATCCAGCATCAATTAGAATTTTTGTCTTTCCACTCTCTATAAATGTTGAATTTCCTCCACTTCCACTTCCTAATATTGAAATTTTCATTTAATTTTCCCTTCTAATTTTACAATAATCTATATAATATTAATATATAATTTATACCATATATTTCAAATTTTTTGAATATTTTAATTCTATTCCAGAAGAAAAGAAGGAAGAAATCAAGAGTTTTACTCCTATTCCTTCCTTCTTCTTTATTATAATAATTTAGCAGCTATCTCAGCTATCTCAGATCTTTCACCTTTCTTCAAAGTGATATGTCCTACAATGCTTTCAAATTTTAATTTGTCTGCCATATAAGTAAGTCCATTAGTATTTGCATCTAGATATGGATTATCTATCTGCTGTGGGTCTCCAGTAAAAATGATCTTAGTATCCTGTCCAGCTCTTGTTACAATAGTCTTAATCTCCAATGGAGTCAAGTTTTGAGCCTCATCTATTATTATCAAACCTTTTGGAATACTTCTACCTCTTATATAAGTAAGTGGTTCTATCTTCATCATTCCCATTGATTCCAAGCCCTCTACTACCTTTTCTCCAGCTTTATCCTCTTTAGCTTCGCTTAAAAAATCTATATTGTCAAATATCGGTTGCATCCAAGGTTTTAATTTTTCCTTTTCACTACCTGGTAGATATCCCAAATCTTTTCCCATAGGGATAATCGGCCTAGCTATTAGTATCTTTCTATATCTTTTCTTCTCTACCACTAGTTCCAATCCAGCAGCTATAGCCATCAGAGTTTTTCCTGTTCCAGCTCCTCCTACCAATGTAACAACTTTCACACTGTCATCCATCAAGAGCTCCATAGCAAATCTCTGTTCATCATTTCTAGCTCTTAGCCCCCAAGCTTGTCCATCACCCAATATAAATTTTTTTATCTTACCTTCTACATATCTTCCACATAAGATATTATCTTTATATTTTAATTTGAAGAAACAATTTGGTGTAGCTAGTATATCCTCTCTATTTAGATCAACAAAGCTTATCTTACCATCTTTATCAAATTTATCATAAAGTTTTTTATCCACTTCTACTTCAAAATATCCATCATAGAGTTCGTTATATTCCACTCTATCTGTATTATAATCCTCTACTTCCAATCCCAATGAGTCAGCCTTAATTCTCATATTTATATCTTTACTAACTATTATAACTCTTCTATCTGGATTATCCTGCTTTATTCCTAAGGTTACAGAGATTATATTGTTATCCATAACATCTTTACTCAAATTCTCTGGTAACAACTCTCTATTATTTTTGATTTCCACTTTAAAAAATATATCTTCAGGTAGATTTACACCTTTTGAAAGACTTCCCTTAGATCTTATCTCGTCTAATACTCTAGAGGCCATTCTAGCTTGAATTGCTGTATTTTGATTTCTCTTTAACTTATCGATCTCTTCTACTACATAGATAGGTAAAATTACATCATTCCCTCTAAAGTTATAGATACATTTAGGATCATGAATAAGAATATTAGTATCTAATACAAAAATTTTTCTCATATAAATCAGCTCCTTTGAGTAATAATATCAAAGTGTCCCCTTTAATTATATGTTCGTAAAATTTCTGCTATTTCCTTTATTTTTTCAATACTCTTTTTATTACTTGTAAAGCTGCTGCTGTTCCGTCAGCTACAGCACAAGTTATCTGTCTTACTGCTCCACTCTTTATATCTCCAGCTACATACATACCCTCTATATTAGTTTTTAATTCAGAGTCTGTTATTATATATCCCTCTTTATCCAATTTAGCAAACTCTCCATACATCTCTGTATTATTTTTTGTTCCTAAGTATAGAAAAGCAAAATCAGATTTATAAGTTTTTTCCTCTCCCTTTTCTGAAACTAATAACTCCTCTACATACTCTTTTCCTCTTATTTCAAGAAGTTTTACTCCTGTTATTATCTCTACCTTTTCAGAAGATTTCAATGCCTCATAGCTCTCTTTACTACACTTGAACTCATCTTCAACTACCATAACTCTTATTTTCTTTGAGAATTTAGTTAAAAATAGTGCCTCTTCAGCTAATTCCTCTCCCTGTCCTACCAATGAAACTGTCATAAACTTTGTAAAAGCTCCATCACAAGTAGCACAGTAAGATACTCCCTTACCTAAAAACTCCTTCTCTCCTTTAATTTTTTTCCCAAAGTTTTTTCCTGTTCCTGTTGCAATAATTATATTTTTTCCTTTAAAATTTCCAGCATCTGTTTTTACTATCTTTACCTCTTCATATGGATCAAATCCTAAAAGTGTACCCTCTACAAACTCTGCTCCAAATTTCTCAGCATGTTGTCTCATTAGTAAGTTTAACTCTGTTCCTGTTATCCCCTCTGGAAATCCTGGGTAGTTATCAACTTTATGAGCCATATACAAACTTCCTAAATTTTTTCTCTCAATTATTAAAGTTAAAAGTTTTGATCTCCCTGTATATAATCCAGCTGTTAAACCAGCAGGTCCTCCTCCTATTATTATCACATCATATATCTTTTCTACCATCTTTCTTCCTCCTATATCATTCCTTGCATTGTTAAAAATACTTTTTCTTCTCCTATTGTTGTTGGCTCACTGTGTGCACTGTAAACCTTAGTATCTTCAGGTAATTCTGTACAAAGTCTCTTCAAACTTTTAAAAAGCATATCCCCATCACTTGTTGGTAAATCATATCTTCCAAAACTTCTTCTAAACATTGTATCTCCTGAGATCAATATTTTATTCTCTTTATTATAGAAACATTTTGATCCTATTGTATGACCTGGAGTATCAATAACTCTAAACTCTCCTATCATATCTCCATCTTTCATAGTTGTATAATCTCCATTGTATTCAAAGTTTGTTCCATTTATATACTTCATCAAACTCAATTCATTATCAACTAAAAATCTCTCTTCCTCTTTTCCAATATATACCTCTACATCTGGATAGATCTCCTTTATTCTATTCAATCCAGCTATATGATCCCCATGTCCATGAGTGAATATCATATACTTCAAAGTTAATCCATTACTTTTTATAAAAGATTCTACTCTACCTAAATTTTCTCCACCACAATCAAATAGATATGCTTCTTTATTATCATTCCATACCAAGTAACAGTTTGTCATTAAGCTTCCCAAGTAAAAAGTCTGTATCTTCATTCTATCCTCCAATTCTATTCCTTTCTTGTCTACATTAATATTATACTTTACCTTACAGATCTTGTCAAAATATTACTACTAAATTTTAAAATTTATGCTATAATTAATATAAAAGTTTAATAACTGTACTTAATTTTTATTATGTACTTTTCTCAAACTATAAAATTAATACAATAGGAGGAATTATTTTGAATATAGTTTTATTAAATCCAGAGATCCCATACAATACAGGAAATATTGGAAGAACATCAGTATTAACTAACACTAAGCTTCATCTTATTAAGCCTTTAGGATTCTCACTTGATGAGAAACAATTAAGAAGAGCAGGTTTAGATTATTGGCATCTAGTTGATCTAGTTATTTGGGAATCTTACGAGGAGTTTGTAAAAGCAAATGCTGGAGCTAGAATATTTTATGCTACTACTAAAACAACTCAAAGATATAGTGATATCGAATTTAAAGAGAATGACTTTATAATGTTTGGACCAGAATCTAGAGGTATACCAGAGGATATTTTAAATGCTAATAAAGAGAGTTGTATCACTATCCCTATGATTGATATGGGACGTTCTCTAAATCTATCAAACTCTGCTGCTATAATTCTTTACGAAGCACTTAGACAGACTGATTTTAATTTTAAAAAATAGGAGAATAGTATTATGAGAGTTTTAGGAATAGATCCAGGTACTGCGATTGTAGGTTTTTCTATTCTCGATTTTGAAAACAGTAAGTTCAAAGTTATTGATTATGGGTGCGTGTATACTGATAAGGATCTTCCTATGGAGGAGCGTCTTTGTAAGATCTACTCTGAGCTTACAGAGATAATAAAAAGATATCAACCAACTGATATGGCAATAGAGGAGTTATTCTATTTTAAAAATAATAAAACTGTTATCTCTGTTGCTCAAGCTAGAGGTGTTATTATTCTCTGTGGAAATCAAAACAATCTTAAGATTAGTCACTATACACCTCTTCAAGTAAAAACAGGAATTACAGGATATGGAAAGGCTGAAAAAAAACAGGTACAGCTAATGGTTCAAAAAATCCTCTCACTTGATGAGATTCCAAAACCAGATGATGCTGCTGATGCTTTAGCCATTGCTATCACACATATCAACTCTATAAATTCTGGTTTTTTCAGTAGAGGTTTAAATGATAAACTCAGCACAAAAAATCTTCCCAAAACTAAGATATCTGCTAAAGAGTATAGAGAACTAATTTTGAATGGAGGTAATTAATATGATAGTTGAAACTTTAAAACAGATCCGTTCTCACAGAAGTTTTTGTAGAGAAAAAATCTCAATGGAAGCTCTTGAAAAAATGATTGAAAGTACAAGATACGCTTCTTCCACTAAAAATAGCCAAAAGATAAGATATGCCCTTATCAATGATGAAGAGATTTGTAAACAGATATTTTCCTTTGTGAAGTTTGCTGGGGCTATATCTTGGAATCCAACACTTGAAGAAGCTCCAACTGCATATATTTTAATGTGTAGTGAAACACCCCTAACAAGTATAACTGAAAAAAATCTATACTTTGATATGGGAATTGCTTCACACAACATTCTTCTTATGGCCAATGAGTTAGGATATGGTGGTTGTATTATGGGAGCTTACAATAGACCAGAGGTAGATAAATTAGTTCAACTTCCTGAAGGATACTCTTCACATATCTTACTTGCCTTAGGAAAACCTACAGATAAAATTCATATTGTAGATGCAATTAATAATGAGACAACTTACTATAGAGATGAGAATAATCAGCACTTTGTACCTAAATTATCCCTTGAAAATATTTCTTTACTAAAAAAGTAAAAAATAATTCTTGACTTTTTTACTAGGTTAATGTATAATTCAAGTATCCTTTCTTTTAAAGTATTTTAATTTACTTAATTAACAACAATATAAAAGCTGTCAGTGCATATAAAAATCTGACAGCTTTTATATTTTTTGGAAAATTTTTATTGATAATCCTGTATATAATTTAACTTTAATTTAAAAATATTTTTTTCTATCAATTGAGTTACAACTTGAGTATTTTTTATCTCAACTCTCTCTAAAAATATTAACTCTTCTAAGCTTAACACTCCTAAACTCAATAGTGAAAAATCTCCTATTTTTACTCTTATATCCCAATCTGTATCTACTATACTCACCTGTCCACTCTCATTCATAGAAAAAACCCTATTATTATCAGATATAATATCATCTACAATAGATATTTTAAAAGTTATCCCTTTAATATTTAAAGTCTCCAGTATTTTTTTAGGATCTAAAACTCTTCCCATTATAAATTGGTTCTCACTCTTATAGACTCTTTTCTGATTTTTAAAATAATATTCAATTCTCTCTCCCTCAGGAGTTTTTATCTCCAATTTAGGATAATACTCTCTAAAAGTTTTTATAAAGCTAAGTAGGTTCTCATACTCTCTCTTTCCCTTTGCAAATAGCTCTCTTACTGTTAATATCTCTCCCTTATATAGAGCTACATATCCTCTTACTATTCCCTTTGAGTAAAGCATGTAGATATCTCCACCGTCACTTATTATCTCAGCTACCCAATTTTTATAGTAGTTCTCATCTCTCTCTACATATAAGGATCTATTTTTCATAACAAAATCATATACACTTATCAAATCACTATAAAGGGAACTCTCCATTTCCATTTTTACAATCTCAAACTCTCTATCTATCTTATCAAAACATATCTCTTTAGTTTCTAAAGAGAGTTTATTTAACTTTGTAATATATTCAAAACTATAACCTCTATAGATTTCTGGATTAATTGGAGATAAAAAAACCAGTGGTAAACCCTTTTCATAGCTTTTTTTTAAACTTTCCTCCATTAATTTTCTCATATATCCCCTACCTCTATATTGAGGAGAGACTGCCACTCCTACTATATAGTTAGATGGAAAAATTTTCCCATTTATATTTAGCTTATATGGATTTTCATGTAGAGAAGCTCTTATACTTCCAGTCTCCTCTAAAACTAAAAACTTATTTTTGTCATATAGTTTAGTAAAATAAAAATCCACCTCTTCTTGGGAATCTTTAAAACACTCCTCCCAGATCTCTCTCGCTCTTTTATAATCGCTATCTATTCCATATCTTATCATTGTTTACCTCTTAAATATTACTTTTATTTTTCTTTTTATTATATTATAATTTAATTATAGAAAAAAATCTATTATCTTTAGGAGGTTTTTAATGTTTAATTTTAATTATAAAATACAGAAAGAGGATATCAATTATGGTGGACATGTAGGAAATGAGAGAGCTCTTTTATTTTTCCAAATGGCTAGAATAGCTTTTTTCGAGTCTTTAGGTCTAAGTGAGTTGGATTTGGGAGAGGGAGCTGGTGTTATTCAAAAAAATAGTTTTGTAGAATACAACAAACAGCTATTTTTAGATGAAAATATCTCTATAATAATCAAGAATATTGAATTTTCTAAGACAAGTTTCAATATTTTTTATGATATTTTTAATGAAAATAGGGACATTGTTATAAGTGGATCTACTCTTTTAGTTTGTTTTGATTATTCAAGTCATAAAATAAAAAGAGTGCCTGAGTCATTTAAAATGAAAACTCTTTCACTTTCTGAGGAGATGTAAATATGAATATACTTGTCAGTGCTTGTTTACTTGGAGTAGCTTGTAGATATGATGGGAAGTCCAAAGAGGTAGCAAAAATAGTGGAGCTTTTAAAATCTCACACCTTGATACCTGTCTGTCCTGAACAGCTTGGAGGTCTTGCAACACCGAGAACTCCTTCTGAAAGAAAATATGATAAAGTTATCAATAAAGATGGAGTTGATGTCACTTTTGAATATGAAAAAGGAGCTGAAGAAGCTCTTAAAATAGCTAAACTATATAAATGTTCACTAGCTATTCTAAAAGAAAAAAGTCCCTCTTGTGGTTGTGGACAAATCTATGATGGTAGTTTTACAAAAAATTTGATATCTGGAAATGGTACCACAACTGATTTATTATTAAAAAACAATATAAAAGTTATCTCTGAAAATTCAGATGAAGTAAAAAATCTTTAATATTAGGGTCTATTGTATTATTAAGATCTTGTAAACTACCATAAGAGTAATAATAAGTAACATCTCTAGTGAATAATTTTCCATCTCTCCTCCTTAAAAATTTTTTTTATTTTTTAAACTATTTTCAACTTTTTTAAGTCAAAATAGTATGGGATAATTTTATTATAACATAGTTATCTTTTTAGTTGAATATTTTTTTGATTAAAATTAAAATATCAACATTTATTTTAGGTGATACAGTGAAAAAGAATTTTTTAATTTTATTACTCTTTAGTTTGAGTGTTCTCAGTTTCTCTTCTACAAAAACAGCATTTGAAGCTCAATTAGTAGAAAAACAAGGGGTATTATACTACAAAAATAGTAAAACTCCCTTTACTGGAAGAGTTATTTCAAAGAAAGATAGGAACTACTACTTAAATGGAAAAGCCTATGGAAAATGGCTAACATTTTACCCCAATGGAAATCTAAAATCTATTGAGAATTGGAAAAATGGAAAACTTTTTGGTAGATTCGTACTTTATCAAGAGAATGGAACTAAAGTTTTTGAAACAACCTATTTAAATGGAAAAGATAATGGGGCATACTTACTTTTTCATAAAAATGGAGTCTTACAAATTCAAGGTGCCTTTTCTAACGGTGTTCCAAAGGGAACTTGGAAATACTACAACAACAAAGGAAAGTTGGTTGGAAAAGCTGTGTACCCTGATAAATAGCTATTCTAATACTTGGGAAAGTTTTATATAATTTTTATAAGGGGGTCTTCAATGAAGCTCATATTAAGTAAAATTTTAAATACTTCTGTCTTAGTTTCTCCTAAGAAAGCATTACAATTATATAAGATAATTGTAGAAAGAATAAAGAATGGAAAAAATGTAAATATAGATTTTTTAGGAATACAAGCTACTACACTATCTTTTTTATATATTGTTTTCAGTAATGTAGCAAAAGAGTGTGAAAAAAATTCCAAAGAATTAAAACAATTAATTTCAATTTCTAATGCATCACACAATTTAATTGAAGAGATGAAATATCTTAGAGATAACTATAAACAGCTTAGTTTAAAATTCTCTGCACTTGAGTATAGCTACTCTTAAAAAATTAAACATAATAGAAAGGAAAAAAGTTACTTCTAATCGTCAATGATTTTCAATAACTTTTTTCCTTTTTTTATCTAAATTCTAATATTTTTTATGTATACTCAACTATTCTTTTCTCTAAAATGCTTTTCTGGACATCTATTACTCTCTGATTTCTACTTCCCTTCCACTTCTGATTTAAGTCCTTTTGCTCAAGGATAAATCTTCCATCTACAAGGACATCACAAAGTGATATTAGTGCTAATCTTTTAGGATCCTCTTGTAACTGTTCCCAAGTAAAACCACTCCACATCCAGACATCTTTATCTGGAAATCTCTTTTTAAATTTTTGCAAAAGCTCTGTCAATGGCTCTACATTCATATGATAAGTTGGATCTCCACCTAAAAGTGATAATCCTCTTGCTGTTTTTCCATATTTTTCAAAATATAAAAATATCTCATCCTCTTCTTTTTGAGTAAATGGTTTTCCATAGTCTGGTTCCCAAGTATCTTTATTAAAGCATCCCTTGCATCTGTGAGTACAGCCACTCACAAACAGACTAACTCTTATCCCTTTTCCATTTATCATATCTGAGTATTTTATTCCAGAATAATTCATTTTTCCCTCTCCTAGCTATGTTTTACTCTACTTATTATCTCTTTCTGTTTTCCTTTGTTGAAAGGTCTTGCATTTGGCTGGCTCAAATATCCACACACTCTTCTAATTACACTCATCTTATCATTTTCATGATTCCCACATTGTGGACACTCAAATCCTCTTTCAGTTGCTAAGAACTCTCCTTTAAATCCACAAACATGGCATTTATCTACAGGCTGATTGATTCCCATATAGTGAATTCCCACCTCTTTAGCATATTTTAAAATTCCATGTATTGCTTCAAGGTTATTTTTTAAAGAGTCTGTCTCTATATAACTTATATGCCCACCTCTTGAGTATTTATGCCCTAGAGCTTCCAATCTCAATTTTTCAAATGGATTGATATTTATATGAGAAGATACGTGGAAAGAGTTGTCATAGTAACCCTTATCTGTTATTCCCTCTATATCTCCAAACTCCTCTTTATCTATTCTTGCAAATCTATCACAAAGAGATTCAGAAGGTGTTCCATATAGAGCAAATCCTAAATTAGTCTCTTTTTTGAACTGATCCACTTTTTCTGAAATATATTTTAAAATATTAAATGTTTTTTCATAAATCTCATCACTATATGCAAAATCCTCTCCATAAAGTAGTTGAGAAACTTCACTAAGTCCTATATAACCTATTGAAACTGTAGCATATCCTCCCCAAATAAGATCTTGAATTGTTTCCTTAGGTTGTTTTTCTGCTAAAGCTCCTGATAACCATAGAATAGGTGCCATCTCTGCTTGAGTTTTCTCTAAATAGTGAGCTCTGAATACTGAGTTTTCTTTACACATCTCCATAACTCTATCTAGCTCTTTATAGAATCCAGCCTCATCTCCCTTATTTTTTATAGCTATTCTAGGTAGGTTTATTGTAGTTGCTCCTATATTAAATCTTCCTGAATATATTTCCTCTCCTTTTTCATTAAACCAAGGTGATAAGAAGGCTCTACACCCCATAGGATAAACTACTGTTCCCTTTTCTAATTGCTCCTTTGTAACGAATAAAATATCTGGATATACAGATTTTGTCATACATTCAAATCCAAGTTTTGCAATATCCCAGTTAGGATCTCCCTCATCTAAGTTTAATCCTTCACACATTGCAAAAACTATTTTTGGGAATATAGCTGTCTCTTTTTTAGCTCCAAACCCATCCATTCTAGTTCTAAATACAAACTCTTGAACAAGTTTACCCTCCCAAGAAGTCTCTGTTCCTATTCCTATTGTTGTAAAAGGTGTTTGACCATTTACAGTTGATAGAGAGTTTATCTCATACTCTAATCCTTGCATAGCTTGTTTTACAGACTCTCTAGTCAAATCACAGCTATACTCATAAGCTAGTGGATATTTCTCCTTTAGCTCCATGTTAGAATACTCTATATTTCCCTTTTCTAAAACCTCTTTAGAAATCTCTTCACTAACTCTCTCCACATATTTTAAACCTTTTGTAAAATGTTTTTTAAAGCTTTTCTTAATATATGGAACTAGGGCTCTATCCAAATATGGGATTGAACATCCTCCATAAGTATTTGATGATACAGAAGCTATAATTTGAACTATGTGTCCTACTGCTACATCTACAGAGTTTGGCTCTAACATCTTAGCATTTCCAATATTACATCCACCTTTTAACATTCTCTCTATATGAACAAGCTCACAGTTTGTCTCTTTAAATAAAAGATAATCCAAATCATGAATATGGATTTCACCTGTTTCATGTGCTTTCTTTAAATGTTTAGGTAAAACTTTATTTAAATAGTAATCCTTTGATGATATCCCTGCTAAAAGATCTCTCTGTACAGAGATTGTTTTTGCATCTTTATTTGCATTCTCACTTAAAATATCTTCATTTGAGGCATCTACTAATTCAGAAATATTTTTATATATTCCTTTTTCTTTATTTCTTATCTCTGTCTTTATAGCTCTATAACTTTGGTAAGCTATAGCTATATCCTTCTCACTAGAAGCCATTAATTTTTTTACAACTATATCTTGTATATCCTCGACATGCATTCTCTTGTTATCCAAATTCTGAATCTGTGTTGCAATCTTCTCTACAAGTTCCTCATTAACTGTTCCAGAACTCTGTTTAAAAGCCATTGTCATAGCTCTTACAATTCTATTTTTATCAAAATCTACAACAGTTCCATCTCTTTTTATAACTTCTTTCATCTATATCAACCTCACTAATTTTTTACCTAAGTTATTATACAACCTTTTTATAAAAATTAAAAATATATACAATATATAGTGGTAAAATTAAAAATCCTACCACTATATAGTAGCAGGATCTATTATCTCTCATATTTTTGATCTGAGGGGCTTAAAAAATTTTTTCCTCTAGTGTCAAATATAATTTATATATAATGACATAATTTTTCTTAAAATTTTTTTTATTTTTCATTATATAACTCTAAAATTTCTAAATACTCTTTTCTTATCTCTTCACGCAACTGCTTCGGTTCTAATATCTCAGCTTCTTTAGAAAACTGCCTAAAATAGAGCTTTGCATTCTCATTAGCTACCTCAAACCAATAAATATCACCATCTTTTTTTATAAGTTTTGGTCTATAGTTAGTCAAACTTTTTAAAAGACTCGCTCCCTCTTCACTCAACCTAACTTTTACTATATTCCCATTTCCTAAAAATGGATCAAAGTTTTTTCTAACATTCTCTATATATTTTTTATCTTTACCTTTAATTTTCTCATCAAGTATAGATATTATCTCAAGCTCTTTCAATTTGTAGTTAGCATACTCCTTCTTCTCTTCATTATAACAGAATAGAAAGTTTTCATCCCCTCTCTCCTCTCTTTTTATAAAATAAGGCTCTACACTAACAACACTTTTCATATATTTAATTTTTATCTTTTTTTTCTCTTTGATAGCTTCTAAAATGCTCTTTACTCTATCTTCAAATATAAATATCTCTCTCTGATACTTAAATTTTGAGGTATATAATTCAAATAACTCTCTAAAGTATTCAGCTTCTACATCCACTTCATTAGCCCTTAAAACATCATAGTATATCTCTCTATTTGAAACATTTAAGTCAAACTGTATTATCTTTTTTAACGGACGCCCTTGAGATTCTAAAAGCTTCTCTACTTCCATTTTTTTGCTATATTTAAATCTTTCCAGAATATAGTTACACAACTTGTTATTATTTATACCAAACTCCTCAGTATCATTCTTCATAAGACGCCATATATCCTCTGGAACAGTTACTCTAATCTTCTTCATATTTTTCCCCCACTACAATGGTCTTTCATTATTATAACACATTCAAGCTTTTTAATAAATATGATTCCATATTTTTAATAACAGAAGAGGGATGTTGTAATTTTCAACATCCCTTTATCATTTCTAACATTTTTTTAAAAAAATTTTTCTTTTTTAAACCAAGCTTCTCTCTCAATACTCTTTTCGCCCTATTATTTGGACAGATATTACAAAGTTTGGCATGACATAAACTACAATTATTTTCTAGTTTTTTCAATCTCTCTTGATATCCCTCTAGCTCCTGCATAAAAATCTCCTATTTTAATTCCCATCTCTATATCTGAAATAGCTATTTTTACCCATTTTTTTAGCTTGATATAGAGCTTTATCCGCTTTCTTATATAACTCTTCAAATGTAAAACCATCATCTGGTGCTATAGCCACTCCTATTGAAGCTGTTATCTTAACCTCTATTTGTTCATCTGTATAAGTTTTTTCTAAAGATTTTCTAAGATCCTCAATCAATCTCTCTGCATCAAAATATGAAGTTATATTTGTTAAAAGAAGTACAAACTCATCTCCACCAAGTCTTCCTATAATATCACTAGCTCTGAACTTACTCCTCAACATTGTAGCAACTTCTATTAAAACCTGATCTCCACACCAGTGTCCTAAGGTATCATTTAATCTCTTATAATTATCTAAATCTAATAAAACAAATACCTGTTTAATCTCGTTTTCTCTATTACTAATAAGTATTTTATTTATCTTATTTTTTAATGTTGTAGCATTGTATATTCCTGTTAATCCATCTTTTTCTGCTCTATTTTTTAGTTCAATCTCTTGATGTTTTTTACTATCTATGTCATTAATAACAAATAAAACCTTTAAACTATCTTGGATATTTATCTTATAAATTATACAAGATACCCACTTATATATATCATTAGTCTTATATAGAAACTCTATCTCATACAACTCTTTTTGGTCAAGGAATACTTTATTCAGATTTTTTACTGAAATTTTATCTAAAACAAATAAAAGATGCTCATCCTTCACATTTTTTAAAATATTATCTTGCAAAAACCTATCCAAATCTAATTGAATCTCTTCACCATTAACTTCTATCACTTGATTATCATTTAAGTCTACTTTTGCATAGAGTAGTGAGTTCTCTACCAATTTATCATAAATTTCTAATTTTCTCTTAATCTCTTTCTCTCTCTTTTTAACCTCAGTAATATTAGCTACTATCCCAATAGTAGTTAATATCCTGTTATAGTTATCATATGTATTTAATAAAAGAATGTTATACCAGCTCTCTACTCCATCAACAACAACTTTTATATCAGCTTCACTATTTTTTCTTCTATAGTTATTTAAAAATAGATCATTTAAACTCTCTTGACTCTCTTTAGCTACAATTCCTTTATCTATAAAGCTTTGAGGTACTGCTTTTATAACTTTTTTATCAAAGAGAGGAGTTAAAAAATTAGTTTTTAATGTAACCTCTTTATAAAAATTATCATATGTAAATACCATATGATTAGAGTGCTCAGCTGCTGTACATAAAATCTCTATATTCTCATCAGCTTTTTTTTGTGCTTCTTTTATATCCTCAGTAGTTTTTTTATTATAAAAATAAACACAGATTAACATAGTTACAAAACAGATTATTGTAACTATCTCATCTGTCAAAGCCAATTCATTTATTAAAGTAACTCTCTCTTTCATCAAAGAGTCTCCACTTTCAGAGACAAGATATCCCTTCATCTCTCTTAATGGAGTATAATAGCCATAATAAGTTACACCATCTTTTTTATATCTAAATTCTCCCTCTTTTTTACTTAAAAATTTATTTTTTATACGTTCTATTTTTTTATCATTAACTTTAGCTTCTTTTAAATATTGCCAAAAATTTATGTTGGTGTCATTATTTTGAAATTTGTTTATATATGTTCCAGAAGTATCTAATATATAAGTTTTATTATTTTCATCATTTTCCAATTTAATGTTAGATATTTTCTCAATAGTCTTAAAATGAAAAACTCCATATATTACTCCAATTATCTTATTTTCTATATTTTTTGAATAGATTGGATAGGAAATAATTTGAACATGTTTTCCATTTTCAACTTTAGAAGAGATAACTCCTGAAAGTCCAACCTCTCCCTTAATTGATTTTTTAAAATAACTTCTATCTGCTATATTAACCTTATTTCCCAAATTATCACAAGCATTTCCATTTTCATCTGTTACACCTATAAAGTCATAATAAGTTAACTCTTTAGAAAATTGTAGCATCTTTATCATATCGGGAGTATCAAACTCCTCATACTCACTTACTAATTTACCTATATTTTCTAAATCATTAATCATATCATCAATTATTAGTTTAGTGTCTAATACTTTGTGTTTTGCATAATTTTTTAAATTTAGTTTGAAATATTTTATCTCTTCTTCTTTTATCTTATTTCTAAATGAATAAAAAGATAAAATATTCCCTAAAAGTGCTAGTAAAATAACAATGATAAAATTTCTATTTTTTCTTATAATCCCCTTCATCTTTTTGCCCCTAAGTTCTTTTAATTATGTTAAATTATACCAAACATCTCATATATATTCAAGTGATTTTTAATATAAAACTGAGATCGAAATTGATCTCAGTTTCTATCTGCTATAACATTATCTATTCAAATATTATAATACTTTCTTATAGTCTCATCTTTAGACTCTGGTTTCCCAAAATAATACCCTTGAATATAATCTACATCCAAGCTCTTAACTACTTCTAACTCCTCTTTTCTTTCAACACCTTCTAAACATACTTTTATATTGTATTGTTTTGATATTTCAACTATAAACTTTATAAATGTAACATCAAAAGGATTTTCTAAAAGATCTTTAACAAAAGAACGATCTATCTTTATCATATCTACATGAACTTCTTTCAATATCCCAAAAGAAGAGTACCCCATTCCAAAATCATCCAATGCTATATCAATTTCTAAATCTTGAATTTTTTTACAGATCTCTTTCAATGTCTTAACATTTTTTATTGTACTACTCTCTGTTATCTCCAAAATTAAATTTTTCACAGGGAAATTATTCTCCTCAATTATCTTTTTAAACTCTGGAATACATTTTTTATTCATTAATTGTATACACGAAACATTTATACTTATCTTTAATTTTGGATATATTTTTAACCAATCTTTAAAGAATTTTAACGTTTCCTCTAAAACCCATTTTCCAACTATATTTATCATTCCTGTCTCTTCTAAAAAAGGAATAAATTCATTTGGCGATACAGAACCAAATTTTTCACATCTCCATCTGAGTAGAGCTTCAAATCCTATCAATTCTTCAGTTTGAGCTGAAACTTGTGGTTGGTAATAGATTTCAAAATCTTTAAAATTATTCTCAATACTCTGTTTAAGATAATATAGTATCTCAAAATGTCGAATTTTATTCTCCATAACCTCATTAGAAAAAAAGACAATTTTATCTTTTCCTGTTTTTTTACTATACATCAATGAGTAAATTGTAAACTTGTATATCTCTTGATAAGTTATTTTATCTCTAGAAAATATAGCACAACCTGCTGATATAGTTATATTAATATTTTTTTCCTTTAAAATCTGAATTTTCTTTAACTCTGATTTTATACCTAAATATATCTCCTCTGCTCTCTTTTTAGAAGTATCTTCTAAAATTATTCCAAAATTATCTCCATCTAATCTATAAAGACATATATCTTCTGGAAGTGAGTATTGAATTATATTTGCTAACATCTTTAATACTCGATCTCCATATTGTCGACTATGTAACTGATTAATCTCCTTAAAGTTATCAACTCCAATAATAAGCATTCCAAGTTCATTGATTTTAGGATTTTTTAGTTTTTCACTAAAATGTTCAAAAAATTCTGTAAATTTCATAAGTTTAGTAATATTATCTAAGTTGGTTTGCTTTCCTAAAATTGATATTACTCCTATAAGTAACCAAGGTTCTCCATTTTCATCTCTTATAATACTTCCCTTGTGTTTTAACCAAATATTTTTCCCTCTAATATCTTTTACTCTGTATTCAATATCATTATAGTCATACTCACCCTTTATTAAACCTAAAGTTGCCTCTTTAAATTTAGATAAATCTTTTTCATGAACAATTTTTTTCCAGTATGTATAAGGATTTTCAACTATTTCTGAAGGTAATCCAATCTTTTTTATTAAGACTTTAGGAAATTTAAAAGTCATTGTTTTTAAATCTCCAATTACAATAAAATCTTCATTTATTTTCTCTAAAATCGGATATATCTTATCAAAATTCTTACCGGCTAATTCTATTATTTCATCTCTTTTTTTCAAAATAAGAGAATCATTAACTTTGATGTTGCTATTAGCTTTTTCAATCATACTCTTTCCTCTCTCAACTAAACTTTGAATCTTTCTTGAATTTTTTATATAGTTAGATATTCCCTTATATTATACATTATTTTTTTTAATTTCAAAATATTTTTTCTTTAAATTACTCTTCCCAACAATCTATATTTTCCAACTCTGGAATAGAACTTTTCTTAAATTTAGGATCTAACCCTCTAGCTTTTTGCTCTCTATAATCCTTTAATGCCTTAATCGCTATATTTCCTATTAAACTTATTGCAATTAAATTTATAATTGCCATTATTCCCATAAAAAAATCTGCTAAATTCCAAACGACCTGTATCTTAGCTATACTTCCAAACATGACCATTCCTATAACTGAAACTCTATATAAAATTAGCCATAATTTTTTTCCATTTAAAAACTCTATATTAGCTTCTCCATAGTAGTAATTTCCTATTATTGAAGAAAAAGCAAACATAAGTATACAGATAGCTATAAAAATACTTCCCCAGCTTCCTATCTGTGAAACTAAAGCCTCTTGAGTCAACTGTATACCATCAGATACTCCTTTAGTATTTTCTCCAGAGATAAGGATTATAAAAGCTGTAGCTGAACATATTAATAAAGTATCAGTAAATACTCCCAGAGTCTGTATTAATCCTTGTTTTGCTGGATGAGATACATTAGCTGCTGCTGCTGCATTAGGAGCACTTCCCATTCCCGCTTCATTTGAGAATAGTCCTCTCTTTACTCCTTGCATTACAATAGTTCCTATTCCCCCAGCAACTGCTTGATTTACTCCAAATGCACCTTTAACTATCTGTAAAAATATCTCTGGTACCATCCCAATATTTTTTACAATAACAAATACAGCTATACTCACATAAGCCACTGCCATTATTGGCACAATATACTCTACAACTTTAGCTATTCTTCTTACTCCACCAAATATTATAATCCCAGTTAATACAGATAAAATTATTCCTAAAGTTTTTTTATCTATGAAGAATGCTTTTTCAAAAGCCAGTGTTATAGTATTTGCCTGTACTGAATTAAATATCAATCCAAATACAATAGTTATTATAATTGAAAAAAGTACTCCCAGCCACTTTAAGCCTAAGGCTTTTTCTATATAATAAGCTGGTCCACCTCTAAAATGATCTCCATCTTTCTCTTTATATATTTGAGCAAGTGTACTCTCTACAAAGCTTAAACTTGCCCCTATAATTGCCATTATCCACATCCAAAATACTGAACCTGGTCCTCCAATACTTATTGCTATTGCTACTCCTGCTAAATTCCCTGTTCCTACTCTTGAAGCTGTAGATATACAAAATGCCTGAAAAGATGATATTCCTCTATGACCATCCTTACCCTTTATAGCTCCCTCTCCAAGTAATCTAAACATCTCTTTTAACATTCTAAGCTGAACAAAACCTGTTTTAATAGTAAAATATACTCCTATTACTATTAACATAGCTATTAAAATATATGAGCTTGAAAGATTAATTAATTCTCCTAAAAAATAAAATATATTATTCACAACTCCTCCTAAAATAATTATTTTTTATATGATAAACTATTTTTAAAGTTATGTCAATATTTTTAATTAATCTTTCATTAAAATACCATATATTTTTTTAATGTTTTTATTTCTAAAAAAAATACTACAACCCTATAAAAGAGTTGTAGTATCCATTTTTATATCTATTTAGTTCTATCTGAAATTATTGCTCCTGAAGCAGCTCCAACTCCTGCTCCTATTATTGTTCCTGTGTCTCCACCTATTATGTGTCCTGCAACAGCACCAACTGCAGCTCCCGTTGCTACGTGTTTCTCAGTCCTTGTACAACCTCCTAACACAGTTAACACACTACATAATAGTATTACTATTCCTACTTTTTTCATAAATATCACCTCAAGAATATTTTAATGAATTTTGCTCTATAATTGTAGGATAACACATTTCAGATTTTTTTTCTACCCTTTATTTATTTAATTTTTGGGAAATACTTTGTATGTAGCAATTCATGAGCTTTATGACTTAATGGATAATCTAAATATTTTTCATACATAGCTTTTACATATGGATTTTCATGTGATCTTCTGATCTCTAATTCTCTATCTATATTATTTAATCCTTCTGCTCTCTTCTCTAAAGTGATCTGTTTCTTTAAGGCTTTTGGCTGTCCACCTCCACCGATACATCCACCTTTACATGCCATTATCTCTATAGCGTGGAAGAACTCCTCTCCTGCTCTTATCTTATCAAGCATTTTTGCGGCTTCTTCAAGACCGTGAGCAACTCCTATTCTAAGTTCAATATGACCTATTGTCAATTCAGCTACTCTGAATCCTTCCCAACCTCTTAGTTCAGTAAATTCTATATTATCTAAGTGAGTTCCAGTTATCATCTCTACAGTTGTTCTAGTAGCAGCCTCTATAACTCCACCTGTTCTACCAAATATGATACCTGCTCCTGAATACTGTCCTAATGGATTATCAAATTCCATATCCTCAACTTCATTTAAATCTATTCCTGACTCTTTAAATATTTTAATTAACTCTCTAGTAGATATTACATAGTCAGTATCATAGTTATCTCCTCTAGAGAACTCTGGTCTAGCTGCTTCATATTTTTTAGCAAGACAAGGCATTATTGCTACTGAAGCTATCTCTTCTCTTGTAAACCCTTGCTCTTTTGCCCAAATATCTTTAGCTATTGTCGAGAAAATCTCCATAGGTGATTTTGCTGTTGAAGGTACATCCATCATATCAGGATAGTTTTGCTCTATGAATTTTACCCAAGCTGGACAACATGAAGTAAGTATTGGAAGTTTTACTGTATCGTCACCTTTATAGTATCTCTCTAATCTCTCTTGGAACTCAGCAGCTTCCTCCATTATAGTCATATCTGCAGCCCAAGTAGTATCAAATACATAATCCACTCCTAATTTTTTAAGAGCTCCTACTAATTTTTTCTCTACGTTTGTTCCAGCTTCAAATCCAAAAGCCTCTCCTATCGCTACTCTTACAGCTGGTGCTATCTGCACTACAACTTTTTTATTAGGAGTAGCTAAATCTCTTAATAGATTTAAAGTATGATCTCCTTCAAATATAGCTCCTACTGGACATGCAGCAACACACTGTCCACAATGAGTACATCTATCATTATCTATCTCATGTTTCTCTTTTAATTTTCCATCTATACACTTTACCGGACAAACTCTTGCACAAGCTGTACATCCAATACATTTATCTGTAATTCTAAATTTTAATAAGTGGATACACTCTCCTGCTGGACATTTGTGTTCCTCTATATGCTCTTCTATCTCATGATAAAACTGCTCAATACTTTCTAGTATTAAATTGTGTTTTTGATTTAATTTTGTTTTTATATTATCAGAAAGATATCTTAATAGGTATACGTCTCTCATTGTTGCTTTTCCTTTAGAGATTCTATCTAAAATTCTCCAGATTCTTTCAATCTCATCCTGAACAGCAAGATATTGCTCATACTCACTATTTTTAATCTTTCCTATTAAAAATTCTATGTAGAATTTTGCAAAAGTTATAATACAATCCTCTTCAGAAAGTATAATTATATTTTTATCCACTCCTTCTGGGAACAAGCTAAAGTCTATTACTTTATCTAAACTCTTTGCTGTTAAAAATCCTCCAAAAGGAAGTCCAAATTGGGCAGCTTTAAACTCTTTTTTATTTTTTATTCCACCAACTAATCCAATAACATCTCTTAAAGTTGAATTTTCAGGAATCTCTATAGCTCCTGGATTATTTACCCTTCCTGCTACTGTTACTAATTTTTCATTGTTTTGTTCACTTGCTTTTCCCTCTAAATCTTCTACCACTGAGAAAACCGAACCATATGAACTTTGAAGAATAAATCCTTTATCTGACATCTGTCCTCCTTAATTTAATAAAATATTAAAACTTACTTAACTTTGTAAAATACACCTTTACTCTTTTATTCTATACTATATATTATTTTAACCAATAAACTATAAAATTTCAAGTTATTTTTTTACTATTTTAACATTTTGGACAAGGTTTTTTCATTAAAATGTAAAAAAATGACCCATCTCACAATGAGTCATCTTATTTTATAATAAACTTTTAAATACAATGGTTATAAATGATACAATTAAAATTTTCATCATTAAAACTTTTTGATAAATTGGCATCTTTAATGTTAAAACATAGTGTTTTAGTGTTACATAACCTCTATACTTTCTCTGCCCATTTAAAAACATAAAAACTTCAAACGTTATTACTAACAATATATTAAATACCAAAGTTTTCACCATTTCTCTACCCTCTGTAATAAATTGTTAAACCTTTTAAAAAGTTTCTGATATACTTATCTCCACACTCTCTATAATTTTTATGATCCTCTTTTCTAAAGACAGCACTTAATTCAGAAGATGATAGTTCTAAACCTGCTAATTTAAATATGTGTAACATATCTTCACTTTTTAATGAAAGAGCTATTTTTAATTTTTTTAGAATTATATTATTTATATTATTCTTAGTCATCTTAACAGGTGTATACTCTTTCCCATCTTTTGGCTCCTGTTTACCTCTTTTTAAAATAATAAGCCCATCTAAAAAACTCTCTAAAGCTTTATTATTACATTTTAAGAAATCCTCTTCTCCCTCTCTTTTTAAAAGATTTATAAGATCTTCATGAGTAATTGGATTCTCTCCATATTTAAAGATATCTAACATTGTTTTATCTTTAATATTTAAAGCATATCTCACTCTTCTTAATATATCGTTATTTAACATTTTTCCTCCTAAAATATAGATACTCTACTACATTAAATAGTATACCATTTAATAATATCAATTTAATAAAGAAAAGAGGACATCACTATCCTCTTTATACTCTTTCTGGCGCTCCCAGAAGGATTCGAACCCTCGACCCTCTGATCCGAAGTCAGATGCTCTATCCAGCTAAGCTATAGGAGCTATTACTACATTCTTTCAGCTATTAATTTTGCTGCCATCTCTTCAGCAATAGCTTCTAGTTTCTCAATATCCTCAGCTTTTGGAGTTCCTTTTACTTCAACTGGTTCTCCAACTACTTCTATTCCTTTTAAAGAGTCAGCAAAGGCTTGTATTCCTCTTACTCCTCCACCACTCCACATCATAGTTCCAAAAATTCCTAGATATCTATTTTTTAATCCATAGTTTTCTAATTTATGTAATAATGGTTGTACTTTTGGATATACAGAGTTATTATGTGCACAAGAACCTATAATTAATCCTTTATATTTCCAAATTTCACTTACTATGAAACTTAAATCTGTTTTAGAAGCATCATATATTTTGATCTCTTTTATTCCACAACAGTTTAATTTTCTTCCAATTACCTCAGCCATTTTTGCAGTATTTCCATACATACTTCCATATACTATTACTACACCCTCTGTTTCTGGCTCTAATTTTGCCCAAGTCTCATATAGAGATACAACTTTTGCAATATCTTTTCTCCAAATTAATCCGTGTGAAGGACAGATAAATTTAATCTCTAATCCTCCTAGTTTTTTAATAGCATTTACTACTTGAGGTCCATATTTTCCAACTATGTTAGAATAGTATCTTCTCATTTCACTTTGATAAAACTCAAAGTTTACTTGATCGTCAAAAATACCACCATCTAATGCTCCAAAACTTCCAAAAGCATCATTTGAGAAAAGTATTTTATCTGTTATATTATAAGTTACCATTGATTCTGGCCAGTGAACCATTGGCATCATAGCGAAAGTAAGTTTCTGAGTTCCTAAATCTAAAATATCTCCTTCCTTAATAGTTACGAAATTATCTGCTGGAAAATCTGGAGAAAATGCTTGTAGCATTCCTAAAGTTTTAACATTTCCTACTATTTTTACCTCTGGAAATATTCTGATAACCTCTTTTAATCCACTTGAATGATCTGGTTCAACGTGATTAACAACTATATAGTCTAACTTTCTTCCCTCTAAACACTCTACTATCTTATCTAAGAATGTAGAAGCACACCCAATCTCTACTGAATCAATTACACAAGTCTTCTCATCATCAATAAAATATGAGTTATAAGTTACACCATATGGTAATGGCATATAGTTTTCAAATCTCTCAGTCTTTCTATCGTTTACACCAATCCAAGTTACATTTTCTGTAATTTTTGTACAAAAATACATTTTGTCCTCCTAATTTATTCTATATATATTTTTTGACATTCCCTTTTTATAATTCCTACATTAAGTATGTTATTAAGCAATTTAGTTTATAATCTTCATAACCTACTCACATTATTATATACTCTATAATATTATAATAGAATTATCAAATTTTTTCAATTATTTTTTTTATTTTTAAATACTACTACTAATTAAAAATATTTATGCTATAATCTTAAGTGAATTGAATAAATTCATATGTTATTGATTAGGAGGAATCTTATGCATCCAGTATTATTTTCCATAGCTGGTTTTGAAATCAGGTTCTATGGACTTATGTATGCTATCTCATTCTTTTTAGGAATTGAAATAGCTAAATATTTAGCAAAAGAGAAAAATATAGATAGTAAAATTGTAGAAAATTATGCTTTCATTGCTATGATATCCGGTTTACTCGGTGGTCGTCTCTACTATGTTTTCTTCAACTGGGACTACTACTCTAAATATCCTTCTGAAATATTAGCTACTTGGCATGGAGGTATGGCTATTCATGGCGGTATTATTGGAGGAATTATCGGTACATTTATCTACGGGTATATTAAAAAACTCAATCCATTGACTCTAGGTGATCTCGCTGCTGCTCCTCTATTATTAGGACAAGCTCTTGGAAGATTCGGAAATTTTATGAATGGTGAGATACATGGAGTCCCTACTTTTACTCCTTGGAGTGTAATATTTTCAATAAAGCCAAATTTTTATACTTGGTATAATTCATACAATGTATCAAGTGTATTTGAAAAGTTAAAATATAAAGCTCTAGTACCTTGGGGAGTTGTTTTTCCCAATAGTTCTCCTGCTGGTTCTGAATTTCCTAATATTCCAGTTCATCCAGCTATGCTTTATGAATTAATTTTAAATTTTATTGGATTCTTATTTATTTTCTTCTATCTTAGAAAAAAAACGAATAAGGCCCCTGGTTATCTCTGGTGGAACTATGTTATTATTTATAGTATCATTAGAATATTTGTAAGCTTTTTTAGAGCTGAAGATCTTATGATATTTGGAATAAGAGCTCCTCACTTAGTTAGTTTTATTATGATTATTTTTTCTTTAATTATGATTAAAATTGGAGAAAAAAAGAGAGTTTCAATTAAAAAATAAACTATTTTATTTTTTTCTTGACAATATTTCACTATTATGATATCATAATTTTTGTGATGAGTAGCGCGGGAATAGCTCAGTTGGTAGAGCGTCAGCCTTCCAAGCTGAATGTCGCGAGTTCGAACCTCGTTTCCCGCTCCATCATTTCGGGGATATAGCTCAGTTTGGGAGAGCGACGCACTTGCACTGCGTAGGTCAGCGGTTCG
>NZ_JAGIRL010000022.1 GCF_019012925.1 Fusobacterium sp.
GATTATTATGGTTAACTTCCGTAGGTATTTGTTCATTTGTGTTTATCCAACCTACTTTTTCAATTAAGACTTTTTTCTCTTTAAATTTTAATTTTGAAGTATCATTCTAAATACTAGGTTTACTTTTCTTTTTACTCTTAAATTTTGGCTTATTAACTAAACCTTTAAAAAAATTTTTATAGGCATTACAAGCGTCTTTTACAGCTTGTTTAGTAACATTGTTTGATACTTCATTCAACCAAATTAGTTCTGACTTTTTTAGTTGAGTTAATTCTTTTCTGATAATTCCATCGCTAATAAATTTACCACCATTTCTATAATTTTCTTCCTGTTTCGCAAGAGTATAGTTATAGATAAACCTAGCAGTTCCAACACATTGCCATAATTTCTGTTCTTGCTCTTTGGTTGGATACAATCTAACTTTCTTTGCAAGTATCATCTTCTATTAACTCCTTAATCATTTTTTTACTTTAGCAAGTTTAAAAGTATTATTCTTATCCCAATTTCTAAGAGTTTGAATCGTTTTTCCTATTTTATCTGCAAATTCTCCTATTGAGTAATATTTCATATTATCACCTCAATAGTATTATATCGTAATCTTTCAATATTTATGGATTTTTATATGAAGTTATATATTATTCACAACAGATTTAACCTTCTTTTTTATTTCTTAGGATAAGTATATTATAATTTTGAACAGTTGTCAATATAAAATGATAAATTATAGGTTTCCTACTACTTCTAATAGGCTTGTATACTTTCTTGTAGTTAATCTATTTTCTTCAACACTAAACTTCATAGTATCCTCTACTACAAAGCATTTTATTCCAGCTCTATTGGCAGCTGTTGCCCCTAATACAGAGTCCTCTATAACCACTGCTTCAATTGGAGATACTCCAATTTTTTCACAGGCTTTTAGAAAAATTTCAGGGTCTGGCTTTCCATTTTTTATCTCATCACCATAGACTAAGTTATCAAAATAACCGTATACACCTGTTTCTTTCAGTTGCTTTTCAGCTCTTTCTTTGGTAGTTGAGGTTGCTACTATACATTTTAATCCCTTTTCTTTAATATATTTTAAAAGTTCAACTACTCCCTCTTTTAATTTAATTCCATTTTCTTTTTTGATTATAGACATTTGGATCTCTTTTTTCTCTTCCATAATCTTCTCTGCAAGAGTTTTTCCAACTTGTTTACTCAATACCTCCAGAGTTCTTACTGCTGTTCCACCTTTTATCTCTTTCAGCTTCTCAATATTGAGTCCCAAATCATATTTTTCATTCACTTGAAACCAAGCTAAATTTGCCACTCTTTCACTATCTAAAATAACTCCATCCATATCAAAAATTACTAATTTTAACATTTTCATACCCTCCTAAAAGGAAAAAAGCTACTTTTTACTAACTATTTAGCCCCTAAAGCTGCCATTGTTATATAGTTATATGGTTGATTAAAATGAGGTAGGAAGAAGATATCTAATAATTTTAATTTATCTATAGTCACTCCCTCTTGAATTGCTAATGAGAACATATGTATACTCATTGAAATATCTTGTTTTGAAGCTATTTGAGCTCCTAATACTCTTCTTGAATCCATATCATAAACTATACTTATCATTACTTTATTGTTGTTCTTTTCAATGAATCCTGGCTTTTGAAGATCTTCATAGTTTGTTGCCACTGCATTATAACCTAATTTTTTAGCTTTTTCTAAAGTTAAACCTGTAGATACCATATTTAATCCGTAGATAGAGATTCCATTTGATCCTTGTACTCCCACACTCTCTAACTTAGTTCCACAAGCATTGTGAGCAGCTATAACTCCTGATCTTACAGCATTTGTTGCAAGTGCTATATAGTTAGTATCCTGTATTGAGTTATCATATACAGTAGCACAATCTCCAATAGCATATACATCATCTATACTTGTTTTTTGTGTTAAATCTACTTTATACGCACAACCTTTAAATAGTTCTAAGCTATCTTTTCCTAAAATATTATTTGGTACAAATCCCACAGCTAAGATAACCATATCAGCTTTATAAGTTTTCTTATCTGTTACTACCTCTTCTACTTTACCATTTCCTTTTATCTCAAGAACTCTCTCACCAAAATTTAAATTTATTCCATTATCTTTTAAATTTTTTGTCATTAGATCTCTGAACTCTTTGTCATAGTATCCTGATAGACAACTATCTGCCAAATCAACTAACTCTACATTCTTTCCTATTCTTTGGAAAGCTTCAGCTAGTTCTACTCCAATATATCCAGCTCCTACAACAACTATATTTTTTAATTCTTTGTTCTCTAATTTCTTTATCACATCTTCTGCATGTTGATAAAGTTTTACAAATTGAACATTTTCTAAATCTTTTCCTGGTATATTTAAATCTATAGGCAAAGAACCTGTTGAAAGTATTAATTTATCATATTGCTCAACATATTTTTCACCATTTTTTCCTGTTGCATATACAACTTTTTTCTGGAAATCCACTCTATCTACTGCAGTTTCCATATGAATTTTAGCACCCTTTGCTTCCAATCCATCTTTTGTAGCATAGAATAATCCCTCAGGACCTGAAATCTGTTTTCCAATCCATAACGCCATTCCACAACCTAAAAAACTTATATTCGAATTTTTATCAAAAACTACTACTTCCTGTTCTGGATAATTTGTTAAAATTGTATTTATTGCTGCTGTTCCAGCATGATTTGCACCTATTACCACTATTTTACTCACTTTATTCCCTCCATAAACTATATTCTTTACATTTATACTATACTCCTTTTGTATAGTATATTCAAGGAAATTTAATTGTAATTTATAATAATTTTTTGAGTATTTTTTGAGCAAAAATATACTTCTATTTTTTTAATAGGTTAAAATCCTTTGACATATAGATTTTCATATTACTATCCACAACTAAAACAGCCAAATTATTCTTTTCTGAAAACTCTATTATCTTGGAAATTGGCATCATAAAGAAGGCTGTTGAATACATATCAGAGAAAAAAGCATTATTTGATATTACAACTACCATCTTCTTATCTTTTACTGGGTAACCATCAGTTTTATCTAAAATATGGTGATATTTTTTTCCATCTATCTCTATAAAAGTTTGATAATCTCCAGATACACCCATACCTTGATTATCCAGTTCTACAACTCCCAATAACTCTTGTGTGTCCTCTGGATTTTCAATTCCAATTCTCCATTTTTTACCTTCAGGCTTAGTATTTATTGTTTCTATACTTGAAATAGATGAGATAAAGGCACTTTTTATCCCCTCATTTACCATAACCTCTTTAGCCTTTTCAATTGCATATCCTTTCAAAAAAGAACCTGTATCTATCTCAATACCATTATCTGCATAATAGAGTCTATTTCCATCTAAGATCACTTTTGAAAAATCTACCTTACTCTTAGCTTTATCCAATTGATCAGTAGTTGGAACAGCTCTTTCAGCCTTACTTCCAAAATCCCAAAGATCTAAAAGTGGACCTATAGTTATATCATACTTTTCATCAGATAACTCATATACACTCTTTAAATTTTGAAATATATATTTTCCCTCGTCATCTAAGATAATCTCCTTCTCCTCTCCAGAGTTAAGTTTATCTATAAGGCTTCCTTTTACCTTGCTATTAAATTTATTATCCAATCTCTCAATCTCATTAAATGCTAATTCAATAGCTCTCTTTGCCAATTTTTCATCTTCATCATATACGGTAATACTTATATAAGTTCCGAATAAAAAGCTATTTTTCTCTATCTTTTTAATCTCTTTTTTTCCGCAAGATAAAATAAAAATTGGCAATATTAAAATTGCCAATATTTTTTTCAACATAAATTATTCACCGACTTTTTCTTCTACTATCTCGTATCCGATCTTATCAGCCAAGATCTCTCTAAAAGCCTTTTTTACATCTGTATCTTTTTTGCTATACTTAGTTAAGATTGGTTCTCCCTTTCCTATCTGTCTAGCTCTTTGCCCACTTACAATAGTTAAAATATATTTATTTGGTATTTTCTCTAATAATTCATCATATATTATCTCTTTTTTCATAGTATATCTCCTATTAATTATTTTTATCCTCAATGATTTTTTTAAGTGCATTACAAGAATCTTCAACTGTATTATTGATTATAGTCATATCATAATCCTTTTCATACTCTAACTCTTTGATTGAGTTTTTTAATCTCAATTGAATAACTTCTTCACTATCTGTCTTTCTTCCTCTTAGTCTAGCTTCTAAGTCCTCTTTAGTAGGAGTTTTAAAGAAGATTAAATGTGCATCAGGATATTGGGCTTTAACTTGTAGTCCTCCTTGAACATCTATCTCTAATATTACATCTTCTCCAGCTAAAAGTCTACTTTCAACTTCTGACTTTAAAGTACCATAATAATTTCCGTGAACAGTAGCATACTCTAAAAATTCCCCATTTTTTTCCTTAGCTATAAACTCCTCTTTTGTTAAGAAATAGTAATCTCTACCATTTAACTCTCCCTCTCTAGGAGCTCTTGTTGTAGCTGAAGTAGCTAAGTTTATCCCAAGCATTTTACGTACCATTCTACAAATAGTAGATTTTCCAGCACCACTAGGACCAGATACTATATATAGATGTCCTTTTATTCCTCTACTCATTTTTATCTCCTCTCTCTATTCTCAATGATATTGTTTCTGGGTTAATCGCCGACATAATAACATGGTTAGAATCTGTTATTATGAGAGTTTTTGTTTTCTTACCTAAGGTTGCATCAATCAATCTATTCTGAGCTTTAGCTTCCTCTTTAAGTCTTTTACTTGGAGCAGAATCAGGGTTGACTATGGCTATTATCCTATTTTCCATAACCATATTCCCAAAACCTATATTTATTGGTTTCATCTCTCCTCCTACTCTATATTCATAGATTGTTCTCTAATTTTTTCAAGTTCGTTCTTACACTCTACAATTAATTTTGAAATATCATAAAGATTTGATTTAACACCAGTTGTATTAAGCTCTCTGTATATCTCTTGTAATATAAAATCTATTTTTTTACCTATTGGTTCACCTTTTATTAGAAGCTCTTTCTTCAATTGCTCCAGGTGACTATCCAATCTAGAAATCTCTTCTGAAATATCTGAACGATCTGTAAAAAGAAGTATCTCTTTTAAAATATCTTCCTGCTTAAACTCTATATCGCCTCTGATCTTATCCAATCTCTCTAAAAGTTTAGCTCTGTATATTTCAACTACCTGCTCTTTATATTTTTTGATCTCTTGAATATTTTTTTCAATTACAGCTAATCTCTCTAGGAAGTAAACTCTCAGTCTCTCTCCCTCTTCCTCTCTTGTTTTTATAAAAGGAACTAGAAGCTCTCTCAACTTTTCAACTATAAATTGACTATACTCATTCTCATCAATTTCAAAATCATTTTTCTTTATTACATTTAAATTTCTAACTAAAATGTCCATCTTGTTTGTAAATTTTTCATTAAAATCTTTTTCCATTTCATCTAAGACATTCATATAACCCTTGCTCTGCTCTTTGTCATAGTCAAAAAGTTTTCCTAAATCTCTCAAATCATTAAATTCAATTTTTAAATCTAGGGATCCTCTGCTTACCTTTGAGGCAACTTCAGTTCTTATCAATCCCTCTAAAAAATTTAAATTATATGGAAGTTTTATTTTTAAATTTAAATTCTTGTTGTTTACACTCTTCAACTCCATATTCAAGTTATACTTCTCATCTTGATATGATAGTTTTGAATATCCTGTCATACTTCTCATAATTTACCTCCAAAAAGATAAAATATAGGAATAGGCGACATTGTCGCCTATTCTTTATATATTATTCAGATTACTCTTGCTCCATTAAATCTTCTTCTATAACCTTTGCTTTTATCTTCTTGTAAGCACTAAATCCTGTTCCTGCAGGTATCTTCTTACCAATGATTACGTTCTCTTTCAATCCTTCTAAGAAGTCAACTTTTCCTTCTATAGCTGCATTTGAAAGAACTTTTGTAGTCTCTTGGAATGATGCTGCTGATATGAAACTTCCTGTATTTACAGCGGCTTTAGTTATACCTTGAATAATTGGTTCATATTTGATTACTGGTTTTCCTAGAGCTTGTAGTTTTTCATTTTCTAATTCAACTACTCTCTTCTCAACTACTTCATCTTCTAAGAATAAAGAAGCTCCTGAATCAACAATTCTAACTTTCTTAAACATCTGTTTAACGATAATCTCTATATGCTTATCATTTACAGTAACTCCTTGGTCTCTATACACTTGTTGTACAGATTCTAGGATGAACTGCTCAGCTGCTACAAGTCCTTTAATATTTAATACGTCAAATGGAGATATAGCTCCTTCTGTTATCTTATCTCCTGCTTTTACAAGCATTCCGTCAGTAACAACTAGACGCTCTCCAACTGGTACTAAGTACTCTTTGTAATCACTTGAATCAGATACTGATTTTACTAAGATTACTCTCATACCTTTTTTCTTCTTACCAGTTACTTCAATCTTACCTTCTATCTCAGTAAGCATTGCTTTTCCTTTTGGATTTCTTGCTTCAAATAACTCTTGAACTCTTGGAAGACCTCCAGTGATGTCTTTTGTTCCAGCTCCTTCTTTTATTATCTTAGCAATAATCTGTCCTTTTTTGATCTCTTCCCCTTCTCTTACCATCAAGTAAGCTCCGAATGGGATAGTGTAACTTCCTTTTGTATTTCCTTCAGTATCAAAAACTACAACTCTAGGGTTGATATCTCCAGACTCTACAGGTTTTATTGCCATAAACTCTGTAACATCATATTTTTCATCATAGTTTTCTTTTACGTAAAGTTCTCTGTACTCTATTCTTCCATCTTGGTCAGCAATAATAGGAATATGGAATGGATCAAATGTTACTAGAGTTTCTCCAATCTCAACATGTTGTCCCTCTTTAACTTTTAATATTGATCCAGAAGGAACTTCATAATCATAGTTTCCAATAATTAATTTAGCAGATTGGCTAACTACAATCTCGTCTCCATTCTCTTCATTTACAAGTATCTTAACATCTCTATATGCTACTTTACCTGAGTTTTCAGCTCTAACTCCTGTTACTACTGTTGCTGCTGTTGCAACTCCTCCAGTATGGAACGTTCTCATTGTAAGCTGTGTTCCTGGTTCTCCGATTGATTGAGCTGCTATAACTCCAACCGCTTCTCCAAGTAATATCTCTTTATGGTTAGATAAGTCCATTCCATAACATTTTCTACATACTCCTTTTTCTAGAGCACATGTTAATGGAGATCTGATCTTAACCTTTCTAATTCCTAATTCATCAATTTTCTTGATTAGTTCTTTTCCAATTAAAGTATTTCTAGTAGCTATAACTTCTCCTTCGAATACTAAATCTTCAGCAAGAACTCTTCCATTGATTCTCTCTTTTAACTCTTCAATAACTTTACCATCAGAGATTAATTCTCCAACTTCTATTCCTTGATGAGTTCCACAATCTTCAGCATTTACTATAACTTCATGTGAAATATCAACAAGTCTTCTTGTTAAGTATCCTGAATCGGCAGTTCTTAACGCAGTATCTGCTAGTCCTTTTCTAGCTCCGTGTGATGACATAAAGAACTCTAATACTGTTAGTCCCTCACGGAAGTTGGCTTTAATAGGTACCTCAATGATTCTACCCTGTGTATCGGCCATATTTCCCCTCATTGCAGCTAGCTGTCTCATCTGAGAAATATTACCTCTGGCTCCTGAGTTCGCCATCATGTAAACTGGGTTGAACTGATCTAGTCCGTCCATCATTGCTTTTGTTACTGCGTCAGTTGCTTCTGACCAAACAGTGATAGTTTTTCTGTATCTCTCTTCGTTTATTATCTTACCAGCTTTATAGTCAGCTTCGATTTGAGCTACTTGTTCATCAGCTTTAGCTAATATCTCTTTCTTAGCTTCTGGAATTTCAAGGTCTTCAATACCAACAGATACCCCTGCCATAGCACCATAATGGTATCCAAAGTTTTTGATGTTATTGATTAATTCAGCAGTTTCAGCAAATCCGTGCTCGTCATATAACTTAGCAATTAATTTCTTTAACTGTGATTTTCCAAAAGTTTGGTTATATTGTTTATCCACTTCTGGTAATAGTTCATTGAACATCAATCTACCAGCAGTAGTTTCTATCATCTCACCATTTATTCTTACTTTTATAATAGCATGTGTATCTATTACTTTATTTTGGTAAGCTGTTAATGCTTGATCTATATTTGAGAATGCTTTTCCTTCTCCTTTAGATCCTGGTCTCTCTTTTGTCATATAGAAACATCCCATAACCATATCCTGAGACGGAACAGCTATCGGCTCTCCATTTGAAGGAGAGATTATGTTGTTTGGAGCTAACATAAGTAGTTTAGCTTCCATTATAGCTTCTGGTGATAACATTAAGTGAACTGCCATTTGGTCCCCGTCGAAGTCAGCGTTGAATGCTGAACATACTAATGGGTGAAGTCTAATAGCCTTTCCTTCTATTAACACAGGTTCAAAAGCTTGAATAGATAGTCTGTGTAGAGTCGGGGCTCTGTTTAGTAATACTGGGTGATCTTGAATTACATCTTCAATTACATCCCATACTTTGTCATCTGCTTCTTCAACTAATTTTTTAGCAGTTTTTATGTTAGAAGCTAACTCTCTCTTTACAAGTTCTCTCATTATGAAAGGCTTATAAAGCTCAAGAGCCATTTTCTTAGGGATTCCACATTGGTTCATTTTTAATGAAGGTCCAACAACGATAACCGATCTCGCTGAGTAGTCAACCCTTTTACCTAGTAGATTTTGTCTAAATCTTCCTTGTTTTCCTTTTAACATATCTGATAAAGACTTTAACTCTCTATTGTTTTGAGCAACAACAGGTTTTCCTCTTCTTCCGTTATCTATTAAAGCGTCCACTGCTTCTTGAAGCATTCTTTTTTCGTTTTTAACAACGATTTCAGGTGCTTTTATCTCTAATAACTTCTTAAGTCTGTTATTTCTATTGATAACTCTTCTGTATAGATCATTTAAGTCAGAAGTAGCAAATCTTCCTCCATCTAATTGTACCATAGGTCTTAAATCAGCTGGTATAACTGGAACATTTTTTAATATCATCCATTCAGGTTTGTTGTCTGAAGAGATAAAATCTCTAACTATTTTTAATCTTTTTACAACTTTCTTTCTTTTTTGTGATGAGCTTACATCATCTAACTCTTTTTCTAATTCTTCTCTTAACTCTTCAAGATTTATCTTTTCAAGAAGTTTTAGTATAGCTTCAGCTCCCATTAAAGCCTCAAATCTATTTCCATATAACTGTTTGTATAGTTTATACTCTTTTTCAGTTAATATTTTTCCTTCTTTTAAGTTACTCTCTCCAGTCTCTGTTACTACGTATCTTGCAAAATATAGTACAGATTCCAATTCTTTTGGAGATAATCCTATTATAAGCGACATTTTATTTGGTGTTCCTTTAGAATACCAAATATGAGAAACTGGTGCAGCAAGAGAAATGTGTCCCATTCTCTCTCTTCTTACCTTAGATCTAGTTACTTCTACCCCACATTTCTCACAAACTAGTCCCTTATATCTCATTCTTTTGTACTTTCCACATCCACATTCCCAATCTTTTGTTGGTCCGAATATCTTTTCACAGAAAAGTCCATCACTTTCTGGATTTAAAGTTCTATAGTTTATAGTTTCAGGTTTTGTAACCTCTCCATGAGACCATTCTTCGATCTTCTCAGGAGATGCTAATCTAATTCTTATTTTCTCAAAACTTCTAATTCCCATTAAATACAAAGCCTCCTTATTGAGATAAAGCCATAATGATTAGAAATAAGCTAAAGAGAGGGACTCCTTAACTTATTTCTATCTTAATATATTATATAAATTATTTTTTTATTAATCTTTAAAATCATCTAAAGGTGAGTACTCAGTTAGTACTTCCTCTTTATTTAATTCCTCATCAACATTTATTATATTGTTTTCTGTGTCGAATAACTCTACATCTAATGCTAATGCTTGGAACTCTTTTAATAAAACTTTGAATGACTCTGGTAGATCAGCTTCTGGCATCTCTTCCCCTTTGATAATCGCTTCATAAGTTTTAGTTCTTCCAGTAACGTCATCTGATTTTACTGTTAACATCTCTTGAAGTATGTTTGATGCTCCATAAGCTTCTAGTGCCCAAACCTCCATCTCTCCAAGTCTTTGTCCTCCGAATTGTGCCTTACCTCCTAGTGGTTGTTGAGTTACTAGTGAGTATGGTCCAATAGCTCTCGCGTGCATCTTATCTTCTACAAGGTGGTGTAGTTTTAACATATACATTCTTCCTACAGTTACAGGGTTATCAAATTTATCTCCTGTTCTTCCATCATAAAGATCCACTTTTCCACTTCTAGGGAATCCTAGTTTTTCTAAGTAATCTTTTACTTGCTCTTCTGATGCTCCATCGAATACTGGAGTTGCTATGTGTGTTCCACCATTGTAGTTACCCATTGCCATTCCTAAGTGTACCTCTAGTACCTGTCCAATGTTCATACGTGAAGGCACCCCTAGTGGGTTAAGTACAACGTCTAAGTGTGTTCCATCTGCTAAGAATGGCATATCTTCAGCAGGTAATACTCTTGAAACAACCCCTTTGTTTCCGTGACGTCCTGACATCTTATCTCCAACAGTTATCTTTCTCTTTTCAGCTACTAATATTTTTATAGCTTTGTTTACACCAGCTTTTAATTCGTCTCCATTCTCTCTTGAAAGCTCAAGAATTTCAACTACTGTACCTTTAGATCCGTGAGGCATTCTCAATGATGTATCTCTTACATCTCTTGCTTTCTCTCCAAAGATTGCTCTTAGAAGTTTTTCCTCTGCTGGTGGCTCAGTTTCTCCCTTAGGAGCAGTTTTTCCAACTAATATATCTCCAGGTCCTACTTCAGATCCTACAGTTATAATTCCATTTGCATCTAATTTTCTTAGTGCATCTTCAGAGATATTAGGGATCTCTCTTGTGATCTCTTCATCTCCTAATTTTGTATTTCTAGCTTCTATTTCATACTCTTCAATATGGATAGATGTAAATACATCATCTTTTCTTAATCTATCAGAAATTAGGATCGCGTCCTCGTAGTTATATCCTTCCCAAGGCATGAATGCCATTAGAATATTTCTACCTAGTGCTAAATCTCCACCTTTAGTAGCTGGACCATCAGCAAGTATGCTTCCTACTTTTACCTCGTCTCCAACTGATACTAATGGAGTTTGATGTAAACACATTGATGCGTTTGATCTCTCATAGTTAAGCATTCTATATTTATACTCTTTTCCATTTTCATCTTCAACTATAACTTTACTTGCATCCACATAAACTACTTTACCGTCTACCTTAGATACAACTAATGCTCCAGAGTCAACAGCAACTTTTCTCTCTAGTCCTGTTCCTATATAAGGAGCTTCTGTTCTTAATAATGGTACTGCTTGTCTTTGCATGTTTGATCCCATCAGTGCTCTGTTGGCGTCGTCATGCTCTAGGAATGGTATTAATCCAGCTGATACTGATACCACTTGTTTAGGAGAGATATCTAAGTAATCAACTTTTTCTCCAGTTATATTAACTATTTCATGTCCAAATCTACAAACAACCTCTCCAAGAAGTTCGTTGTTTTCTCCAATTTTTGTATCGGCTTGGGCTATGAATAATCCCTCTTCCTCATCTGCTGCTAAGTACTCTATTCTATCAAAGTCAGCTTTTCCATCTACAACTTTTATATATGGAGTTTCAATAAATCCATATTTGTTGATCTTAGCATATATAGCTAGTGATCCAATAAGACCGATGTTTGGTCCCTCTGGAGTCTCTATAGGACAGATTCTTCCATAGTGAGAGTCATGTACGTCTCTAACCTCGAATCCTGCTCTTTCTCTTGATAATCCTCCAGGTCCTAATGCTGAAATTCTTCTCTTATGAGTTAACTCTGATAATGGGTTTGATTGGTCCATGAACTGTGATAACTGTCCAGATCCAAAGAAATCTAATATCAATGCATTTAGAGGTCTAGTATTTAATAGAGATTGTGGTGTTAATGTTTCAGAGTCTTGAATAGTCATCTTCTCTCTTACCATTTTTCCCATCTTAGAAAGTCCTGCTTTAATTTGCATTAATAGTAACTCTCCAACTCCTCTAACCCTTCTATTTGATAGGTTATCTATATCATCAGTATGTCCATTTCCATTATTTAAGTTAATTACATACTTCATAGTAGCGATTATATCTTCTTTTGTTAAAAGTATCTCATCATCAGCTACATTTAACTTAAGTCTCTTGTTCATTTTGTATCTTCCAACTGGCTCAAGATCATATCTTTGAGGGTTGAAGAACATTTGTCTGATAAGTGATTTAGCAGAATCTATAGTTACTAAATCCCCTGGTCTTAATTTTTTAAATACCTCTGTAACAGCTTCTTCTTTTGTTAAAGTTGTATCATTTAATACTGTATTAGCTAAAAGTTTGTCTTCAGGTTTAACTTCCCAATAACTTACTTTTTCTACTTTCGCATCAATTAATGTCTCAATTAATGCTTCATCAATAACTGCATCTACTTCTGCTATTATCTCTCCAGTCTCTTCATCATAGATATCCTCTTTGATAAAGCTACCTTCAAATTTAGTTCTAAGAACACTTATTAGCTCTTCTCTATTTTTATATTTTTGGAATATAGGAGTTAATTCTAATTCCTTTGTCTCTAAAAAGTAATCTTTTATCTCTGTATTATTCTCAAAAAAATCAATAGCCTTTAAGAATACAGTTGCTAATACTTTTTTCTTTCTGTCAATCTTTACACTAAGGAAATCATTTTTATCAGTTTCAAATTCAAGCCAAGTCCCTTTATAAGGAATAATTTTTCCTGAGAAAAGGTCTTTACCAGTTTGAATGTTGATCTCTTTATTAAATGACACTCCTGGTGATCTATGTAACTGTGATACAACAACTCTTTCCGCACCATTTATTACGAAAGTTCCTCTTTCTGTCATAAGTGGTATCTCTCCAAAATATACTAATGATTCTTGTATCTCATTTCCACTCTTTTTATTTATAAGTCTTAGTCTTACCTTTAGGGAAGCAGAGTAAGTCTTACCTCTTTTTTTACACTCAAGTTCATCATTTAATGGTGGCTCAGCTTCATGTAGCTCATATGCTACATATTCTAACTTGATATCTCCATTAGAAGATTCAACAGGGAAAATTTCTCTAAAAGCTGATTCTAACCCCTTGTCTTTTCTATTATTTGGAGCTTCTTTAGCTTGTAGAAAATCTTCATAGGAATCCAATTGGAACTCAAGAAAATGAGGCATAGTTCCTCTCTCTTTTATCCTTCCAAAATTCAATCTTTCAACGAGTTTCCCCATTAATTCACACCCCTTATCAATCTTAAAATTTAATACCTAATCACTTGAAAATAACAGGCTCATCTATTTCCAAATGATTAATTATCACTTTCCAAAAATAAAAATTATTATACTTCTAATAATTAGTAAAAAGGCACTCTGTTTAAGAGTGCCTATTTTTTTTAACTAAGTTAAGATTTATTGCTTAGTCAACAGTTTAAAAGTTAATTACTTAACTTCTACAGTTGCTCCAGCAGCTGTTAACTTCTCTTTTATAGCTTCAGCTTCTTCTTTAGCAACTCCCTCTTTTAATTTTCCACCGTTGTCTACTAATTCTTTAGCTTCTTTTAATCCTAATCCAGTAATTGCTCTTACTTCTTTGATTACAGCTATTTTATTAGCTCCTGCGTTTGCTAATATTACGTCAAACTCAGTTTTCTCTTCAGCTGCTGCTGCTCCCTCTCCTGCTACTGCTACTGCTACTGGAGCTGCTGCAGTTACACCGAAGTGCTCTTCTAAAGCAGTTACTAATTCTTTTAATTCTAAAACTGTCATAGCTTCTAAATCAGCTATAAATTGCTCTCTATTGAATGCCATTTAAATTTTCCTCCCTTAATTTTCGAAATTATTATCTTAATGAATTTTTTTTATTATTGAATATTGACCAAATTATTCAGCTGCAGTTTCAGCTTCTTTTTTATCAGATATTGCCACAGTTGCGTAAGCAAGTTTTCTGATTGGTCCAAGCATTGAGTTAAGTAACATAGAAAGTAATTGATCTCTTGAAGGTAATTTAGCTAGAGCTTCTACCTCAGTTGCTTCAACTCTTTTTCCTGTTAATACTCCACCTTTAATTTTGAATATATCTTTTTTTGCTTTAGCCTTATCTTTTGCTAAATCAAAAACTAATTTTGCAGGAGCTACTGGATCATCATATCCAAAAGCGAATGCTGTAGTCCCTTCTAATAAATCATCAAAAGAATCTTCTACTCCAGCTTCTTTTAATGCTATTTTGAATAATCTGTTTTTTGCAACTAGATATTCAGCACCTGCTTCTCTTACTTTTTTTCTTAATTCAGTTTCCTCGTTAACTGTGATTCCTTGATAGTCAACTAATACTACTGATTGAGCTTTTCTTATTTTTTCTGCTAGTTCAGCTACTTGTTCGATTTTTGCTTGAGTTGCCATTCTTTGATTCACCTCCTCTTTTTTCTAAAAATTACCTCCGTGCCAAAGGTTAGGAACGGAGGTTGTAATCAAACTATGAGGCTAGCGAAACCTTATTCCAACCTCGGTAGGATACTTTAAGGTTCACAACCACCTACGGTCTTTGGTTTGGATCTATATTAAATTATTTATCCAACGTATTTTGCTACTAATGCAGGGTCCATTTTTATTCCAGGTCCCATAGTTAGTGATACAGCAACAGTTCTTAAGTATTGTCCTTTTGAAGTTGCTGGTTTTAATCTTGTGATTTGATCTAAGAAAGCTTTGAAGTTCTCTTCAATTTTCTCAGGTGCGAAATCTGCTTTACCAATTGGTACATGAATTGATCCTAATTTGTCAACTCTGAATGCTAATTTACCTTTTTTGAATTCAGATACTGCTTCTGCAATGTTTGGAGTTACAGTTCCTGATTTAGGGTTAGGCATTAATCCTTTAGTTCCTAGGATTTTTCCTAATCTTCCTAATTTAGGCATCATGTCAGGAGTAGCGATTACTAAATCGAAATCAAGCCATCCTTGTTGAATTTGGTTTATATATTCCTCAGCTCCTGCATAATCTGCACCAGCTGCTAAAGCCTTCTCAATGTTAGCTCCTGAAGTTATTGCTAATACTTTTACAGTTTTTCCAGTTCCGTGAGGTAATACAACTGTTCCTCTAACTTGTTGGTCAGCATGTCTAGGATCTACTCCTAATCTTAATGCTACTTCTACTGTTTCAGTAAATTTAGCTGTTCTAGTTTTTAATACTAGATCTAAAGCTTCTTTTACTTCATAAAGCTTTCCAGTTTCTACTAACTTAGCTATTTCTAAGTATTTTTTTCCTCTATGTTTTGCCATGTTTAATTTTCCTCCCTTTGTGGTGATGCGGATGCCTCCTACCACTTAATATAGAGTGGCTCGATTAGCCATCTCCCAAACAAATTAATTAGTCTACTATTTTTATTCCCATTGATCTTGCTGATCCAGCTATTATTCTCATAGCTGCTTCTACTGATCCTGCGTTTAAGTCAGGCATTTTAGTTTCAGCGATCTCTTTTAATTTAGCTGTTGTAATTTGTCCAGCAACTTCTTTTTTAGAGTTCTTAGCTGCTGATTGGATTCCTGCTGCTTTCTTTAGTAAGTCTGATGCAGGTGGAGTTTTTAATATAAATGTGAAACTTCTATCGTTATAAACAGAAATCTCAACTGGGATTATCCATCCTGATTTATCTTGAGTTTTTGCATTGAATGCTTTACAGAATTCCATAATGTTTACTCCGTGAGCTCCTAATGCTGGTCCAACTGGTGGAGCTGGGTTAGCTTTACCTGCTGGTAATTGTAGTTTTATTAATTTAATTACTTCTTTTGCCATTTTTTAAAATTACACCTCCGAAAAATGTGTGGTAATGACGGTGTCATCTCCCACTAACAAGGCATTACGCCTTTTGAACACTGTCAAAATCTACTTCTACTGGAGTCATTCTTCCAAACATTTCGATCATGACTTTTGCTTTCTTATGTTCCATATCTATTTCAGCTACTTTACCCTCTTGATCAGCAAAACCACCGTTAAGTACTTTTACATAATCACCTACAGCAAAGTTAATTTTTATTACTTCTTTGATCTCTTTTTCTTCCTCAGTAAGATCTAAACCTATGACATTAAATATGTTCATAACTTCTTCATCTTCCATTGGAATAGGATCAGATCCAACTCCTACGAATCCTGTTACACCATTTGTATTTCTAACTACATACCAAGCATCAGAATCAACTCTAAAGTTAATCCCTTCATTACTTTCCTCTCTTGTAGCTACCATTTCTAGCATTACATATCCAGGAAATATCTTTCTGGCAACAGTTTTCTTTTTTCCTCTTACTTCTTCAATAGTCTCTTCTTCTGGAACAAGAATCTTTGTAACAATATCTCCCATTCCAAGAGTTTCTATTTTCTGCTCAAGGTCTGTTTTAACTTTTTTCTCATACCCTGAATAAGTATGAATCATAAACCATTTTTTTACTAAGGTTTTTTCCATATTTATTATCCTCCAAAGAGAGATACCAAAATTTTTAATAGTCTAGAAGCAATCAAATCAAAAACTCCCAAATATATACTAAGTATTAAGCTCATTGCTATTACCCAAAGAGTAGAATTTTTAATTTCCTCCTTGTTAGGCCATTGAACTTTGGAATACTCCATTTTTATTCCTTGAAAAAGATTCATGCGATCACCTTTTGATTCGACATTATAAAAAAAATGGCAGGTCAAGAGGGACTCGAACCCCCAACCCTCGGTTTTGGAGACCGATGCTCTACCAATTGAGCCATTGACCTGCACGTTGTAAAAACTAAACTAATTATTTCTTAGTTTCTTTATGTAAAGTAACTTTTTTGTCCCACTTACAGTATTTATTAATTTCTAATCTTTCTGTAGTATTCTTTTTATTTTTTGATGTGCTATAGTTTCTTCTTTTGCACTCTGTACATTCTAATTGAATATTTACTCTCAATTCTACACCTCCACTCATAACGGTATCATTTAGATCCTCCCATACATCCTTATGTATGGTGTTAAAGAGTTTATATCTTGCTTTCTAAGACTTAGATATATTACCATATTTTTAAAACTTTGTCAAACATTTTTTTAAAAATTTATCTATTTATTTTTTGGTACCTCATTATAAATAAAAAAGCTTGGCAAGTTCCTATCCTCCCAGGAGGCTTCCCTCCAAGTACTTTCAGCGTTTACGGGCTTAACTTCCAGGTTCGGAATGTATCTGGGTGTACCCCCGTAGCTCTTCTCACCAAGCTAATATCTATTAGAATAGACATTTGAAACTATATAGTAAAATCATTAAGGTTAAAACTTCGACTTATTAGTATTGGTCAGCTAAAGGCCTCACAGCCCTTACACCCCCAACCTATCA
>NZ_JAGIRL010000043.1 GCF_019012925.1 Fusobacterium sp.
AATATTTACAGTTCCATTCTGATTATTAGTCGTATAACTTTGTACAGGATTTTTCTTGGATTTGAATTTAGGAAATCCTACTGACTTATCTCTAAAAAAGTTTTTATATCCTTTATCTAGATTCATTTGAGCATTAGCAAGAGCAAGACTATCAACTTCTTTTAGAAATTCATATTCTTTTTTATATTTTGCAGGGGTAGGATATTTTATTTTTTTATCAACATTACTCTTACTCTCTTCATATGCTTTAAGTCTATCATTTAGCATAAGATTATAGACAAGCCGAACACAACCAAAAGTTTTACTAAAAAATATTTTTTGTTCTTCGCTTGGATAAATTCTAAATTTATATGCTTTTAGCTGTTTCATTAGTCTACCTCCTTCAAAATTATTTACTCTTTTATCCTTGTTCCTCTATATACTTTTTTATGACTTCAAGTGGAGCTCCTCCAGTGGTCAACAAACAAAAACTTTTAGACCAAAACATTTCTTTCCAAAGATATTTTCTTGTATGTGGAAATTCTTTTTTTATTATTAATACAGCAAAAATACTGAATGACAATTACTATCTAATTCCATTGCTTTCACTCCTATTTTTATATATTTACTGATTATGTTATATCACTTTATCTTCTAAAAAGCAATAGAGCAAATTCATCGCACCACCTATAGAGGTGGGCAACTTCTTGCTCGTTAAGTTAAAAATTGAGAGTGACTCAAAAGCCACTCTCCAATCTTAAAACTATTATAATTTTATTAAAACCTTTTAGCTTTCCTATTTATTATTGAAAGTTCTTTAAGTTTTCAGTTAATTTATCCATCTTATCTTGATACTCTTTCTGGATTCTTCTCTCTCTCTCTAAAATGTGAGCAGGTGCTTTTGATGTAAATCTCTCATCAGCAAGTTTATTATTTACCTTATCTAGATCTTTTTGAACTTTTTCTATCTGTTCTTTTATCTTCTTAACCTCAGCCTCTACATTTAATAATCCTGTAAGTATCATATATACTTCTGAATTTCCTGTTACTCTAAATCCACTCTGATCAGGTTTAGCTACATCTTTTCCATAAGTCATCTCTTCTATTTTAGCTAATTTAGTTATAAATAGATAGTTATTTTCTAAAGTTTTTAACTCATTCTCGTCAGAAGTTTTAATTACAACCTTAACCTCTTTAGCTGGAGATATTCCCATCTCTGCTTTTATATTTCTAAGTGATGAGATCACTCCTTGAATATATTTAAATGAGTTTACAACTTCTGGTTTTATTTGAGCTTCATCTACAACTGGGAATCCCTCAAGCATAATAGTCTCTCCTGAAACTTTTATCTTTTGCCAAATCTCCTCAGTTATAAATGGCATAAATGGATGTAATAGCTTTAATCCTGATTCTAATACTGTCCATAAAACATATTGAGCTGTTAATTTTGATTGTTTTCCTGACTCCTCATTGTTGTATAGTCTTACTTTTGCAAGCTCTACATACCAGTCACAGAAATCTCCTCTCAAGAACTCATATACAGCTTTAGCTGCATCATCTAATTGGAATTTTTCAAGGTTTGTATGAACCTCTTTAGTAGTTTCATTTAATCTTGAGAATATCCACTCATCAACAAGTTCAAATTTTAACTCCTCTTTATTTACAGATTTTACATCAAATCCTTCTAGATTCATTATAACGAATCTTGCTACGTTCCATATTTTATTAGCAAAGTTTCTTCCCATCTCTAATAATTTTTCAGAGAAGTAAACATCTTGCCCTTGTGAAGTATTGTATAGCATTGAGAATCTTATTGCATCTGCTCCATACTCATCTATTAGATTTAATGGATCTGGTGAGTTTCCTAAAGATTTCGACATCTTTCTTCCAATCTCATCTCTTACTATTCCATGGAAGAATACATTTTTAAATGGTATCTCTTCCATCTCATATAGACCAAACATTATCATTCTAGCTACCCAGAAGAATATTATATCTGCTCCTGTTACTAGAGTTGAAGTTGGATAGAATGTATCTAACTCTTTAGTTTTTTCTGGCCAACCCATAGTTGAGAAAGGCCATAATGCAGATGAGAACCAAGTATCTAATACATCTTCCTCTTGAACTAACTCTACAGCTTTTCCATAATGAGCTTTTGCTTGTTCATGAGCTTCCTCTTCTGACATAGCTACGAACATGTGATTGTCTGGACCATACCAAGCTGGTATTCTGTGTCCCCACCATAATTGTCTAGAGATACACCAGTCTCTTATATTTTCTAACCAGTTGAAATAAATTTTTTCCATTCTTTTTGGAATAATTTTTATCTCTCCATTTCTTACTACTTCAAGAGCTTTTTTAGCTAATGGCTCCATCTTTACAAACCATTGTTTTGAAACTCTTGGCTCAACTACAGTAGAGCATCTATAGCAGTGTCCTACATTGTGCTTTAAGCTCTCTATTTTTACTAATACTCCGCTCTCTTCTAGCTCTTTAACTATTACTTTTCTAGCTTCAAATCTGTCCATTCCAGCATATTTAGGATAATCATCAACAATATTTCCCTCTGGAGTTAACATATTTATTATTGGTAGATCATATTTTTTACCTAAATTAAAGTCATTAGGATCGTGTGCTGGAGTTATTTTTAAAGCTCCTGTACCAAACTCCATCTCTACATACTCATCTGCTATTACAGGAATCTCTCTACCAACTAATGGAAGTATTAATTTTTTACCTACAAGATGCTTATATCTCTCATCTTCTGGGTGTACAGCAACAGCTACGTCAGCAAGCATAGTTTCTGGTCTTGATGTTGCAATAATTATATACTCATCAGAATCCTTTACTGGATATTTTAAATGCCATAGATTTCCATCTTTTTCTGAGTGCTCCACTTCATCATCTGCTAGAGCAGTTCCACATCTAGGACACCAGTTTACCATATATTCACCTTGATAGATCAATCCATCATTATATAGGTCTACGAATATCTTTCTAACTGCTTTTGAAAGTCCCTCATCCATTGTGAATCTCTCTCTATCCCAGTCAAGTGATGCTCCTATTTTTCTAAGTTGGTTAGTTATTATTCCACCATACTTCTCTTTCCACTTCCAAGTTTCCTCTAAGAATTTCTCTCTTCCTAAATCCTCTTTTTTTATACCTTGCTCTGCTAACATTCTCTCTACTTTATTTTGAGTAGCAATTCCAGCATGGTCACAACCTGGTACCCAAAGAGTATTTAATCCACACATTCTCTTATATCTTACTAGTGTATCTTGTATAGAGTTATCTAATATATGTCCCATATGAAGTATTCCTGTTACATTTGGAGGTGGTATAACTATTGAATAGCTATCTTTTCCTTCTTCCATTTTTCCAGCAAAATACTTGGAATCTTCCCATATTTTGTACCACTTAGACTCTATTTCCCTAGGGGAATATGTCTTATTTAACTCTTCCATTTACTCCTCCTCTTCTATTTCCTCTTTATTTAAAAGAGACTCTATATAATTTAAAATATCTTCTTTTCCAGTGTCATTAAGTGAAGAGTGATAAAAAACATCATCATTATGAAACTCGATTTTCTTTTTTATATCCTTTAAACACTTAAATTTCTCGTTATTTGAAACTTTATCTATCTTTGTAAATATTATTTTGAATGGTATATCATGGTGATCTAGCCATACAAGCATCTCAATATCCTCTTCACTCGGTACTCTTCTGATATCTAGTAGAACGAATACAAGTTTTTTACGATTACTTGCTACGTATCTCTCCATTGTTTTTCCCCATTCAGCTTTCATCTCTTTAGGTACTTTTGCAAAACCATATCCAGGTAGGTCAACTATATAGAACTCATTATTTACTTTAAAATAGTTTATAAGTTGTGTTCTTCCTGGTGTTTTACTTGTTTTTGCCAACTTTTTTCTTCCTGTTATACTATTTATAAGAGAAGATTTTCCAACATTAGAACGTCCTACAAAGGCAAATTCCATATTATTTAATTCTGCTGGATAATCTTTTTCATAAACTGCAGATTTTACAAATTCAGCCTGTTTTATCTTCATAATTACCTCACCTATCACTATTCAGCAAAAACTAGCTTCTCTACATCTTCATAAGTAGTAGCAAAATGTATCTTCATCTCTTTTGCTATCTCTGCTGGGATCTCATCTTTATCTATTCTATTATCTTCTGGTAAAATTACCTCTCTAATTCCAGCTCTGTGTGCTCCTATTACCTTCTCTTTTACTCCACCTATTGCTAAAACTTCACCAGTTATTGTTATCTCTCCAGTCATTGCTATATCCTGTCTAATTTTTCTACCTGTTAATACAGAGATTATAGCAGAAGTTATTGTTATTCCAGCAGAAGGTCCATCTTTTGGTGTTGCTCCCTCTGGAAAGTGTAGATGTATTCCTCTTTTCTCAAAGAAATCCTCTTGTTTAGGTTTATATTTATCAATATTAGCTTTTACAAATGTATAAGCAACTTGTGCAGATTCCTTCATTACATTTCCCAATGTTCCAGTTAGAGAGATCTCTCCTTTTCCTGGTATAGATACACCTTGAACTTCAAGAGTTACTCCTCCTACTGATGTCCAAGCCAATCCATTTACAACTCCTAACTTAGGTGTCTTTTCCTTCTGTTTCTCTGGTCTAAATTTAGGTTTACCTAAATATTTTTCCAATGTATTAGTTCTTACAACAATTTTTTTCTTGTTCTCTTCTACTACTTCTCTTGCTGCTTTTCTGCATAGAGTTATTATCTCTCTCTTTAGATTTCTCACTCCAGCTTCTCTAGTATACTCATCAATTATCTTCAAGATTACATTATCTGATAGTGTAAGCTCTATATTTTTCAAACCACTTTCCTCTTTAGCCTGTTTTACTAGATATTTTTGAGCTATGTGTAATTTCTCAAACTCTGTATATGAAGAGATATTTACTATCTCCATTCTATCTCTTAATGGAGCTGATATAGTTCTTAGATCATTTGCTGTGGCTACAAAGAATACCTTTGATAGATCAAAAGGCATATCTATGTAGTGATCTTCAAAATGACTATTTTGCTCTGGATCTAATACCTCTAACATTGCTGAGGCTGGATCTCCTTTATAGTCATTTGACATCTTATCTATCTCATCTAATAGTATTACTGGATTTTTTGTACCAGCTTCTTTTATCGCCTTTATTAATTTACCTGGCATAGATCCTATATAAGTTCTTCTATGTCCTCTTATCTCAGCTTCATCTCTTACTCCACCTAGAGATACTCTCACGAATTTTCTTCCCATTGCATCTGCTATTGATTTTACTAGAGATGTTTTTCCTATTCCAGGAGGTCCTGCTAAGCATAGTATACTTCCCTTCATATTAGGATTCAATTTTTTTACGGCTAAAAAGTCCAATACCTTGTTCTTAGCATCTTTTAAACCATAGTGATCTCTCTCTAAAATCTCACTTGCTTTCTTTAAATCAACTATATCTTTAGTTGATTTTTCCCAAGGTAACTCTATAACTGTCTCAATATAATTTCTTGAAACTGTTGCTTCTGCTGAAAAAGGAGGCATTTTAGCTAATTTTTTCATTTCACTATCAATTTTATCTTTTACATCTTTTGGAAGTTTTGCTTTCTTTACTTTTTCAACTAATTCAAGCATATCATCATCTTGTGAATAATCTCCCAATTCCTCTTTCATAGCATTTATTTTCTCTTTTATAAAGTAATTTTTTTGAGCTTCATTCATCTTAGCTTTTACTTTATCATCAATCTTTTTCTCTAATGAAACTATCTCCATTTCAGAAGTTAAAAGCTCTAGTATCTTAATTCCTCTTTCAGTTACATCTAAAACTTCTAGTAGCTCCTGTTTTTTCTCACTCTTTAATGGAAGATTTGCTGCAATTATATCTAAAGCACTATTTATATTTTTTATACCTTTTAAGTTTACCAATAGTTCTGATGAAACTTTTCCAGTAAGTCCTATATATTTTTCAAATAGTCCCAATACCTTTCTATATACTGCTTCAGCCTCTTTTGTAGCTCCATTTACACACTTTAATACCTTGTATTCAGCTTTATAAATGTCCTCTTCAACTGTAGTAGAATTTATCTCTACTCTCTCTTCTGCCTCTACTAAGACCTTTATATTATTATTTGGCATCTTAACTATCTGTAGTATATTAGCCACAACACCAATTTTATATATGTCTTTCTCTAAATTTGGCTCCTCTTTTGTTGGATCCTTTTGCATTCCAAGTACTAATTTACTCTTGCTACTTACAGCAACTTCAAGTGTACTTATACTCTTTACCCTACCTACATAAAGAGGGGTTACTATCCCTGGGAAAACTATTAAATCCCTAGTAGGTAAGAACAATGTTTTACTCATTAGTCATCCCTCCGTTTTTTACTTTTCTATTATAGCTTTAGTTGAATCAAGAATTGCATCTTCACCAATTATTACTTTTGAAATATCATCATCTGAAGGTACTTCATACATAAGTTCTAACATTGTTTGCTCTATAATAGCTCTCAATCCTCTTGCACCTATTCTTCTCTCTAAAGCTAACTGTGCTATTCTTTTTAATGCTTCTGGAGTGAACTCTAACTCTACCCCTTCAAGATCAAAAAGTTTTTTATACTGCTTAACTATTGCATTTTTAGGTTCTGTTAATATTTTTATTAAAGCATTTTCATCTAAGTCTTTAAGAGTTGTTATTATTGGTAATCTTCCTACAAGTTCAGGTATGATTCCCTGTTTTACTAAATCTTCTGGTAAAACTTTAGCAAATACCTCTCCAACTCTCTCCTCTTTCTCTTTTGAAATATCAGCTCCAAAACCAATTACTTTTTTATTCGTTCTAGATTTTATAACTTTTTCCAATCCTTCAAAGGCTCCACCTACAATAAATAATATATTACTTGTATCTATCTCTATTAGCTCTTGATTTGGATGTTTTCTTCCACCTTGAGGTGGAACTTGAGATCTTGTCCCTTCGATTATTTTTAGAAGAGATTGTTGAACTCCCTCTCCTGAGACATCTCTTGTTATTGAAACATTTTCAGATTTTCTTGCAATCTTATCTATCTCATCTATATATATAATTCCTCTCTCTGCTGCCTCTACATCATAATCAGCTGCTTGTAGTAGTCTAACTAAAACATTTTCAACGTCATCTCCTACATATCCAGCCTCTGTAAGTGTTGTTGCATCAGCTATTGCAAAAGGAACTTTTAAACTTCTTGCAAGTGTTTGTGCAAGAAGAGTTTTTCCCGATCCAGTAGGACCTATCAATAGTACATTTGATTTTTGTAACTCTACACTATTCTCATCAGATCTTTCCACATTATCTAAAATTCTCTTATAGTGGTTGTATACTGCAACTGCAAGAATTTTTTTTGTCTCATCCTGTCCTATTACATACTCGTCCAATTTCTCTTTTATCTCTTTTGGTGTAAGTAATGTTTCCTCTAACAACTCTTCTGGCATTGCTGTCTTTATATGCTCTTTTGAAAGTTCTAAAATATCTGAACAACTCTCAATACATCTATCACATATAAGTGCTCCATCTATTCCACTAAATAATTTTGATACTTCATCTTCAGTGCTTCCGCAGAAAGAACATCTAGCTTTTTTACTCATCTCTCTTCTCCTTTCTACTTTTTAAATACTTGATCAATTAATCCATACTCAACAGCTTCCTGTGCTGACATATAGTTATCTCTCTCAGTATCTTTTAATATTTGTTCAATATCTTTACCACTAGCATCTGCTAAAATTTGTGATAACATCTCTTTCATTCTCAATATTTCTTTTGCTTGTATCTCTATATCTGTAGCCTGTCCCTTTGCTCCACCTAATGGTTGGTGTATCATGATTCTTGAATGCTCAAGAGCAAATCTCTTTCCTTTTGCTCCTGCAGTCAATAATAATGCTCCCATACTTGCTGCTTGACCTATACATACAGTTTGAATATCTGGTTTTATATAGTTCATTGTATCATAGATAGCCATTCCAGCAGTTACCACTCCACCAGGACTATTTATATACATTATTATATCTTTCTCAGGATCTTCAGCTTCCAAAAATAAAAGTTGAGCCACTATAGCATTTGCAACATTATCATCTATCTCTGTTCCTAAAAATATTATTCTATCTTTTAAAAGTCTTGAGTATATATCGTAAGCTCTCTCTGACCTACCATTACTCTCTATAACAGTTGGATTATACATTTTTACCTCCCTTAAATAAATAGTTAAAAAATTAATATCATTTATTTCTTGACTATTTATTTAAATTTAATGGCATAGGAAGCAGAAAAATCTGCTTCCTATGTTTTAAATTAATTATTTTGCATTATTTACTATTACATCAATAGCTTTTTGCATTAAACATTCACCTTTAACAGTCATTTTAAAGTTGTCATAGTTGTTGTGTTTGTTTAACTCTTCTTCTAATTTAGCTAAATCCATTCCATACATTTTAGCTATTTCAGTCATTTTTTCTTTTACTTCATCTTCAGAAACTTCTAAGTTTTCAGCTTTTGCTATAGCTTCAAGAATTAAATCAGCTTTTACTTTTCCAGCTGCCATTGGAGCTATTTGAGCTTCTAATTTAGCTCTGTCCATTCCAGTCATTTGTAAGTACATATCGAATCCGATTCCTTGAGCTGCTAATTGTTGCTCCATCTCAGATATTCTAGCTCTTACTTCAGAAGCTATCATTGATACAGGAATTTCAACTGTACTTGTTCCAGAGATTTTCTCTAATAATTTTCCAACGTACTCGTTTTTAACTCTTGCTTCTTCTCTAGATTTGATTCTCTCTTCTGTTTTAGCTTTCATATCTTCAACATTTTCAAATCCAAACTCTTTTGCTAACTCATCGTTTAACTCAGGAGTTACTAATTTTTTAATACTGTTGATTTTTACTTTAAATACAGCAGGTTTTCCAGCTAAATTTTCTGCATGGTACTCAGCAGGGAAAGTTACATTTACTTCTCCTTCTTGTCCAGCTTCATATCCTACTAATTGATCTTCAAAGTTATCTATGAACATTTTTGATCCTAATTTTAATACGTGAGAATCAGCTTTTCCACCTTCGAATGCTACACCATCAACAAATCCTTCGAATGCTAAGTCTACAGTGTCTCCCATTTCAGCTTTGTATCCAGCTTCTGTATCTTCTAATTTAGATTTGCTGTTTACCATCATTTTGATCTCAGCATCTAATTTTTCTGGAGTCATTTCAAAAGTTTCTTTTTCTACTTCTAATCCTTTGTATTCTCCTAAAGTTACTTCTGGATATACATCTACAGTAAATGTTACTTCGAAGTCATCTCCTAAGTTAGCTTTTACACTGTTTATGTAGCTGATTGGCATTATTTTTTCAGCTTTTATTACTTCTTCATAGTATTTGTGTAAAACTTTATCAGTTACTTCTTCTTTTACTGCATCTTTAAATTGAGTTTCTACAGTACTTACAGGTACATGTCCTTTTCTGAATCCTGGAACCTCTACTTTTTTAGATAGTTCTTTTAAAACTTCCTCTTTTACTGGTTTTACTTCTTCAGCAGTAAGAGTTATTTTTATCTCAACTGCAGAATTTGCAACTTTTTTTAATTCGTGTTTCATTGTTCCTCCTTAAATTCTATTTAGTAAAAATTTCATAAAAGTCATCTTTTATTTTTATATCTTTAATTCTTATTTGCATAATCTCTTCTCCTTTATAATAAACTTTTTCAGGATAGTAGACTATATCAAATTTTTGAATTTTTGACTCTATCTCATTTATTTTATGACCTAAATCAAAGGCAACCATATGGTATTTTTTTCCATTTTTTACAATTATACCATTAAAATGTCTATCGTTTACTCCAAATTTTTTTATATATTCAAAAGATAGATCTTCATCTAAAAACAGTGGGTATGGATTCTCTAATCCAAATGGAGCCATACTCTCCATAGCAGTAAATATTTCATCATCAATATTTTCTATTGAGTACTTCATATCTATTTTTAAAATTTTCTTTTCCTCTTCTGCTTTTAACTCTCCTATCTTCTCTTTAAAAATCTCTTCAACTTCCTTCAATTTACTCTGTTTTACTATGAAACCTGAAGCTAAATCATGCCCTCCAAATCTTACAAGCTTGTCTTTCATATCTTGAAAAATATTGAACACACTTATACCCTTTACACTTCTACATGAAGCTTTTCCAACTCCATCTTTCACTGCTATTAAAGCTACAGGCATATTATATTTTACACTCAGTCTTGATGACACCACTCCAATTACACCAGGATGCCACTTCTCAGAGTATAAAAATGCACATTTAACCTCATCTTTTTGCATTTTTCTTATTTTATAGTCCGCTTCATCATATATGTTTTTCTCCAGCTCTCTTCTCTTCTTATTTGATTTTTTCATCTCTTCTATAATATTATAGATTTCAAACTCATCATTTTTCAAGAAAAAATCTGCTCCAATTTTTGAGATACCAATTCTTCCCAAAGAGTTTATCAACGGAGAGATAAAGTAACTTACATCTGTTGTATTTAGATCCTTAGATTGGAATTTCAAATATTTTAAAAGATACATAAGACCCTTAACTTTTGTTCGTTTTAATGCCTTTAATCCCTCTTTTATTATAATTCTATTCTCATCAATCATAGGTACTACATCAGCAACTGTTCCAATCATTACTATATCCATATATTGATACAATTTATTCAAATCAGACTCTAATTTTAAATAAACTCCCTGTGCCACCTTTAAAGCTACTCCAGCACCAGATAAAAATTTAAACTCATATGTGTCACTCAATTTAGGATTGAGCAATAACAACTCATCATCTTCATCCTCTTTTATCGACTTATGATGATCAGTTATTATCACCTCTATTCCCAAAGAATTAGCATATCTTACATCTTCAATAGAGTTTATACCTGTATCCACTGTTATTACAAGCTTACAGTTTCTTTTTTTCATAAAGTCTATAGCTTTTTTATCCAAGCCATAGCCCTCTTCCATTCTGTTAGGAATATAATAGTCAACGTCTATTCCTATCTCACTAAATACCTTCACTAAAAAAACTGCAGCTGTAATTCCGTCTACATCATAATCTCCATAGATGAAGATCTTTTCATTCTTCTCTCTTTTTTCTAATATCTTTTCTACTACACTAGCCATCTTTTCAAATTTAAAAGGATCTCTGAAGTCAGAAATTTTAGGACTTATAAATTCATTAACACTCTTTTCATCAGAAAATCCTCTATTGAGTAATAAGGTAGTCAGTATCTTACTTTTTTTCCATTGTACAGCCTTAGTTTCAATTAGAGATTGAGGTAGTGAACTATATTCCCAATACATTATATCACTATCCTTTTAAATCATTTAAAAGTTTTGATATTTTTATTGCATGTTCTATAGAATCATCTAACTTTACTCTTATTTCTGGTATATATCTAATCTCTATCTCCTCTGCTACTCTCTTTCTCAAGTAACCTTTGATTTGATTTAGTCCTTCTAAAACAGTGTCTTTATCTACTGATTTTTCACCATTCATCTGTCCAGACATTATACTGAAGTACACATCTGCAAACTTCAAATCCTCAGTCACTTTTATATTAGTAACAGAAACCAATCCTTTTATTTTTGGATTTTTAACCTCTTCAAAAAGAACTTGAGAAATTACTCTACTCATCTCTTTTTCTATTCCAGCTAATCTTTGTCTCTTCATAAATAATCCCTCTCTTTCTGTAATTATTTTTTAGATTATTTTAGAGTTCTCTTAATTTCTTGTAATTCAAAAGCCTCAACTATATCTCCCTCTTTAATATCATTAAAGTTTTCAATTCCAAGTCCACACTCTTGTCCTACAACTACTTCTTTAGCATCATCTTTAAATCTCTTAAGTGATGATAATTTTCCTTCATACATTACGATACCATTTCTTAAAAGTCTGATGCTTGAATCATTTTTAACTTTTCCATCTACAACTATACATCCTGCTACGTTTCCAACTTTAGAAACTTTAAACACTTTTTTGATCTCTATTCTTCCAAGATAGATCTCTTTATATTCAGGATCTAACATACCTGTTAAAGCTTTTTCAATATCTTCAGTTATATGGTAGATAATATTTGATGTTCTTATCTCTACACCATTTGCTTCAGCTTCTTTGATTGCTTTTGTAGTAGGTCTAACGTTGAATCCTATTATAATTGCATTTGATACTTCAGCTAGTTTTACGTCACTTTCAGTTATAGCTCCTGAAGCTGCCTGTATTATATTTACTGCTACTTCACTTGTTGAAAGTTTTAATAATGATTCTCTTAAAGCATCTACAGATCCTCTTGAATCTGCTCTTAATACTAAGTTTAACTCTTTTATATTCTCATGATCAAATTGCTCTGACAATGACTCTAGAGTGATAGTTTTCTTACTTGTTTCAGCTAATTTTCTCTCTTTAGCTACCTCTTCAACTATTCTCTTAGCATGTTGTTCATTTTGAATTACATACATAGTATCTCCAGCTTGAGGTACTTGTGTAAATCCTATAATCTCTGCTGGTTGAGATAGTTCAATTTTCTCTACTCTATCTCCTCTGTCATTTAATAGAGCTCTTACTTTACCATAAGTTTCTCCAGCTACAATAACATCTCCTATTTTTAAAGTTCCCTCTTGAACTAAAATATCTGCTATTGGTCCAACTTTTGGATCTAGTCTTGACTCTAGTACAACACCTTTAGCTCTCTTTCTTGGGTTAGCTTTTAACTCTAAAATCTCTGCTGTAATAAGTATTGTATCTAATAGGTCATCTAGGTGTAATTTCTGTTTTGCTGATACTTCAACAAACTCAGTCTCTCCTCCCCACTCTACTGAAACAAGACCATGTTCCATTAACTCTTGTTTTACTCTCATAGGGTTTGCTTCTGGTTTATCTATTTTGTTTACTGCTACTATTATTGGTACATTTGCAGCTTTTGCGTGAGATAATGCTTCTATTGTTTGTGGCATAACTCCATCATCAGCAGCAACTACTAATATTGCTATATCAGTTACTTGTGCTCCTCTAGCTCTCATATCAGTAAAAGCTTCGTGTCCAGGAGTATCTACGAAAGTTATTTTCTTTCCATTTTTTACAATTTGGTATGCCCCTATTTTCTGTGTGATTCCTCCAGCTTCTCCCTGTACTACATTACTTGCTCTAATTGCATCTAGTAATGATGTTTTTCCATGGTCAACGTGTCCCATTATTGTGATTACTGGTGGTCTCTCTTGTAAATCTTCATCTCTATCCTCTAATTCAAGAGCGAATTTTTCTCCAAAATCTAATTCAATTTCCTCTTCCTGTTCAACTAATGCATCATAGTCCATAGCTATCTCTTCTACTATGTCAATAGATAGTGGGCTATTTATTGTTAACATCTGTCCTTTTAAGAAAAGTTTCTTAATTATCTCTGAACTTGATACTCCTAATCTTTCAGCGAAATCTCCTAAAGTGATCTCACCTCTGATTTTTATTATCTTCATTCCATCTTCTTCTATTGTTTCAGAACCTGCAGCTTCAACAGTTTTCATTACGAAATCTGTTCTTCTACCCTTTTTCTTTTTATTTTTCTTTCTTTTATCATCTTCACTGTTTTCAACTGTATCTTTACTGTTGTTACTTTTTTTACTTTTCTTTGCTTTTTTTGAAGTCATCTCTTCTTCAAAAATCTCGTCTTCTTCTAATAGTTTTTTATTCAAAGCTACTCCTTTTCCCCCTTTTTCATCTTTTTCTGGGGCTACTTTTCTTTCAAAATACTCTCTTACCCTCTCAATATCCTTCTCATTTACTCCCGATAAAATTGATGTAACCTCTAACTTAATCTCATCTTTTAGCAAGTTTAGAAATTCGTTACTATTTATCTCATACTCTTTTGCTAACTCATGTACTCTTTTTTTCATCAAGATACCTCCTATTTTATAGGTTAATCTATGAGTCCACGGGCCATCTTCTTACTTTTTACAGCAATCACACTAACTTCTTCTTTTCCAAAAATTTCACCAAGTTGATTTTTATTTCCAAAATATACAAATTTTATATTTAATTCTTTTGCTTTTGCTAAAAGTTTTCTCTCATTTTTTTCACTTATATCTTCTGCAAGAACTAAAAAATGTGTATGTTCTATCTCTTCTAAAACCATATTCATTCCAAAAGATAAAGTTTGTGAGTTCTTCATTGCCTTCAAAATATTTAAATAGTCCTTTTCACCTTTTTTCAAGTGATTTAACATTTTCATTAAATCATCTGCACTCATTTTTATTTTTTTATGCTTAGCTAATCTTTTTAAACATTCGTGAGATTTACAAATATAGTATCCTCTACTTTGTGATCTCTGTTTCTCATCAAAACCATACCTATCTTCGCTTACTTTTGTAAGTCTAAAAAGATCTTTCTTCTCTCTTTTCTCCTTACATATAAGACAAGTTCTTTCATGAATAATAGTAGTATCCAACTTACTCTCCCTCTTCAACACTATTTGCAGTTTTAATGTCTACTCTCATTCCTGTTAATTTTGCTGCAAGTCTTGCATTTTGTCCATTTTTTCCTATTGCTAGTGATAATTGTGAATTGTCAACGATTACTCTTGCAGTGTTTTCCTCTTCAAACACATCAACACTTACAACTTTTGCTGGACTTAAAACAGCTGATACAAACTCTTCAACTGACTCTTTCCAGATAACGATATCTATCTTTTCACCATTTAGTTCGTTAACTATGTTTTTAATTCTTAATCCTTTTTGACCTATACAAGCTCCAACAGTATCAATATTAGCATCTGCTGAGTAAACTGCTACTTTTGCTCTTGATCCAGCTTCTCTTGCCACTGCTTTAATCTCTATTAGACCAGAAGTGATCTCAGGAATCTCTAATTCAAATAACTTTCTTAATAGCCCTTCATGTTTTCTTGAAATTACTATTTTAGGGAATTTGTTAGTTTTTTCAACTTCTGCTAAATAAACTTTAATTCTCTCTCCAACTCTATATGTATCTGCTGGTGACTGTTCTATTGGTGGTAAAACAGCTTCTACACCATCAAACTCTATGAATACATTTTTTCTTTCGTCTATTCTTCTGATAATACCATTTATGATATCATGCTCTTTTACTTTGAATCTGTCATAAACATACTCTCTCTCTGCTTCTCTTACTTTTTGAATAACGATCTGTTTTCCGTTTTGAATAGCATTTCTTCTGAACTCTTCACAGTTAACTTCTATTCTTATAACTTCTCCAATTTTTACTCTTTTCTTTATCTCTAATGCATCATCATAAGAGATTTCAATAGCAGCATCATAAAGGTCCTCAGTAGGTACTACAGTTTTTATCTCATAGATCTTAACATCTCCTGTTTCTCTATCTATTACAACCTCTACGTTCTCCTCTTCTCCATGGTTCTTTTTATACGCTGCTAATAAAGCTTGCTCAACAGTTAAAAGAAGATTTTCTTTGCTTATCCCCTTCTCTTTTTCTAACTCTTCCAAAGCTTCTAAAAATACTTTCGCATCTTTACTTTTCATTATTTACCCTCCTGAAAACTTCTTTAAAACTCATCAAATTCATAAACAAGATTAGCTTTTCTAATCTCTGTAAAAGGAATCTCTAATACTTTTTCTGCTTCTAACTCTAAAAATACTACATTGTTTTCACACTTGATTATGATACCTTCAAAGTTTTTATTATCTTCAACCTTGTGTTTTAAACTTACTTTTATCTTCTCCCCTTGAAATCTAATGAAATCCTCTATTTTCTTTAGTGGTCTTTCAATTCCTGGTGAAGAAACTTCTAAGAAAAATCTCTGCTCTATTAACTTATCTATATCTTCATCAATTTTTCCACTAATAGCAGCACAATCCTCTAGTGTTATCTCTCCATTTAAGTTCTCAACATATACTCTTACATACCAGTATCCGCCATCTTGCATATACTCTACATCTACAAGAGATAACCCCATCTCCTCTATTACAGGAGTTACAATACTCTCTATCTTCTCTACTAGCTGCTTGTCATCCAACTTTGCCATTATAATTTCACCTCTTTTCTCAATTTTTAAAACTTCTATTAAATAGGGAGTGGATATTTTCACCCACTCCCTCCTTAAAAAAACTAGTTTACTACTTTATTCAAGTTATTATATCATATAATTTCTAAAAAATCAATTAATAGTATATAAAATTTGGACTTTTTTAGGTTATTTTTGTTTTTATTTTCCTTTTTTTTATATTAAATATTTATTTAATTTATACTATTTTTTACCTAATATTTTTTCTAAATTTTTTTCTAGCTGAAAATAACGTTTAAATAAATCCAATCTAAATATATATAATTAAATTCTTAAATGTTAACGATTCATTTTTTTAATAATTGTTGATTTTTTGTCTAAATGTTGTATATTATTATCAAAGGTTTAAATATAAAACACTTAAGGAGGAATTTTTTCATGAGAAAAAATGGGAAAAAAGTTGTTATTGGAGTCATTGGTTCAGACTGTCACGCAGTTGGAAATAAAATAATTCATCACGTTTTAGAAGTTAATGGTTTTGAAGTTATTAATGTTGGAGTTCTTTCTCCTCAATCAGACTTTATCAATGCTGCTGTTGAAACTAACGCTGATGCAATAATCGTTTCTTCTCTTTATGGACATGGTGAATTAGATTGCCAAGGAATGAGAGAAAAATGTAAAGAGGCTGGATTAGATAATATCCTCCTTTATGTTGGTGGTAATATTGTGGTTGGAAAACAGGTTTGGGAAGATGTTGAAAAGAGATTTAAAGCAATGGGATTTGACAAAGTATATAAACCTGGTACTCCTATCGAAGATACAACTGAGGATCTAAAAAAAGATTTAGGAATTATTTAACCTAATTAAAGAGAGTGATATTATGAATGTTTACTTAGCTATTGATTTTGGAAGTACATATACTAAATTGACAGCTATTGATCTTGATAATGAGACTATCCTAGCTACTGCAAAGGATATCACTACCATTGAAGATAACATAATGGTTGGCTTTAATAAAGCCTTTGAAAAATTAAAATTTGAAATTAATAAAATAGTTGATTTTAACTCTATAAACTTTGTTAATAAGACTGCTTGCTCCTCTGCAGCTGGTGGTTTAAAGATGATAGCTATCGGTTTAGTTCCAGAACTCACTACTGAGGCTGCTAAAAAATCTGCCCTAGGTGCTGGTGCTAGAGTTATAAAAACATATGCATATGAACTAAATCACAAGGAGCTGGAAGAGATTCTTAACACTCCATTGGATATCATTCTACTTGCTGGTGGAACTGACGGTGGAAATAAAGAGTGTATCATTCATAATGCTAAGATGTTAGCTGAGCACAATGTTAAAATCCCTATTGTAGTAGCAGGTAACAAATCAGCTATTGATGAAATTGAAAGTATTTTTAATCAAGCTGGACTTGATTATTACATTACTGAAAATGTTATGCCTTTCTTCAATAAATTGAACGTAGATCCTTCTCGAGAGGAGATCAGAAAAGTTTTTATGAGTCGAATTGTAGAAGCTAAGGGTATGAAAAGTGCTGAAGAGTTTATTCAAGGGATTTTGATGCCTACTCCTGCTGCTGTTTTAAAAGCTGCTGAAATCTTAGCTAAAGGAACTAACAATGAAGAGGGATTAGGAGATCTAATAGTTGTAGATATCGGTGGTGCTACTACTGATATACACTCTATCGCCAAAGGTGAGCCCACTAAGCCATCTATGATAATTAAAGGGCTTATAGAACCTTATGCTAAGAGAACTGTTGAAGGAGATTTGGGAATGAGATACTCAGCTCTAGCTCTATTGGAAGCCTCTGGTGAAAATAAAATAAAACATTATCTAGATTCCTCACTAAAAGATACAGATATAAATAAAAGTTGTCAATATAGACACGAGCATATAAAGATGACACCGCAGACAGATGAAGAGTTCAAATTTGATGAAGCTATGGCAAAAGTAGCTACTGAATTGGCAATGACTAGACACTGTGGTGAGTTAGAGTGTGTATACACTCCAATGGGAACTATGTTTAACTTAACAGGAAAGGATCTTACTGAAACACCTTATGTTATTGGAACAGGAGGGGTTATAGTCCACAGTGAAAATCCTTCAAAGATTTTGGAGTCAGGTAATTTTAAAGAGGAGGATCCAATCCATCTAAAACCTGTAAATCCTAAATTTTTAATCGATAAAAGTTACATCTTATCTGCTATGGGATTACTTGCTCAAGAGTATCCAGATATGGCTATTAGAATAATGAAAAAATATTTAGTCAAAGTTTAAGTTCTAATTTTAGGAATAATAAGGAGGATTAATTACATATGAAGTTGAGATTTACTAAGTGGACTGAAGATGAGTTCTTTGAAATAAGAAAGGAAGTTTTAAGTACTTGGCCTACAGGAAAAGATGTAGATTTAGAAGAGGCAGTTAGATACCATAAATCACTGCCTGAATCAAAAAATTTCTCTAAAAAGTTACTTAATGCTAAAAACGAAGGTATTACATTAGCTCAACCAAGAGCTGGAGTTGCTCTAATAGATCAACACATAGAGCTTTTAAATTTCTTAGATAACGAAGGAGGAGCAGATCTACTTCCTTCTACTATAGATTCTTACACTAGACAAAATAAATATGAAAACTGTGAAAAAGGTATTGAGGAGTCTAAAAAAGCTGGTAGATCTCTTTTAAATGGTTTTCCTGGTGTCAATCACGGAGTTAGTGGATGTAGAAAAGTGGTTGAAGCTACAAATCTACCTCTACAATTAAGACACGGTACTCCTGATGCTAGACTTCTTTCAGAGATTATGCTTGCTGCTGGTTTTACATCTGATGAAGGTGGTGGAATTAGCTATAACGTTCCTTATGCTAAATCTGTATCAATTGAAAAAACTCTTATGTATTGGCAATATGTTGATAGACTTGTTGGTTGGTATGAAGAGCATGGTGTCTCTATCAATAGAGAGCCATTTGGACCTTTAACTGGAACTTTAGTTCCTCCTTCAATGTCAAATGCTATTGGGATACTTGAAGGATTAATGGCTGCTGAACAGGGGGTTAAAAATCTTACTTTAGGATATGGTCAGTGTGGAAATCTAATTCAAGACGTAGCTGCTGTAAGGGCTTTAGAAACACAAGCTCAAGAGTACTTCAAAAATTTTGGCTATGAAGATGTACAGTTGACAACAGTATTCCATCAATGGATGGGAGGTTTCCCAGAAGATGAAGCTAAAGCCTTTGGAGTAATTTCTAATGGTGCCACTGCTGCAGCTCTTTCTGGAGCTACAAAGGTCATTGTTAAAACTCCACACGAAGCTATTGGAGTACCTACTAAAGAGGCTAATGCTGCTGGTATTAGAGCTACAAAAATGGTTCTTAACTTACTTAAAGGACAACAGTTATCATCTTCTCCAGAATTAGAAAAAGAGATTGAAATTATAAAAGCTGAAACAAAATGTATCCTAGATAAGGTATTTGAATTGGGAGATGGAGATTGGGCTATTGGAATTGTTAAAGCTTTTGAACAAGGTGTTTTAGATGTTCCATTTGCTCCTTCTATATACAACGCTGGAAAGATGATGCCAGCTAGAGATAACGTTGGAAAAGTAAGATATCTATCTCTTGGAAATGTTCCATTAAGCAAGGAGTTAGCTGAATTTAACTTAGCACAATTGGAAGAAAGAGGAAGATTTGAAGGAAGACCAGTAACTTTCCAAATGACAGTAGATGATATCTTTGCTGTTGGCAAAGGAACTTTAATTGGAAGACCTGAAAAATAAAGTTAGTTTAAAATTTATCTATTAAAGAGTAGGAGGAATATATTATGAAAATTATAGATGTTGTTTGTTCTGCAGGAAAAACAGGTTTCTACTTTGATGACCAAAGAGCTATAAAATTAGGAGCTAAACATGACGGAATGTTTTATCTTGGAGATTCTGTTACTTCAGGATTTGAGAGTATTAGACAATCTGGAGAATCTATCTCTGTACAATTGATTTTGGAAGATGGACAAGTTGCTTTTGGAGATTGTGCTGCTGTTCAATATTCTGGAGCTGGTGGAAGAGATCCTCTATTTCTAGCAAAAGATTTTATCCCAGTTATTGAAAATGAGATAGCACCTAAACTAGTAGGTAGAGAATTAGATAATTTTAAATCTTTAGCTGAAGAGTTTGACTCAATGAGCATCGATGGAAAAAGATTACATACAGCTATCAGATATGGAATAACTCAAGCTCTTTTAGATGCTGTGGCTAAAGCTAGAAAGGTTACTATGGCTGAAGTAATTCAAGCTGATTATAATACAGGGATCAAAATTTCAAAAAGACCTATATTCACTCAATCTGGTGATGATAGATATATAAATGCTGACAAAATGATAATCAAGGGAGCTGATGTACTTCCTCACGCTCTAATCAATAATGTTAAGGAAAAATTAGGTGAAAGAGGAGAGATACTGCTTGATTATGTAAAATGGTTGAGAGATAGAATAATTGCTAAGAGAGTTAACCCTGAATACTACCCTATATTCCATATAGATGTATATGGAACTATTGGTGCAGCATTTGATTGTGACACTACAAAAATGGCAGATTATATCTCTACATTAGTAGAAGCTGCTAAACCATTTAAATTAAGAATTGAAGGTCCTATGGACGTTGAAGATAGAGATAAACAGATTGAAGCTCTAGCTGCCCTAACAGCAGAGGTTGATAGAAGAGGTATTGAAGTAGAATTAGTTGCAGATGAATGGTGTAATACTCTAGAAGATATTAAACTTTTTGCTGATAAAAAAGCTGGTCACGTAGTTCAAATAAAAACTCCAGATTTAGGTGGAGTAAATAATATAGCTGATGCTATACTTTACTGCAATAAAGTGGGAATAGGTTCTTACTGTGGTGGAACTTGTAACGAAACTAACAGATCAGCTGAGATAACAACAAATATTGGAATGGCTTGTGGAGCTTTACAAGTACTTGCTAAACCTGGAATGGGTGTTGATGAAGGATTTATGATAGTTTTCAATGAGATGGCAAGAGTGGAAGCCCTAGTAAATAGAAGAGCAAAAAAATAGTATTTTTAATAGAGAATTTTAGTAAGAAGGTGGTTTGTTACTACCTTCTTATCTTTATAATATTTTGAGGTGAAACAATGACTATAAATAAAATAAGTAGATGTGGAACATTGGAATCTAATGATATCTTTATAATTCTTGCTCCTGGAGAAAATGGTATAGAGATCGAGTTAGAAAGCAGTGTTGAAAAGCAATTTGGAAATCATATAAAAAAAGTTATCACTGAAAAACTTTTAGATCTTGGAGTTAAAAATGTTCAAGTTCAAGCACAGGATAAAGGGGCTCTTGATTTCACTATCAGAGCACGTATTGAAACTGCTGTAAATAGAGGACTTGCAAAATAGGGAGTGATTTGTTGTGAAATTGAGAAGAACTATGTTATTTATGCCAGGGAACAATCCTGGTATGTTACAAACAGCCACTGTCTTTGGGGCAGATGCTGTAATCTTTGATTTGGAAGATGCTGTTGCTCTTGGAGAAAAAGATGCAGCCAGAGTCCTAATCAGTGAAGCTTTAAAAACTATAAACTATGATGATATTGAAGTAGTTGTCAGAATAAATCCTCTATCTACATCTTTTGCTGAAAAAGATATTGATGTAATTGCTAGACTAAAACCTGATGCTATACTTCTGCCTAAAGCTTGTCCCGAAGATATTACTGTTTTAGATAAAAAATTAACAAAAATAGAGAGTGAAGAGGGGATGGAAAATGGAACTATTAAGATACACCCCTTAGTTGAAACAACTTATGGAGTTGAAAAAGTATATGAAACAATCAAAGCTAGTCCTAGAGTTATCTCTGTCCTACTTGGTGGAGAGGATCTAGCTGTGGATCTTGGAGTTAAGAGAACAAAAACTTCAGATGAATTACTCTATGCTAGAACAAAGATTGTAAACGCTTGTAAAGCTTGTAAAGTTGATGCTATAGATACTCCCTTCACTGATACCAATGATCAAGATGGACTTTTAGCAGATACTTTAAAAGCAAAAACACTTGGTTTCACTGGAAAATTGAGCATAAATCCTAGACAGATTGATATTATTCATAAGGCTTATGCTCCTTCTGAATCAGAGATCAATTACGCTCAAAGAGTTATCTCAGCTAAAGAAGAGGCTGAAAAAGAGGGGCTTGGTGTGTTCTCTTTAGATGGAAAAATGGTGGATCTTCCTATCATCACTCGGGCTATACAAACTTTAGACACAGCTAAATTAATGGGGCTTATTGATTAATTTTAAAGGGGGATGTTTTTGATGAAAAATATTTTAGGAAGAGAGATTCCTGATTTTATAGATGGATATGGAGAGGTTACTCATTATGAAGGGTACCTAAAAAAAAGAGATGGTGAAATTAAAAGAAACCATACCTTCAAAGTTGCAACACCTGAAACTAACAAACTTTTTTATGATTTAAACAGTTTACTAGATCAACTTCCATTAAAAGATGGTATGAAAATCTCATTTCATCATCACTTAAGAAATGGAGATTACGTTTTAAATTTTGTAATGGAAGAGATAGCTAAAAGAGGATATAAAGATATCACTTTGATGGCAAGTTCTATCTTTCCTTGTCATAAACCACTTGTAGAATACATTGAAAACAAGGTTATTACACAGATATATGCTGGATATATTTCAGGTCCTGTAGCTCAAGCTATATCTGATGGAAAATTAGAAAAACCTGCTGTTATGCATACTCATGGTGGAAGAGCTAGAATTATGGAGAGTGGTGAAGTTGAAATTGATATCGCCTTTGTTGCTGCTCCTACATCTGATGAATATGGAAATATCAATGGGGTAGATGGAAAATCAGCCTGTGGTGCTTTGGGATATGCTCACTCTGATGTAGAAAATGCAAATATAGTTGTGGCTATAACTGATAATTTAGTTGAGTTTCCAAATACAACTATTGAGATCAATCAAACTCTTATTGACTATGTCCTTGTAGTTGATGCTATTGGTGACCCAAAAGGAATTGTCTCTGGAACAACACAGATTACTAAAAATCCAATTGGACTTAAGATTGCTGGTCTAGCTGCTAAATTTATTGAGCAGTCTGGATATTTAAAAGATGGAATGAGTTTTCAAACTGGAGCTGGTGGAATCTCCCTTGCAGTTGCTGCTGAAATTAAAAACCTTATGAAAAGCAAAAACATAATTGGTAGCTTTGCTTCTGGTGGAATTACTGGTTATATTGTTGATATGTATAAAGAGGGGTTATTTAAAGCTCTATTTGATGTGCAATGTTTTGATTTAAATGCAATCAAATCAGCTAAAGAAAATCCTAACCATATAAAAATGTCAGCCTCTATGTATGCTAATGTAAATAATAAAGGGGCAATTGTCAATAAATTAGATGTGGTAATCCTTGGAGCAACTGAGATGGATACAAATTTCAATGTCAATGTTACTACAGGATCTGATGGAGTGATTATGGGAGGATCTGGAGGTCATAGTGACACTGCTGCAGGTTCAAAACTTTGTATCATAGTTTCTCAGCTTGTCAATGCTAGAATCTCTGTTGTAAAAGATAGAATAACTACTATTACTACTCCTGGTGAAACTGTTGATGTTTTAGTTACTGAAAGAGGTATAGCTATAAACCCATTGAGAAAAGATCTAGTTGAGAGATTTAAAAACTCTAAACTTCCTATAAAAACTATTGAAGAGTTAAAAGAGATTGCTGAAAATATGACTGGAAAAGAGGAGCCATTAGAGTTTGAAGATAAAATAGTTGCTCTTGTACAATATAGAGATGGTTCTATACTTGATGTTATAAAACAGATAAAAAGATAGTGTTTTTCATTATTTTGTAATTAATTTCATTATTTTATTGACAATATTTAGAAAAATAGATAAAATACTCCTTGTATTTAAATTTTATATTAAGGAGAGTTAAATGAAAGAAATTAATTATGTTAAACACGAAGTTGCAGATCCTTCTGCACTAGGACTTTTTGGACTTGCAATTGTAACTTTAGTTGCATCAGCTAATAAGTTTGGAATTGTTAGTGGAGTATCTTTAGTGGTACCTTGGGCTGTATTTTTAGGAGCTTTTGTTCAACTTATTGCATGTTTAAATGATATTAAACATGGTAATGTTTTTGGTACTACTGCTTTTGGTGGATATGCCTTTTTCTGGTTTGGTATGGCTATGAGCTGGATGATTCAATTGGGAGTTTTTGGAGAAGGAATGAAAGCTGCAGCTGATCCTAAAGCTTTTGCATTTGTATTTTTAGGTTATTTAATTTTCACAATATATATGACTATTGGAGCAATAGAAACTAATAAAACTCTATTAATTATCTTTATTTTTATAGATCTTTTATTTTTAGGGTTAACTCTTTCTTCTTTAGGAATAGCTTATCACGCTACACACCTATTAGCTGCAATAGCTGAATTATCAATAGCTTTATTCTCTTTCTATGGTTCAGCAGCAAATGTTTTAAATAAAACTTTTGGTAGAGAGTTTTTACCTTTAGGTAAACCTTTAGGAATACTAAAAAAATAAATCTTGATTTTTTTAGTATTTAATGATATAATAATTTGAAAATTAAAATGTAACCCATCAAGAGAGATTGAGGGACTGGCCCTATGACATCTCAGCAACCTGCTTTTTAAGTGTGGTGCTAACTCCTGGTAGATGGCTGAGAATATAAGTCTGAACTTTATTCCCTTCATCTCCTAGGTGAAGGGATTTTTTATAGTATTTTGTTTAATTTTAGGAGGGAAATTTAATGAAAAATTTAACTTATTTCACATCTGAATTTGTATCACCTGGTCACCCTGATAAAGTATCTGACCAAATATCTGATGCTGTATTAGATGCTTGTCTTGCTGATGATCCTAATTCTAGAGTAGCATGTGAAGTTTTTTGTACTACTGGTCAAGTTATAGTTGGTGGAGAGATAACTACTTCTACATACATTGATATTCAAGATATCGTTAGAAGTAAAATTGATGAAATCGGATATAAAGAGGGAATGGGATTTGACTCTAACTGTGGTGTTTTAAATGCTATACACTCTCAATCTCCTGATATTGCTATGGGTGTAGATGTTGGTGGAGCTGGAGACCAAGGAATAATGTTTGGAGGAGCAGTTAAGGAAACTCCTGAATTAATGCCTTTAGCTCTAGTTTTAGCAAGAGAGATCCTAGTTAAATTAACTAGAATGACTAGAAGTAAAGAGCTTAACTGGGCAAGACCTGATGCTAAGTCACAAGTTACTTTAGCTTATGATGAAAATGGTAAAATTGCTCACGTTGATACAATAGTTCTTTCTGTACAACACAATCCTGATGTAACTCAAGAGCAAATAAAATCTGATGTTATTGAAAAAGTTATAAAACCTGTATTAGAGTCATATAACTTAAATCCAGCTGATGTTAAAAAATATCACATCAATCCTACTGGAAGATTTGTAATCGGAGGACCTCACGGAGATACTGGACTTACAGGTAGAAAAATAATAGTTGATACTTATGGAGGATACTTTAGACATGGTGGAGGAGCTTTCTCTGGTAAAGACCCTTCAAAAGTTGACAGATCTGCAGCATATGCAGCTAGATGGGTAGCTAAAAACATAGTAGCTGCTGACTTAGCTGATAAGTGTGAAGTTCAATTATCTTATGCAATAGGTGTAGTAGAACCTACTTCTGTAAAGGTAGATACATTTGGAACAGGAAAAGTTAGCGAAATTGAATTAGCAGAAGCTGTAAAAAATGTATTTGACTTAACTCCAAGAGGAATTGAAAAATCTCTAGAATTAAGAAGTGGAAAATTCAAATACCAAGATCTAGCAGCATTTGGACATATTGGAAGAACTGATCTAGATATTCCTTGGGAAAAAACAAACAAAGTTGAAGAGTTAAAAAAAGCTTTAAATAGATAGTTTACTATAGAAGTTATAAGGGCTAAGTTCTTATAACTTCTTTTTAATTTCTAAAAAAATAAAAAGAAATTTTAATTTTTTCTTGACTTTTAAATTAAAAAATAGTATTCTAAATACATAAGTTTTAATTTAATCCTATTTTAGATAATATTGGAGGCAGAAATGAAGATTTTTTCAATAAAATATACTGCACAATTTAATAATAATAATATGTCGAGGTTTGGACTTAAGTAGATTTTTCTACTTGTGGTACAAATCCTTTTTCACTTAAACGATTTGTACCCGACCTTGTTTGTAAAGATAAGCCATTCGGGTACACCGAGTGGCTTTTTATTTTATATAATAATTTTTAAGGAGTGATAAAAATGATTAAACAATATGATTGTAAATTAAATCTATTTGAAACTGAAGTTGCCATAAAAAAAGTAAAAGACTTTTTTGAGAGAGCCTTAGCTTATGAATTAAATCTAACTAGGGTTTCTGCCCCTCTATATGTTAGAAAATCTTCTGGATTAAATGATGACTTAAGTGGAATTGAAAGACCTGTTAACTTTGACACTCACTGGGATAAAGAGGAGGAGTATCAAATTATTCACTCTCTAGCTAAATGGAAAAGAATGGCTTTAAAAAGATACGAATTTCCTGTTCACACTGGATTATATACTGATATGAATGCTATTAGAAGAGATGAGGATTTAGATAATATCCACTCTATGTATGTTGACCAATGGGACTGGGAGCTTATAATCAATAAAGAGGAGAGAACTACAAAAACTTTAAAAGATATTGTTAGCAATATATATAAAGCTCTTAGAAAAACAGAGGAGTTTATCAATAGAGAGTATCCTGTATTCTCAACTAAACTTCCTGAAAATATATTCTTCATAACTTCACAAGAGCTAGAAGATGCATATCCTGAACTTACACCTAAAGAGAGAGAGAATGCTATCTGTGAAAAATATAAAGCTGTATTTATATCTCAAATTGGTAAAACTTTAAAATCTGGAAAAAAACATGATGGAAGAGCTCCTGACTATGATGACTGGGAATTAAATGGTGATATCTTAGTATGGAACCCTATATTAGAGCAAGGTTTTGAACTATCTTCTATGGGAATCAGAGTTAGTGAAGAGACTCTTCAATTACAACTTAAACTTGATGGAAAAGAGGAGAGAAAAGAACTTCCATTCCATAAATCTCTACTTGCAAAAGAGCTTCCATATACAGTTGGAGGAGGAATTGGACAATCTAGAATATGTATGTTCTTCTTAGAAAAACTTCATATTGGAGAGGTTCAAGCTTCTATTTGGCCTGAAGAGATGGTAGCAGAGTTTGCTAAAATCGGAGCTCACTTCCTATAATATATAAAAAACAATAAGAGGTTAAATAACTGTATATTTAGCCTCTTTAATTTTTTATTTAATATTAAATTCAATATTTAAAACATCTTTTAAATATTCTAATAAATATGTTAAATTACTTTGAACTTTCATTATATTTTCTTCTTTAAAAATACCTTTATTTAATCCTTTTTTCAAATAATAAAGATTATTTTCTTTAAATTTTTTCTTAGCTATTGTATAGATAGCTCCCTTAACTACTAATCTTTGGTAAATATCCTCTTTACCTTTAGATTTACCACTATATCCCAATTCAGAAGCTAAATCATTCACTTTATAAGGTAATGTTGCTATTTGCCAAGTTTCAATATTTTTATATGTTAAAAATATATTATTTTTTATATTTAATTTTTCTAATAAAGTAATTAAATCAAATAATTTTTCTTTTTCTCCTGTATGAGCACTTGCTCTATCTAAATCAGCTATTATTATAACTATATCATATAAAGACTTATTTTTATTAAGCTCTCTAGTAAAAGCAAAATATCCTCCTCCGTTAATATTATCAATATCTAAATGAAGTGAATATCCTTCATCTTTTAACAATTCTTTAAAATAAAATTTTTCTGTAGCTCCTTCTACAAGAAATTTAATTCTTATTAATGGTTCTCTGGTTCCTCTTTTATCTATTCTCTTCTTAGCCATTTATACCACCATATTTTCCTTTTAGAAAATCATGATATAAATTTTCTTTTTCACTTCTTATTTTAAATTCTGATAAAGAATATAATTCTGATGATAAATTCTCTTTTTTATTTACAATATATATCTGTTGAGGTTCAAAAATATTATTATCAAAAAGGAAAAGGTTATGTGAAGTAACTATTAATTGTCCATTTATATTATTATCTACATTAATAAAATTATTAAATAATTTTATTAAAGAAATAGTACTGATAGAAGAATCTAGTTCATCAATTATAATAGTTTTACCCTCATAAACTTCTAATAAATCAAGCATTAAGTTTATTATCTTTCTTATTCCTTCAGATTCATTTCCTAAATAAAATTTATTTTTACTTCTTTCTCTTAAAAAGTACATATCATATACAATCTCATTATTAGCAGTTCCAAGCTTTTCAAATTTTAAATCTTCAATAGTATAGTCTAATAATTTTATAATTTGTAACACTTCTTCTTTTTTATCTTCCAATCTTAATTTTATATTTTCGTTAATAAGATTTGGAGTATCTTTAGCTTCATAATTTATTCCTTTATTTCTTTTGATTTTTACATTTTCTAAAGATAAAATAAAATTATTAATTTCTTCTAATTGAAAATCTCTTAATTTTTTTAAAATAGTTTCTGTTGATATGATAGAAAAAATTTTATTAACTTCTTTAGGAAGTTTTTTAGAAAAAAGAGTATCATTTTTAAACTCATAGATTATCTTATCATTACACTCTAATTTTTCATATATTAGATTTTCTTTATTAAATTCAATAGAGTAATCATATGTATTTTCTTTTTTATCTAAAATTCCAATTTCAAATTTAATAGTATTAGAATCATAATTTAAATTTTTTTCATTAAAATCTTTAGGAAGATTTATTCCATTAAAAATAATATCTTTTAACCTCTCTAAACCTAATATAAGATTTGTTTTTCCAGAAGCATTAGCTCCAAATATAATAGCTGATTTCATTACTCTATTAGTTTTATCTATATAAAAATTTTTTTCATATTTAGTATTTTTTAATCTAGTACCTAAATAAGCTGTTAAAAATAAATCTTGTATTTCCTTAAAAGAACAAAATCCACCAACTGAAAAATATAACAACATATCTTCCTCCTATTTATCCATTATTATCTATTTTACCATTTTTTTCTATAAAGATAAACAATTTTCATGATTATAATTCCATATTTGTTTAATACTATTTTTGACTAAGTTTTTTATATTTATGATACACTTAATTTTGGTGGAATACTTACTAACATACATATATGCTAAACTATTATTTTTCATTCCTTTAATTAATTTAATTGATTGACAAACCTAATTTTATTATATCAAAGAATATTTTTTGTCTATGCATAGCCTTCCACTTCCTTTGACCACTCACTCAGCAAGTGGTTTACTTTATAAAAAAAAGGAAAAAATTACTTTTCAATTTCAGTAATTTTTTCCTTTTTTAATTAATTTATTTTATTTTTATTATGATCTTGAAAAATCTATAACGTCTTCTCTTGAAGAAAGTCCAACTAATTTATTTGTAACTTCTCCATTTTTGAAAAGTAATAGAGTAGGTATACTCATAACTCTAAATTGAGCTGCTAACTCCTCTTCTTCATCAATGTTTATCTTAGCGATCTTTACAGTTCCTGCTAACTCTCCATCAACCTCTTCTAAGATTGGTGCTAAAGCTTTACAAGGTCCACACCAAGATGCCCAGAAATCAACTACTATTGGTTCTTTTGATTGTAATACTTCCTTTTCAAAGTTTTCTTTTGTTATATGTAATATTGCCATTTTATAAACCTCCTTAATATTTTTCAATCTATACTATTAGTATACACTATTTTTCCGTTTTTGTCTATTATCTTCTTATAATTCTATCTGCAACCATAGCTGCTCTTTTATTGGATAATACATCATGAACTCTAACTATATCCACACCTTTTTCTATACCTATAACTGTAGTTGCAACTGTCCCATCTACTCTCTCTTCAGGGGCTACCTCACCTAATATTGTACCTATAAATCTTTTTCTTGATGCACCTAAAAGTAATCTTCCTAAATCTCTTAATTCCTGTAATCTTGACAATACTTCTAAATTCTCATCTATCCCTTTTCCAAAACCAATTCCAGGATCCAATATAATTTTTTCCTTAGAGATTCCATAATTTTCAGCTATTTTATAAGTTTTTTCAAAAAACTTTTTCATAGTTGTAATTATATCCTCTCTATATTCTTTTCCATTCTGATTGTGCATAGCAATCACTGGTACATCATATTTTTTTACCACTTCTGCCATCTCTCCACTATCATATTGTAATCCCCATATATCATTTAGTATATGAGCTCCAGCTTCAAAAGCTGCCTTTGCTACCCTATGTTTATATGTATCTATAGAAACAACAGCCCCCAATTCAACAACTTTTTTTATAACTGGTACTACTCTATCTATCTCCTCTTCTGCACTTATCTCAACATATCCAGGTCTAGTAGATTCACCACCAATATCTATTATGTCAACTCCCTCATCTATCATCTTTTTGGCATGTTCTACAGCTTTCTCTAGGGTATTATGTTGTCCTCCATCAGAAAAAGAATCAGGAGTTACATTTAAGATACCCATTATTAAAGTCTTTTTACCAAGTTCTATCTCTTTATCTCTACATTTTAATACCTGTACTTCTCTTCTATTTTTTTTATATACCATGGGTACAAATCTAATCCCTTTTATATTCTGCTCCTCATCTGTAACTGTAAATCCCATCTTTTTATAGATATTTACAGCATTTAATGATGAGTTTACTGTTATCTCATTCTCCTTAGTCAAAGATAGTACTTTTTGAAAAAGCTCTTTCCCTATTCCCTTTCTTTGATAGTACTTTTTTACAAAGAACAAGCATATGTGTTGTCTATCTTGCAATCCAATTATTCCAACTAACTCTCTTCTGTCATAAGTTCCATATATTTCAAATGAATTAATTAATTCTCTACAGTCTAAAAATTTTCTAAACTCTTCGACACCTGAACGATTATAGTTGAATGCCTCACTCTCTAAAAAAACGTCCCAAACAAGTTTTAACGCCTTATTTATCTCTAATTTTTCAAGCTTCCTAATCTCCATTTTTTACCCCACTCTCTTTTATCTTTCTAGCTAACATTGAGATACTCTTTCTTTCCAATGGATGAATGTAATTTGGAGCAATCTCTGCTAGTGGATCTAGTACAAACTCTCTTTCACATATCCAAGGGTGTGGAACAGCTAAATTATCTTCTCCTATTACCTCATTATCATAGAATAAGATATCAATATCTATTATTCTAGGCCCCCACTTTATCTCTCTCACTCTTCCCATTTCTAACTCTATTTTTAAAATAGAACTCAAAAATTCTTGGGCTGTCATAAGTGTTTTTACTTCTAAACAAGCATTTAAAAAATTATCCTGCTCTATATAACCAAAAGGTTCTGTCTCTAGTATTGTACTTTTTTTAGTTACGGTTGTATCCTTCAATTCTCCAATTCTCTTGATAGCTTCTAACAGATTCTCTCTCTTTTCTCCCATATTACTTCCTAAAGAGAGATATATTCTATGCCATTTTCTCGTAATCTCTACAGCTACATTTTCAAAGTGCATCTGTAGTGGAGCCCACGGTTTTTTTACTGTGACTTTTACCTCTTTTACCAATTCATATTTTTTTAAAATCATCTCTGCTATCTCTTCAGCACAGCTCTCTATCAAATCCACACTCTTCTCAAGAAATAGTTTTTCTACATCTTGAGCAACTAACCCATAGTGAACTGATTTACTTAAATCTCCTGTTTTCCCAGCTTCTCTTGTATCTACAGTAAGCTCTAAAGATACCAAAAATTTTTGTCCCAATTTTTTCTCTTCAGGAAATACCCCGTGAAATCCTATAAACTCTAGGTTATTTATATATATTTTATCCATTATATCACCACTATTTTAATAAAGTTAAAACCTCTACTCTTCTATTTGTATCCTGTTCAAAGATTCCTCGATATGAAGTAGTTATTATTTGACTATTCTCTTTTTTAGCACCTCTCATTGTCATGCACAGATGTCTTGCTTTTATTATTACCATAACTCCTTGGCAATCAAGTGTATTGTATATTACATCTGCTAACTCACTTCCTAATCTTTCCTGTATTTGAGGTCTTTTTGCTAGTATCTCTATACTTTTGATAATATCTCCAAAACCTACTATCTTCCCATTTGGAATATATGCTACATCTATTGTTCCAAAAAAGGGTAGAAAATGGTGCTCACACATAGAGTAAAAGTCTATTGATTTTTCCATTACTAGATCATTACTATTCACTGAAAAATGTCTCTGTAAAGGTTCACTTGGATCCTTGTCAATTCCTGCAAATAACTCTGAATAACTCTGAGCAACTCTTTGTGGAGTCTCTCTCAATCCCTCTCTTTCTCTATCTTCTCCTATCCCATCCAATATGGCTTTAAAAGCTTCCTCTATCTTCTCTAACTCCATCTTCTCTTCCTCTTTCTATTATTTTAAAATTTTATAAAAAAGAGGATAACAATAGCTATCCTCTTTTATCTTATCTTTCTTCTATTTGATTTAAATCTGCCATCTTACTAAAGATATCAGTTAAAAATCTTAGTTGAGATAGTCTATTATTTTTAATAGTTTCATCTTTGTCCATAACTATTATTTTATCAAAGTAGTTATTGATTATATCTTTTCCAGTAGTTATCTCTTTTAAATATTTAGAATAATCTTTATTAGCTAAAGCCTCTTCCACTTTTTCACTTAAGTTCATTGAGAAGTTATATAACTCTTTCTCAATCTCCTCTTTAAATAGAGCTGTATCTACTGTCATATCTCTATGATCTTTTGAGATGTTTCCAACTCTTTTTAATACAGGTAAAAGCTCTCCAAATTCCTTCTCTTTTGCAAAAGCTTCAAGAGTTTTTACTCTCTCTAATGCCTCTACTATATTGTCATAATCTCTGTTTAACACAGCATCTATTACATCTTTACTGAATCCCATATCTCCAAAGATATTGATCTCTCTCTGCTTAAAGAACTCTAATACCTCTGCTTCAACCTCTGCTCTATCTCTTTTTAGTACTCCATCAGCTTGTAAAGTATCTAGAGATCTATTTACAAGAGCTTTTAAAGAGATATTTAATTTTGAATTGATAATTACATTTACAATTCCTAAAGCCGCTCTTCTTAAAGCAAATGGGTCTTTAGATCCACTTGGTATAACTCCTACACCAAAACAACCAACTAGAGTATCCAATCTATCAGAGATACCAGCTATAATTCCTTCCATCTCTGTAGGTAGTAAATCTCCTTGGAATCTTGGATAGTAATGCTCTTTTATTCCTAGAGAAACTTTCTCATTTTCACCTGATTTTAAAGCATAGTCTGCTCCCATAAATCCTTGTAATTTAGTAAACTCTTTCTCTCCAATCATATTTGAAACTAGGTCTGCTTTTGCTAAGTATACAGTTCTTAAAACATCTTCTCTTCTATCTGCACAACTTAATACGTCCACTAAATAGTTAGCTATCTCTCTACTTCTCTCTATTTTTTGGTATATAGTCCCTAAATCTTTTTGGAAAACAACAGTTTTTAATTTCTCTACATTATCTGCTAATGGGTGTTTTAAATCCTCTTGATAGAAGAATCTAGCATCTGCTAATCTAGCTGATAATACTTTCTCATTTCCTTTTCTTACATAATCAGAACTCTCTACACCATTTCTTACAACAACAAATTTAGGTAGTAATTTTCCATTATTATCTAAAATTGGGAAATATCTTTGGTGTACTTGCATTGATATTATTAAAACCTCTTGTGGTACCTCTAAGAAATCTGAATTAAAAGTTCCAACTATAGGACAAGGGTACTCTATTAAGTTTGTTACCTCATCTAATAGCTCATCTTCTATGTGTACTTGCTCTCCAGCTTCAGCACACTTTGCTACTAGATCTTTTACTAAAGCTCTTCTCTCATCTAGATCTATAATTACATTATTTTCTCTTATTTTTGTAAAATACTCATCTATATTTGATACTTCAAACTCTTTTCCAAAGAATCTATGTCCTCTTGATCTATTTCCGCTAGTTATTCCCTCTATTTCAAAAGGTATTACCTCTGAATCACATAGAGCTAAGAACCATTGAACTGGTCTTGCAAATCTTAATTTTTTATCAGCCCATTTCATTGATTTTGGGAAGTTTAACTCAAGAACTAGAGATTTTAATATCTCTGATAATAACTCTTTTGTCTCTCTTCCTTCCATAAATTTTCTAGTAGCTATATACTCTCCCTTTGGAGTTTCCACAATCTCTAATTGCTCAGGCTCTATACCTTGTGACTTAGCAAATCCAAGTCCTGCTCTAGATAGCTCTCCATTTACATAAGCTATACTCTTAGCTGGTCCCATATTTACAAGATCTAAGTCCTCCTGTTTTTCAGCTAAATTATGAACATCTAAAATAAGTCTTCTTGGTGTTCCATAAGTTTTTATCTCATCAAATTTAATTCTTTCTGTTTCTAATTTTGTTTCTAAATTATGTTTTAAATCATTTAATGCCTGCTTCAAAAATCTTGCTGGCAACTCTTCCATTCCAATTTCAAATAGTAATCTCAACGTTCTTCCTCCTCTATTTCTTTAATAATGGATATCCTAAATCTTTTCTATTTTGAACATAAACTTCAGCACATCTTCTTGCCAAGTTTCTAACTCTTAATATATATGCCATTCTCTCAGTAGTAGATATAGCTCCTCTTGAATCTAGTACATTGAAAACGTGAGAACATTTTAATACATAATCATATGCTGGTAATACTAATCCTTCATCTAGTATTCTTGTAGCTTCTTTTTCATACTCATCAAACCATTTAAAGTGTTTGTCTAAATCTGCTAATTCAAAAGAATATTTAGAATTCTCATATTCAAACTGGAATCTCATATCTCCATATTTAACACCAGGTGCCCACTCTAAATCATAAATATTCTCTTTATTTTGTATGTATAGTGCAATTCTTTCTAGTCCATAAGTGATCTCAACAGGAATAGGATCTAATTCTAAACCTCCTACTTGTTGGAAATATGTAAACTGAGTAACTTCCATTCCATCTAACCATACTTCCCAACCAAGTCCCCATGCTCCTAATGTAGGTGATTCCCAGTCGTCTTCAACAAAACGAATATCATGTTTTTCTGGCTCTATCCCCAATACTCTTAAACTTTCTAAATAAAGTTCTTGAATATTTAATGGAGATGGTTTCATTATAACTTGAAATTGGTGGTGTTGATATACTCTATTTGGATTTTCTCCATATCTTCCATCTTTTGGTCTTCTTGATGGCTCAACATATGCCACACTCCATGGCTCTGGTCCTAGTGACATAAGGAATGTATTTGGGTTAAATGTTCCTGCTCCTTTTTCTATATCATAAGGATTTCCTAATACACACCCTTTTGAACTCCAATATTTTTGAAGAGCAAAAATTATCTCTTGAAATGTCATTGCTTATCCTCCTCTTTTTCTCTCTTCCCTTTTAAAATTAATTGATCTAACAATATAAATATTACACCTATATTTATCCATACATCTGCAACATTGAATACATATGACCAGATACCTCTAAAGTCTACCATATCTACTACGTATCCTCTAAAAGCTCTATCTATCATATTTCCAACTGCACCTGACAATATATAGATAAATCCAAGCTTCTCTATAAAAGATAATTTATTTTTCTCTTTATATAAGTAATAAGCAATAGCTACAATTGCTATAATTGTAGCTACACTTATTATATCTAGTTTTCCTTGAAACATTCCAAAGGCAATACCTCTATTTTTTACATAAGTTATGTGAAAAAAGTTGTTTATCATAGGTATTGTCTCTCCCTCTAGCATATTTAAATCTATTAAATATTTAGACAATTGATCAATACCTACAAGTATCAAGATTAAAACTATATATATCATACTTTCTCCTAGTTATTATTTAATACAGCTGCACATCTTGGACATAGTGTTGGATGGTTGCTATCTTTTCCAATCTCTGTCGAATATTTCCAACATCTTTCACATTTTTCTCCATCAGCATGTACTACTTTTATGTATAGATCTTGTAACTCTTCACCTTTTACAAATGTATCATCAATAGCATCTACTATTTCAACATCTGATACAATTAAAGCTAATTCCAATCTATCTCTATTCTCCACTAAGAAGTTTTGCATTTCAGAGTTTGCAAAATGTAAAATTACTTTAGCATCTAAAGAGTTTCCAATTATTCTGTTCTCTCCTTGTCTTGCTTTTTCTAGCATCTTATTGCTCTCTTTTCTAATTTTTATAATATCTGCCCATTTTGCTTCTACTTCTGAATTTAGATACTCATCATTCTCTTCATACCAAGAGCTTAATAATACTGATTCTTCATCTTTTAAAGACTCTGGTAATGTATCCCAAATCTCCTCAGCTGTGAATGAAAGAATTGGTGCTATCATCTTAGTTAAAGTTAATAGTATCTCAGTCATTACTGTTTGAGCTGATTTTCTGTCTAGAGAGTCTGTTCCCTCTGTATAAAGTCTATCTTTTATGATATCTAGATAGAAAGCAGACATATCTACTCCTGCAAAATAGTGTATATCTTGGAATAAGTTATAGAACTCATATTTTTCATAGTTCTCAGTAACTTTTCTTTTTAAAATCTCCAACTTATTTAATGCCCATTTATCAATTTCCATTAAATCTTTATATGCTACTTTGTCAGTTGCAGGATTGAAGTCATTGCTATTTCCTAAAATATATCTAGCAGTATTTCTTACTCTTCTATATGCTTCTGCCATCTGTTTTAGAATGTTGTCAGAAATTTTTACATCTTCTCTATAATCTACTGAAGCACACCATAATCTTAAGATATCTGCTCCATATACTTTTATTACATCAGCTGGTACTACAACGTTTCCTACTGATTTAGACATCTTTTTACCCTCTCCATCATTTACAAATCCGTGTGTTAAGATCTTTTTGTATGGAGCATCATGAGTAGAACCTATTGATGTTAATAGTGATGTTTGGAACCAACCTCTGTGCTGGTCTGATCCCTCTAAGTACATATCAGCTGGTCTATGTAATAACTCTCCTCTAGTTTCTAATACAGATCTATGAGATACTCCAGAGTCAAACCATACGTCCATTATGTTTGTCTCTTTTCTTAGAGTTACTCCTTTTAAGTTATATTTCTCTAATAACTCTTCACCTATTAACTCCTCTGCTGTATGTGTTAACCAAGCAGCTGTTCCCTCTTTTCTAACTATCTCTACTATTCTTGCTAAGATCTCTTTATTGTATATCTCTTTTCCAGTCTCTTCGTTATAGAATACAGGAATTGGTACTCCCCACACTCTTTGTCTTGAGATACACCAGTCAGGTCTTGTCTCTAGCATAGATCCTATTCTATTTCTTCCCCAAGCTGGTACAAACTCTACATCATCTAATGCTCTTAGAGCTCTCTCTCTTAAGTCTGATCCCTCTGCTTTTACGAACCATTGCTCAGTTGCTCTAAATATTACTGGAGTTTTTGATCTCCAATCATGTGGATATGAGTGCTCTATATTTTTTAATTTTAATAGGTGTCCTGTCTCTTCTATATGAGCTACTATTGCCTTGTTAGCTTTTAAATAGAATAATCCTGCAAACTCTCCTGCCTCTTCAGTTAAAACACCTTTATTGTTGATAGGTGAGATTACCTCTATACCATATCTAGTTGCCACTACATAGTCATCTTGTCCATGCCCAGGAGCTGTGTGTACACATCCTGTTCCTGCATCAGCTGTAACGTGTGTTCCTAAGATTATCATTCCAGTTCTATCTATGAATGGGTGCTTATATGTTGTTCTTTCAATCTCATTTCCTATGAACTCTTTTATTAACTCATAAGATGTTATCTCCATCTCAGCAAAAGCTTTCTCTGCTAACTCTTTTGCTAAAATTAAGTTTCCTTTTTCAGTTTTATATACTCCATATTCAAAGTTAGGATTTAATGATATTGCCATATTCGCAGGTAAAGTCCATGGAGTTGTTGTCCAAATTACTACCCAAGTTTGCTCTGTTAATCCTAATTTTTCTAATAGATCGGAGTTAGCTTCCATTCTAACATAGATAGATGGAGATGTTACATTTTTATACTCTATCTCTGCTTCAGCTAGTGCTGTTTCTGTAACTGGTGACCAGTAAATTGGTTTTAATCCTTTAAATACATATCCATTTTCATAAAGCTCTCCAAATACCTCTAATTGTTTAGCTTCATATTCTGGTTTTAATGTTAGGTATGGATTTTCCCAATCTCCTAATACTCCTAATCTTTTAAATCCTTCTCTTTGGATAGATACCCATTTTAAAGCATATTCTGTACAAAGTTTTCTTATCTCTAATGGAGACATCTCTTTTGCTTTATCTCCTAATTGCTCAGTTACTTTTAATTCGATAGGTAATCCGTGAGTATCCCATCCAGGTATGTATGGTGCATTATACCCTCTTAATCTTTTATATTTTAAAATGATATCTTTAAGAATTTTATTCAAAGCATGACCTATGTGGATATCACCGTTAGCATAAGGTGGTCCATCATGTAATATAAATGATTTTGTACCTTTTGTTAATCCTTTTTCATAGATCTTATTTTCTTCCCATTTTTGAATAATTTTAGGTTCCTTATTTGGAAGATTTGCCTTCATTTGAAAACTTGTCTTCGGAAGGTTTAATGTTGCTCCGTAATCCTTTTCACTCATTATAAAATCTCCTCCTTATATATATTTAAAGTTATTTTTACGTCCGTTCCTTCATTCTCTTGAGATAAAATCTTAATTACTCCGTGGTGGTCCTTCACAATCCTTGATACTATTGCTAGACCTAGACCTGGAGAGTTTTCATTATAACCTACAAATGGTTCAAATACATTTTCTAACTGCTCTTTTGTCATTCCTATTCCATTATCGATTATATTAATTCTTATTTTATCCACATTTTTTTCTTTTGTCACTATAATATTTATTTTTTTATTATCTTGATTTTTTTTATCAAAAGATTCTTTAGCATTTTTTATAACTTCATATAGAGCTCTCTTTAATCTCGCTCTATTTCCTATTATCTTTCCATTATAGTTAATAAAAGTCGAGATGTTTATCCCTATTTTCTCCAATTTTTCCTCTACTCCAGAGATTACTTCTGAGATTATCTCCTCTATATCTATAATTTCAAGTGGTTCATCACTTTTTACATTGATGTACTCATTCAATATCTCTTTTTCACGCTTAAGTTTGATTATCTCATTTTTTATCTCTTGAATCTGAATTTTAAGCAAAATATTACTTTGATCATATTCAGTCATCTTCTCCATAAAATCTAGCATCTTCTCAAAGGAATTCTCCCTACTCTTAAAAAACCTCTCCACAAGTTTTCCTGTAGTTACAGCTCTTTCTAAGTCGATCTTCTCCTCTTCAATAGTTCTATTTTTTATTCTAATTGCTATATTTAGAGATAACAATGTTAGTAACTCAACCTCTTCTTGAGATATGTTGTTATCCTTCCCAAAATAATCAACTACTATACAACCATAGTTTCTCTTCTCACTATAGATTGGCATAATCAAAAATCTATTGATTCCAAAACTTTTAAATAATTCATTTCCTAAATTATATTTGTATCCTTTATCATTTTCGAAAATTATTCTTTTCTCCACAAGAGATTTCACAATTAAACTATCTGATTTAAATGGTATTTTTATAAGTTTTACAAGCTCATTCAATTCAGCTATTTGGAATTTAAACCCTGAAGTATTTCCTTCATTGTTTAATACCTCTCTTTTTACACGATTATTTATAACTGCCAACTCTCCTACTAATCTATCTGCTTCTCTACTATATCTAAAGTACATAGCACGACTATAGCCCAGCCCTACCTCTGAAGTAAAGGCTGACATTATCTCCTTTACAGTTACAGTCATATCATTTTCAATCTGTATATTCATCAAAATTCTTTCAATTGAATCCAGTCTTTTCAAAGTTCCCAAAAGCTTTTTATTTTTATTTTTTGCTTGTTCCTCATTATTTCTAATATCTTCAGCCATTTTATTAAAACTTTTTGAAAGAGTTCTTATCTCATCTACTCCCTCAGGTTTCACAAAAATCTTATAATTTCCCTTGCTTACCTCTTCAGCTGCATCTATTATCTTAGATAAAGGTTCCAAAAGATTCCCAAATAACTTTGCTGAAACAGTTGTACTAACTGCCACAAATAGAAGTATTATCATTATTACTGATAAAGATACTACTCTTTTCAATTTCTCAATAGCTTCATAATATATAGCCACTCCCATACTTCCTATATACTCATTTTTATAATCATATAGATCTGTCAAAGCTATATAATAAACCTCTTTATTGCTATCTTTCTTTTTATAAATATAACTAAATCTTTGAATAAAATTTCTACTTGGGTCTCGCTTCTTGATTGCTCTCATCTCATCTGTAAAATTAAGTCCATTAGAAATATATTTACCATCAATTAATAGTATTATACTATCCTCTTCTCCTAATCCTCCTACAGCTTCTAAAGCATTTAAAACATCTTGATTAGTTGGCATAGTCAATACAACATAGAGTTTTCTCGACCTTTCAACCTCATATCTCAATATCGTTCTAGAGTATATGTTATCCCCATTTTTAAAGAAATATGTGGCTTTTATCTCACCATCATTTTGAGCCACATTCTCTTTAAATCCAGTTTGATCTATGATTGTTTTTCTATGATTCTCATTTGATTCTGCCAATACAATTCCATCTTCATCTACTATTGATAGATTTGAATCCTTATACATGCTAAAGTTTTTCTTTAATAATCTAGTTTGAAGCATCTTTGCCTGTTGAGTATAGGTAAAATTTTTCCTAAAATTTCTATCACCCAAAGCCCCCACATTTCTTATTACTTGGTTAAGATCATCCTTAGACTTTAAAATCTCACCACTGTATGCCCTTGTTATTAAAGCTATCTTATCTCTAGCCGAATCTATAAATTTAGACTCAATATTTTGAAATGCTGTAAAAGTTAAAAAGAGGGCAATAGTGATTGATACCATCACTATTGCAATATCATTATAAAATACCATTCTAAATAAAAGAGAACTTCTACTTACCTTCATTGAAATTATTTCTCCTTCTTAGTTAATCCTACTCTCTCTCTCTCTTTATCAATATCTTTTATTCTTACTTTAATTATCTGTCCAACTGATAATACCTTACTTGGATCATCTATAAATTTATTTGAAATCTCTGAAATATGTAAAAGTGCATCATTTTTTAATCCAATATCTATAAAAGCACCGAATTTTACCACATTTCTAACTGTTCCTTCTATCTCCATTCCTGGTTGTAAATTATCTATGTTCAATATATCTGATTTTAAAAGTGGTTTCTCAAAACTATCTCTAGGGTCTCTTCTATCTCTAATCAATGCTTCATAGATATCCTTAACTGTCTCTAATCCATACTCTTTCTCTTTTGCAAATTTTTCATATGCAAAACCTTTTAATTTCTCTCTAGCTACATTTAGATCACTCTTGTAGTCAGCTATTGAAATTCCTGCTTCTGTCAATATATCTGTTGCTATATGATAAGATTCAGGGTGGATTATTGTATTATCCAGTACATTCTCTCCATCAACTATTACTAGGAATCCAGCCATTTGCTCATAAGCTTTAGCTCCAATTCCCTTAACTTTTAATAGTTCTTTTCTATTTTTAAAGTTTCCATTCTCTTTTCTATAATCAACTATATTTTTAGCTATATTTTTCTTTATTCCAGAGATATGTGATAGTAAAGCCCAAGAAGCTGTATTTAGATTGGCTCCTACACTGTTTACCACATTTGTTATAACAGCATCTAGTGAATCATCTAATCTTCCTTGATTGACATCGTGCTGATACATTCCTACCCCTATTGATTTTGGATCAATTTTTACAAGTTCTGCAAGTGGATCTTGAACTCTTCTTCCTATAGAGATAGCTCCTCTAACTGTAACATCTAGATCTGGAAACTCCTCAGCTGCAATTTTAGATGCTGAATATATTGACGCTCCAGCTTCGTTAGCTATAAGATATTTAGCTGGTAGATTGTATTTTTTTATAACTCCTGCTACAAAGCTCTCAGTCTCTCTAGAAGCAGTTCCGTTTCCTATTACAATAATATCAATCTCATATTTTTTCACATAGTCAACAATCTTATTCTCAGCAGTTTCTAGTTGTTTGGCATTATGCATATCTGCCACTAAAAAGAAAACGTCTTTCTCTCTATAAAATCCATTCTTATCTATAATTGCTACTTTACATCCTGTTCTATAACCAGGGTCTAAAGCTAATATATTTTTTTCATTTAAAGGTGCTTGCATTAAAAGATTTTTTAAGTTATCCTTAAATACTGCTATCGCCTCTTCTTCAGCCTTATCAGTAAGAATATTTCTCACTTCTCTCTCTATAGCTGGTAATATCAATCTATCTAAAGCATCTACAACAATCTTTGAGTATAGATCCTGTAAATTTTTATTTTCAAAATCCTTCAATATAAGGTTTTCTACTCTAGCTCTTACCTGTTCATCAAAATCAATTGCAGTGGATAATATATCTTCCTTCTCTCCTCTATTTACAGCTAAAATTCTATGAGAGGGTATCTTAGCTATAGGTTCGCTATATTGGTAATAATCTGAATATACCTTTTTTATATCCAGCTCTCTTGCCTTTTTACTCTCTTTAGTTACTAATATTCCCTTGGTTAACATTATCTCTCTAATTTTTTCTCTGTATATTGGAGTTTCAGATATATTTTGTGCTAAGATCAACATAGCTCCTTCAATAGCCTCTTTTTCATCAGCTATCTCATCAGTTAAAAACTCCTTAGCCTTTAACTCCAAGTCCTCCATTGATTTAGCTTTTAACATATACTCAGAAAACGGCTCTAAACCTCTTTCCTTTGCTATATCTGCCTTTGTTTTTCTCTTCTTTCTATAAGGGAAGTATATATCTTCAACCTCTTGAAGTTTTGTTGCAGAAAAAACAGCTTTCACTATATCATCAGTTAATTTTCCTTGCTCTTCAATTAATCTGATTACCTCTTCTTTTCTCTTCTCTAAGTTTCTTTGATATGTAACTGTTTCTAGTATTTTCCCTATCTCTACCTCGTCAAGATTCTTAGTTACCTCTTTTCTATATCTTGCTATAAAAGGTATTGTTGCACCTTCATCTAAAAGTTGCATTGTATTAACTACTTGTACTGTAGATAAATTTAATTCTTTAGCCACTTGTTCAAATATCTTATCCATTTTTCACCTTTGTTTTATATTTTATTGAACTTCTCTATATTATATCAAAACTTTATTAGCTTGTCTAATAGAAAAAAGGACTTTATACAGTAGTATAAAGCCCCTAAAATTCTTCTAATTAATTATTTTCTTTTTGCTTCTTCGAATTTTGCCCATACTCCAGCTTTAACTAATATTGATTTTACAGTTCTAGTTGGTTGAGCTCCGTTTAATAAGAATTTTACAATTTCTTCCTCTTTTAATACAACTCTAGAATCTTCTAATGGGAAGTAGTTTCCTAAGTAAGCAACTGCTTTACCATCTCTTTTTGATAATGCTTCCATAGCTGCGATTCTATAAGAAGGTCTTTTTTTGTCTCCTAATCTAGTTAATCTTAATTTTAACATAAATTTCACGTCTCCTTTTATTATTTATATTTTATTCTTTAAATTATTTATATGTTATTAAAATGGAAATTTTCCACCTTTAAATCCACCGAATGAAGGTAATGAAGGCATCTTACCACCACTGAACATCTTCATCATAGCTTTCATCTGTTCAAATTGTTTTAACAACCTGTTTATATCTGCCACTTCAGTTCCACTACCCTTAGCTATTCTCTGTTTTCTACTAGCCTTAAGTATCTCAGGTTTCTTTCTCTCTTCTCTAGTCATTGATTGAATAATAGCTTCTACCTTTTTCATCTCTTTTTCAGCTGGAGCTAAATCTCCAATCTGTCCCATTCCAGGTATCATCTTTAAGATACTTCCTAGTGAACCTAATTTTTTTATATTTTGTAACTGTTTTAAGAAGTCATCTAAATCAAATTTTTGAGTTCTGATCTTCTCTTCCAGTGACTTTGCATCTTCTTCATCTATTGCACTTTGAGCCTTCTCAACTAATGAAACTACATCTCCCATTCCAAAGATTCTTGAAACAAGTCTCTCTGGGTGGAATAGTTCTATATCATCAATTTTCTCTCCAACTCCTACAAATTTTATTGGTTTTCCTACCACTGCTTTTATTGATAACGCAGCTCCACCTCTAGTATCTCCATCTAATTTTGTAAGTACAACACCATCTATATTTAAAACATTATTAAATGACTCTGCTAAGTTAACAGCATCTTGACCTATCATTGCATCTACTACCAGTAAAATCTCCTGTGGTCTAGTTACTTTTTTTATATCTCTTAACTCATCCATTAATTTTTCATCAATGTGTAATCTTCCAGCAGTATCAATTATCATATATGTAGAACCTAGCTCTTTTGCTTTAGCAAGTCCTCTCTCACAGATTCCAACAGCATCCTGATGATCTAGCTCTGAGTAAACCTCAATTCCTGTTTGCTCTCCTAAAACTTGTAACTGTTTTATCGCAGCTGGTCTGTACACGTCAGCTCCAACCATTAGAACTTTTTCACCCTGTTTTTTTAGGTAATTACCTAGTTTAGCAGCAAATGTAGTCTTTCCTGCTCCCTGTAATCCCGCTAACATAAGTACAGTTGGATTTCTTACTCCTTTTGTTAATCTGGCATTAGTTCCACCTAAAAGTTCTATCAATTCATCATTTACAATCTTTATAAACTGTTGTCCTGGATTTATCCCCTTTAAAACATCTGTTCCTATAGCTTTTTCTTGAATCTTAGCTGTAAAATCCTTTACTACTTTATAGTTAACATCGGCTTCTAAAAGTGACATTTTAACTTCTTTAAGAGCATCTTTTATATTGCTCTCACTCAATTTTCCATGTCCTCTTACTTTTTTAAAAACCTCTTGAAATCTAGAACCTAAATTATCTAACATATACACCTCGACTAAAATAATCTTTCTATTATCTCATCTAGTCTTTCAAGTTCAAAGTTCTCTCTCAGTCCTAAAAGTTCATCATAAATCTTTTTCTCTTTTTTATGAAAGCCTAGTTTCTCTTCATACTCTCTTAGTTGTTTTATCCCTCTTTTTATATTATCATAGACAGCCTGTCTACTGACACCATTGTTTTTAGCAATCTCTGACAGTGATAAATCTTCTTCAAAATGATTGATCAAGTACTCTTTTTGCTTATCACTCAACAAGTTTCTATAATAATCTAATAGAGTCGATACTTCTAAAAATTCATCTAATTCCATTATATCACCAGCATATTATATAAGATTATACAAAAACTGTCAAGTGTTTTTTCTTTACATTATACATTTTTTATAAAAAAAGTGCCAGTGAAACTTTTCTCACTAGCACTATCTATTAATTTCTATCTCTTATAGAAAATTTTCATTAAAATATACCATCAATGCTTCAAACTCTTTTTGAGTGTTAGCCACTGTAAACATATCTATTCTAAATCCACCCATAGATGTCTTTAACTCTAAAGATAGAGTGCTCTCATAATCAGCACTATCAAGAATAAAAAACTTAGAAACCTTTAATTTTCTATTTGGATTGTGGAAAACAACTTTTAATTTATTAATATATGGAGATGCTTTTAGCATTTTTAACATATCCAAAAGCTCCTGTGGTCTCTCCTCTACAGTTGAAGGTAGCTCCTTTTCCCAAATACCAACATTTGTTGTTCTTCTTGGTAAATGTCTACAATCCTTTACTCTTCTTACATAGAAATCTCCCATTGCAGATAGTTCTACATAGATCTTTCCATCTTTTTCTATCTCTTCAACAAAGTAGCTAAGTTCCAATTTCTCATCTAAATATTTAGCTATAAGTGACTTTTCAATCTCTGTTCCTTTTACTAAAATATTGAAAAACTCTTTATTCTCTAGATAATAATTATAGTCAAGTTTTATAGGTAGTGGTGGAATTTCAGTTACATGTTCAAACTCTCTAAACATAAAATAAGATTTTACACCTAAGATTTGAGCCATTAAACTAACCATAAATATCTCTGCTGTATATCCTCCAACAGTACAAACAGAAACATTATACTTATTTCCAACTGTATCTACTATATTTCCAATCTCTTCTACTAAATTTCTTAATCCCTTTGTTTTAAATTCAATTGGATTTCTTTTATTCATAGCTGGAATAGCTTTTTTTGTAATATTTTTTACTATCTGTTTCTTTAGGAAAAACTCCTCTAAAACCTCACCAGCTAATCTTCCATTAACAGTATCATGAGTTATCATAAATAGGTGTTCCCCTGAAAAAACATTTTTCTCTCTCAAGTTCTCAACAGAGATGATCTCTATTCCAAATCTTATATCTCTTAAGTCCTCTATCTTTTCCTCTTCATAGTAGCTTAAAATATCGTCCTTTGTGATACTCTCTTTCTCAGGATTGTGCTTAATATAGTTATCTATTAGACTTGTTCCAACTGTAATTATTAAATTATCCAATTTCTTCCCTCCTACCTTTAATCATAAATTATCCTTACAGATATTATTACCTTTAATTAAAAGTTTGTCAATACTAAAGATAGTTTATTTTACATATCTCTACAAGCTATTATATTTGCACCTGTTCCTAAAACATTTTCTATGATTATCTCACCATGTTTTATTGGTGATTTTACCTCTATATTATTCAATAGTTTCATACACTCAAAATTTAGCTCTTTTGGAATACTCATATCTGTTTTTACAGGTAATCTATTGTGAACTCCACCAACTATTCTAATAGTTGAAGTTATAACTCTCTTAGGAGCAGTCAACTCCTCTTTAGCATATACTGGTCCTCTTGGACAAGTGTTTCCTGTCACATTCAAACTCTCTGTATCTATCTTTAGATGACATCCCATTGGACAAACTATACACACCATCTCTTTTATCATCTATCTCCCCTCCTCTGCTACTAAACATACTTCTATCTCTTTTCTTTTTACACCTTCTAATAGTTTCTTTGGAACAACTATTTTCTCCATCTCTCCTGGAGCTAGATGTGATTTTTTTAGATTTACAAGTATATTCTCTCCATCCCTCACCTGTAATCTCATATTTCTGTAGATATTATTTACTCTCATAGATATCTCCAAAAATTTATCTAAATTCTCTATTCTATACTTTTGAGGCACTGTATAAGTTATTCCAAGTCCAGTTTTAATATCTATATACTCACCTGTCTGTGCCTCTCCCTTAACAAATTTTGCTGCTGCTTTCCCTGCTTTTCTTGCTTCTGCACTTACAAAGTCAACTAGGTCATGTACATGAACCACATTTCCACAAGCAAAGATTCCAGGTATACTTGTTTCCATCATCTCATTAACAATTGGTCCTGAAGTTCTTCTATCTATTACAATTCCTGTTTTTCTTGAAATATCGTTCTCTGGTATAAGTCCTACTGACAGTAGTAGTGTGTCACACTCATACTCTATCTCTGTTCCTGGTATAGGTCTTCTATTTTCATCAACCTTAGCAATTGTAACTCCCTCTACTCTCTCTTTTCCTTTTATATCAATAACAGTATGACTCAAATATAATGGAATGTTGTAGTCATTTAGACACTGAGCTATATTTCTAGCTAATCCTCCTGAAAATGGCATAAGTTCAACAACAGCTTTTACCTCTGCTCCCTCTAATGTCATTCTTCTAGCCATAATAAGTCCAATATCTCCAGATCCTAAAATCAAAACCTTCTTACCTACCATATATCCTTCCATATTGATAAATCTTTGAGCTGTTCCTGCTGTAAATACACCTGCTGGTCTCTCTCCTGGAATTGAGATAGCTCCTCTTGTTCTCTCTCTACAACCCATAGCTAGTATTATAGATTTAGCCTCTATCATCATATATCCATCCACTGTATTTATTGCATGAACTATCTTCTCTGGAGTTACTTCCAATACCATTGTATCTAATTTATACTCAATATTATTCTCTTGTAATTTTTTTATAAATCTCTCTGCATACTCTGGTCCTGTAAGTTCCTCTTTAAATTCATGCAATCCAAAACCATTGTGGATACATTGTTGTAAAATTCCACCCAATTCCTTATCTCTCTCTATTACTAATATGCTCTCTACTCCATTATTTCTAGCCTCTATTGCTGCTGCAAGACCTCCAGGTCCTCCCCCTATTACCACTAAATCATATCTCATTTCCTAGTTCCTCCTACTTTTTAGTCTCTCCTGTAAGTATGTATGCCCCAACTTTATCTTGAACAATCTCATCTAAATTCTTATTTAACTCTCTTGCTAATATCTCCTGTACTCTCGGCCCACAGAATCCACCTTGGCATCTTCCCATACCAGGTCTACATCTCTTTTTAACTCCATCTACAGTTTTAGCTCCCACCATTCTATGGATAACATCTACTATCTCTCCCTCAGTTATGCTCTCACATCTACATATGATTCTTCCATATCTTGGATCTTTCTTTATTACTTCTGCTTTCTCTTCTGAAGATAGTTCCATAAAATGAATCTGTGGTCTATTTTTTTTATGCTCCTCTTTCTTAGATACATCTCCCAACTTCTCTACTATCATTCTAGCCACATCTAAACCTATTGCTGGTGCTGATGTTAATCCTGGTGATTTTGTTCCAGCTATATTAAAGAAATATGGTGCATCTTCCACTTCACCTACTATAAAGTCTGGACAGTCTGACTCAGCTCTTAAACCATTGAAATTTTTTATATTATCTCTAAAGTTTATATCTTTTACACTCTTTACAGCAGCTGCTCTAACAGCATCTAATCCTGCTAATGTGTTTCCTACATACTCCTTATCATCAGTCAAACTTGCTGTAGGTCCAACTATTAAGTTACCATGAGCTGTTGGTGCTACTAAAACTCCTTTTCCAACTTTTGTTGGACATTGGAATATAACATTATTTACTAAGTTTCCTTGAACTTTATCTAATAGATAATACTCTCCTGCTCTTGGAGTTATCTTTATCTTTCTAGAACTTACTAAATTATTTATCTCATCAGCAAACAATCCAGCTGCATTCACTACTACCTTTGTTTCAAACTCTCTTCCATCAGTTAATATAACCTTGTATCCCTTTTCTAACTTCTCTATCTTTTCTACTTTTGCATCTGTAAGAACTTCTACTCCATTTATTGCAGCATTTTCCAATAACTTTATAGTCACTTCCCAAGGACCTGTAACACCAGCTGTTGGAGCATATAGGGCAGCTACTACTTCACCACTTACATTTGGCTCCATTTTAAGTATCTCTTCCTTCTCAATAATTCTTAACTCTGGTATTCCATTTTTTAATCCTCTCTCATAAAGTTGTTTCAAATGCTCTCTCTCTTCCTCTGAAAAAGCTAAAACTAATGAACCTGTTCTTTTAAATGGTGCATCTATCTCTTTGCACAACTCTTCATACATAGAGTTTCCAAGGGCATTGTACTTAGCCATTAAAGTTCCCTCTTTTGCATCATAACCTGCGTGTACTATTCCTGAGTTTGCTTTACTTGTACCATTTGAAACATCATGCTCTTTTTCCAATACTTTTATTTTTAAATTATATTTTGCCAATTCATATGCAGTTGCAGCTCCCATAACTCCTGCACCTATTATAATTACATCTACCATATAGCATTTCCTCCCGTTCTTTTAATAAAAAAAGTCAGCAAATAGACAGATCTCTCTGCCCTTTGCTGACTCTCCTATTCACTAGTCATTTATTCTATTTTCTCATTAATTATCTTACTTTTCTTTTCATTTGTCAAGAGATATTATTACTCCTCTTCCCAAGCAAGAGCTCTTTTTACAGCTTTTTTCCATCCACTATATTTTTTACATCTCTCTTCTTCACTCATATTTGGAATAAACTCATTATCTAGTTTCCATTGTGAGCTAATCTCATCTTTTGTCTCCCAGAATCCCACTGCTAATCCAGCTAAATATGCTGCCCCTAGTGCTGTTGTTTCAAGAGTTACTGGTCTTCTTACTGCTGTTCCTAAAATATCAGCTTGGAATTCCATTAAGAAGTTATTAGCTGCTGCTCCACCATCCACTTTTAAACTAGCTAATTTAATTCCTGAATCCTCTTGCATAGCCTCAAGAACATCTCTTGTTTGATAAGCAATTGATTCCAAAGTTGCTCTGATTATATGATTTTTATTAGCTCCACGTGTAAGTCCTACTATAGCTCCTCTTGCATACATATCCCAGTATGGAGCTCCCAATCCTACAAATGCTGGAACTACATATACTCCTGCACTATCCTTTACCTTTCTAGCAAAGTACTCTGTATCCTTTGATTCTCCTACTAATTTTAATTCATCTCTCAACCATTGAACACTTGCTCCACCAATAAAAATACTTCCCTCTAATGCATACTCTACTTTTCCATTAAGTCCTATAGCTATTGTTGTTACAAGTCCGTTTTGGCTTCTTACCATCTTAGTTCCTGTATTCATCAATAGGAAACATCCTGTTCCATATGTATTTTTGGAATCTCCCTCTTTAAAGCAAGCTTGTCCAAATAGTGCTGCTTGTTGGTCTCCTGCTACCCCAGCTATTGGTACTCTATGACCACCTTTTCCTCCTAAATTTGCATAACCAAATGTTCCACTACTATCTTTTACTTCTGGTAACATTGATTTTGGAATTCCTAATATATCTAATAATTTTTCATCCCATTCTAATTTCTTAATGTTGTATATCATTGTTCTAGAGGCATTCGTATAGTCAGTAGCATGAACCTTTCCATTAGTTAATTTCCAAATCAACCAAGTATCTACAGTACCAAATAGTAACTCTCCTCTTTCAGCTTTCTCTCTAGCACCCTCTACATTATCTAATATCCATTTAATCTTAGTACCAGAGAAATAAGCATCTATTAGTAATCCTGTATTCTCTCTTACATACTCATCTAAACCTTCTATCTCTTTCAACTCATCACATATCTTAGCTGTTCTTCTACACTGCCATACTATTGCATTGTATATAGGTTTTCCTGTATTTTTATCCCAAACTATTGTTGTCTCTCTTTGGTTTGTAATTCCAATTCCTATAATATCATGTTGTGATATACCTGTTCTTGCAATTACTTCTGCTAAAACTCCACTCTGACTTGACCAGATTTCCATTGGATCATGCTCTACCCAACCCTCTTTTGGATAAATTTGAGTAAACTCTTTTTGTGCTACTCCAACTATTTTTTGCTCACTATCAAATACTATTGCTCTTGAACTTGTTGTTCCTTGATCCAATGCTATTATATATTTTTTCTCCATAATTTACTCCTCCGTTTATTAAGTAATTATCCACAAGCTACACAACTGATTGAAAAGAAATTAAATAAAGCTATTCCTATTAATGCACCTATAATAGGTCCAACAATTGGTACCCAAGCATAACCCCAGTTAGAATCTCCTTTTCCTTTTATTGGAAGTATAGCGTGAGCTATTCTTGGTCCAAGGTCTCTTGCAGGGTTAATAGCAAATCCTGTAGCTCCACCTGTTGCCATACCTATAACACTGATTAACATCCCTACTAAAAATGGCTTTATTCCTGGTTCTACCATATTTTTTCCATATCCTATTGCTAGTATTCCAATTACTAATATAGCTGTTCCCACAGCCTCTGTTACCACATTCCAAAATTTATTAGGTATTGCTGGTCCTGTTGAAAAAACCCCTAACTTTGTTGCTGGATTAGGCTCTTCGTCCATAAGGTTTTTATATGTTAAGTAAGCTAATATAGCTCCTACCATACCACCTAAAATCTGTGCTATTATATAACCTGGTACCAATGCCCAATCTAAAGCTCCATCCACTGCTAAAGCTATTGTTAATGCTGGATTTAAGTGAGCTCCACTTACCCAACCTGTTAGGTAGGCTGCCATAGAAACTGCTATACCCCAACCAAAGCAGGTTACCATCCAACCTCCACCTTTTCCATAACTTTTATTTAGGCTTAATGTCATATTGATTCCATTCCCTAAAAGTAAAAGAAATGCTGTTCCTAAAAACTCTGCTAAATACATTGCACTTGCTGTCATAAAAATGCCCCCTTTTTAGATTCAAAACTGCAAAAAAAGCTCAAAAAAATCGCCCCCTATTAGCAACTCTTTTAAGCTTCTCCATCTCACACAGCTTTTATTACGTTAACATAATTCTAACATTTTTTTACAATTATGTCAATACAGATAAAATTATTTTATTACTATTTGATTTATTTATGTACACTATTTAAATATCCCATATGTGACTATATGTTGTTGATACCCCTACAGCACCTGCTGCTAACGCATTTATAACATCCTCTTTCTCATTTACAAGCCCTCCAGTTATCACAGGAATCCTTGTAGAATTATTGATTTTCTTTATTATTTTTGGCATAAGCCCTGGCAAAATCTCCACTGCACTCGGTTTATTTTCTTTGATATGATTTATTGTATTTTCCAATGAGAAAGAATCCAAGATAAAAAATCTTTGAATAACCTTTATCCCTTTTTTATTTGCAAAAGCTACAATATTATGTTTTGTTGTTATAATTCCATCTGGTTTTACCTCTTGCATCAGATACTCCACTCCATTGTTAGAACTAGATATTCCATCTATCATGTCCATATGTACATAGACTATCTTATTTGCATCTTTTAATTTTGTAACAATACCTTTAATGTTTAAGATATTTGCCATAATTACAAAAACTATCTCACTTCCACTTTCTATTGCCTCGTCTAAATAAGCTTCATTCTTTAATGCTGGTATCACTGGATTTCTCTCCAATATCTCCTTTATATTTGCCATACCCATCTCCTTAAATATTTTTACTATATTATAACATATTTAGAAAAAAAGGGAGAAAAAATTCTCCCTTACTTCTACATCATTCCTGGCATCATTCCTGGATTCATCTCTGGTTGTTTAGGCTCTTTTTTACTCACTACCAAAACCTCTGTTGTCAAGATTAACGCTGATACTGATGCAGCATTTTGAATAGCTGATCTAGTAACTTTTACTGGATCTAATATCCCCTCCTCTATCATATCCACATATTTTTCTGTAGAAGCATTAAATCCAAATCCTTCTGGCATATCTTTTACTTTTTCTAATACAACTGCTCCATCTATTCCTGCATTTTCTGCTATCTGTCTCAAAGGTGCTGTCAATGCTTTTTTAACAATCTCCACTCCTATTCCCTCTTCTCCAGATAACTTAAATTCATCCATATCCTTAGCAATCTCTACTAATATAGTTCCTCCACCAGGTACTATCCCCTCTTCCACTCCAGCTCTAGTTGCATTCAAAGCATCTTCGATTCTAAGTTTTTTATCTTTCATCTCCACTTCAGTTGCAGCACCAACTTTTATAACTGCCACTCCACCTGAAAGTTTTGCAAGTCTCTCTTGTAATTTTTCTTTATCATAATCTGAAGTTGATTCCATTATCTGATTTTTTATAGAATTAACTCTAGCTGCTATTATCTCTTCTTCTCCAACTCCATCTACTATTATCGTAGCATCTTTAGTTACTTTTACCTTTTTAGCACTTCCTAACTGTGGTATAGTAGTCTCCTCTAATTTCAATCCCTTCTCTTCAGAGATTACCTCTCCACCTGTAAGTATAGCTATATCCTCTAACATCGCTTTTCTTCTATCTCCAAAAGCAGGTGCTTTAACAGCTACTACATTTAAAGTTCCTCTCAATTTATTTATAACTAAAGTAGTTAAAGCTTCTCCCTCCAACTCATCTGCTATAATAAGTACAGGTCTTGAAGTTTGAACTGTCTGCTCCAATATTGGTAGTATATCTTTCATATTTGATATTTTTTTATCAGTTATAAGAATAAATGGATTATCTAGCTCTGCCACCATTCTCTCAGAATCCGTTACCATATATGGAGATACATACCCCTTATCAAATTGCATTCCTTCAACTACTTCCAAAGTTGTTTCTAAAGATTTTGCCTCTTCAACAGTTATTACTCCTGTTTCACCAACTTTTTCCATAGCTTGAGCAATCAATTTTCCTATCTCCTCATCTCCTGCTGAAATAGATGCTACTTGAGCTATCTCATCATTTGATTTTATCTTTTTAGCTCTAGCTTTTAAGTGAGTAATTACCTCTTTAGTTGCCTTCTCTATACCTTTTTTTATAAACATAGGATTAGCTCCAGCACTAACCATTTTTAATCCCTCTTTTACAATAGCTTGAGCTAATATAGTTGCAGTAGTTGTTCCATCTCCAGCCACATCATTAGCTTTAGTCGCTACCTCTTTTATCAGTTGAGCTCCCATATTTTCAAAAGGATCTTCCAATTCAATCTCTTTAGCTATTGAAACACCATCATTAGTGATTAAAGGAGCTCCATAACTTTTTTCTAAAACTACATTTCTACCTCTAGGTCCCAATGTAACTTTTACAGCATCTGCTAAAGTATTTACTCCTGATTCAAGTTTTTTTCTAGCTTCCTCATTAAATTTTAAAATTTTTGCCATTTTCAATCCCTCCGATAATTACTCTACTATTGCTAATACATCTTCTATATTCAATATTAAATATCTATCTTCGCCATCTTTGATCTCAGTTCCTGAGAATTTTGAATAAACTACTTTATCTCCAACTACTATTTCAGAAACTTTCTCACCTTTTCCTACAGCTATTACTTCACCAATATTTGATTTTTCTTTGTCATCTGATCCCGGAAGAATAATTCCACTCACTGTTTTTTCCTCTAATTTAACAAGCTTAACCAAAACTCTTTCACCAATAGGTTTTATCTTCATTGTTCTATCCCTCCAACTTATTAGCACTCTTTATCAATGAGTGCTATTTTTCTCATAACTTAATAATAAATCATTTACTCGTAACTGTCAATAGTTTTTTTAAGTATTCATATATTATTTTACTTCCAAGTATTATATCTTCAACATCAATATCTTCAGCAATATTATGGCTTATTCCCTCTTTACAAGGTATGAATACCATTCCTGTAGGAGCAATATCCCAAAACTTCATAGCATCATGTCCTGCTCCACTATTCATTATCATATAATCTATATTTAACTCTCTAGCAGTATTCTCCAAATCCAATAACAACTCCTTATCCAGTATTACTGGTTTGCCCTTTGAAACTGACTCCAACTTATACTCTAACTCTCTTCTACCACAAATATCCTCTATTATCTTTTCAATAGACCTATCAATTCTTTGGATACTCTCCCAATCCACTCCTCTAATATCTATTCCAAGTTTTACTCTTCCAGGCACTACATTAAAAGCATTTGGAGAATTTTGCAAAAATCCAACTGTTGCTACACTCTTATTCTCTTTTTCCACTAGAGCTAATTTCTCTAGTTCACACACTATCTCTGCTCCTGCACAAAGTGCATCTTTTCTCATTCCCATAGGTGCTGCTCCCGAATGATCCTGCCTTCCCTCTATTGTCAACCAATATCTCGTAGCATTAGCTATAGCATCAACTATTCCAATTTTTAAATTGTTATTCTCTAAAATACGACCTTGCTCTATATGAACCTCAAAATATTTTTTTATTCCTGATATTTTTTCACACTCTGGATTATACCCTCTAAATTTTAACATCTCATATAGAGAGATCCCCTCTACATTTCTTACAGCTTTCAGTTTTTCAACATCTATCTTCTTAGTTACCAAGCCACTTCCTACAGTTGCTATTCCAAAAGCACTAGATTCCTCGCATCTAAAGGCTGCTACCTTCAATGGAATATTTAAATTATTCTCTTTTATCCATTTTAAAACCAATAATCCAGCTACTACTCCAACTACACCATCATATCTTCCACCATTTATAACAGAGTCCAAATGAGATCCCATCAAATAATACTCAGACCAATTCTCCTCATAGATATATGTATTTCCTACCTCATCACTGGAATATTTCAGTCCCAACTCTCTAGCTATATTTCTAATAGCCCCGTGCATAACATCTTCATTTTTAGTATAACCTAGTCTAGTTACACCTCCACTTTCATCTGCACCTATAGAATAAAAAGCTTTAAACCACTTTTCCAAACACTCTAAATTCTCCATTCTTCACCTCACATTTATTCCAAATCCTCTTCTACAAGTAGATTCATTTCATGCCAATCATAAAACTCTTTCATTTTAAAAGGGATTGTTCCATTTCTATATGCAAGAGCTGCCATCTCATCTGGCTCTAATTTGTATACAATTTGATGCTCCTCATAATCATCTAATATCATATCATGAAACTCCCTGTATTTTCCATTCTCTTTCATCTCTAATAATATTTTTTCTAACTCTATTTTATTTAATTTTTCCATTTTTACACCTCTTAATTATATAATATACTCACATTATATAATTCTTTATCAAAATAGTCAACTTTATTAAAAAATACCCTTTTTAAAAAGGGTATTTTTTTCCTATTTTTTCTTTAATTTCAACTCGTATTTCTTTAGTTCTTCAATAGCCTCCTTAGCAATTGGCAATATACATATTATATTTATTACGGTCATTATTCCCAATCCAAAATCTGCTAATGACCAAACGAAAAGATTCTGCTCTATTCCTCCAACGTATACCATCAATACCACAACTATATGGTATAGATATCTCATCTCTTTAGATTCCATTATGAAATTTATAGCATTCTTACCATAAAATGTTACAGCTAATATTGTACTTAATGAGAAGAAGAATAATACAACTATTGTGAAAGGAATTCCTATCCATCCTATATGACTCTTTATTGCCTCTTGGAACATCGCCATCTCTCCAATTTTCTTTCCTGCTTCTACCACTTCTGGATCTGCAAGTAGTATTATAAACGCAGTTGCACTACAAACTATAAGTGTATCTACAAACACTCCTAGAGCCTGAACCATACCTTGCTTAGCCGGTTCATCAATATCAACAACAGCTGCTGCATAGTTAGAATCTCCACTTCCTGCTTCATTAGAAAATAGTCCTCTTCTTACTCCCTGCATTATAACTATTCCTATTCCTCCACCTGCTACCTCTTTTATTCCAAAAGCTTGTTTTACTATAGTCTCCAACATACTTGGAATAGCTGTGAGATTTGTTACCACTACATAAGCTACTAATACTAAATATAGGATAGCCATCACTGGTACAATCTTATTTAAAGCCACTATAATAGTATCTTTTTTCCCTCTGAAAAATACAATCACTCCAACTATTATTGCTAAAACTATTGCAATCTCTTTCACTCCATAACCATAAGCATTATTTATTGATTGTGTCACAGAGTTCGACATAACTTGAATAACTCCCACATAGCAAATTAATGATGCAATAGCATATATTATTCCCAACCATCTCTTATTTAAACGCTTCTCTATTATCCAAGGAGTTCCTCCTCTATACTCTTTATTTCCAACCTTCTCTCTATACATAACTGCTAAAGTTGACTCTATAAAAGATGTTGCTGCTCCTAAAAGAGCCACTACCCACATCCAGAATATAGCTCCTGGTCCACCAACAGCTATAGCTGCCACTACACCTGTTATATTTCCAGCTCCAACTCTACAAGCTGTTCCCAAGAAAAACGCTTCTAAAGAGCTTACTCCCTCTCCATTTTCCTCTCTCTTTCCTAGTATCTTTACTATATCTCCAAACAATCTAAATTGCATAAAATTTGTTTTTATACTTAAATATATAGCTGCTCCTATCAGCATAACAACCAAGATATTCTTTCCCCACAATAGATCATTGACTAAATTAATTATTTCTCTCATAACCTTTTCTCCTTCGCCCTTTGTTTCTTGTTTTATATATTCTATCACTCTCTTCCCTAAAATAATACCTTCAATTTTTTTTATTTTTTGTTCGTTATTTTCTATATATTTAGCCATAAAAAAAGAGAACTACTAAAAATAGTCCTCTTTTTTTGTTCGTATCTATTTCAGGTTCTCAACCCACTCTTGATTCTCTAAATACCATCTTATTGTCAACTCTATTCCTTTGTCAAAAGGAGTCTCTGGATACCAACCTAGTTCCACAGCTATTTTAGTTGGATCTATTGCATATCTAGCATCATGTCCCAATCTATCTTGAACATAGGTTATCAAATCATAATTTATATTCTCAATATCTGTTTTTAATATCTTCCTATACTCAGGCTCCTCTTTCATCAATCTCTTTATGGTATCAATTGTCAATTTTACTATATTTATATTTTTTTCCTCATTAAAACCACCAATATTGTATATCTCTCCCAATTTTCCAGCATTTATCACCATATCCACTGCCTTATTGTGATCTCTTACATACAACCAATCTCTAACATTACTTCCATCTCCATAGACTGGTAATTTCTTTCCTTCTAATATATTTTTTATTATCAAAGGTATTAATTTTTCTGGAAATTGATATGGACCATAGTTATTTGAACATCTTGTTATGTTCATTGGTAATTTATATGTTTCTGCATAAGCTTTTACTATCATATCTCCAGATGCCTTTGAAGATGAGTATGGAGATCTAGGATCTAACGGTGTCTCCTCTGTAAAAAATCTCTTACCATAAGTTTTTAAATTTTTTCTTCCTTCAACTACACTTTTTACACTCTTTTCTAAATGTAGTTCTCTTGCATCTGAATAATCCTTCACTAGAGATCCATACACTTCATCTGTAGAGATTTGAATATATTTTTTCCCCTCTTTATAAAAAGGATAACCATTTTCATCTTTTCCTATTGTCCAACTATCTTTTGCTACTTCTAAAAGGTTTTGAGTCCCTAATATATTAGTTTCCAAAAACACTCTAGGTCCTAATATACTTCTATCCACATGAGATTCTGCTGCAAAGTTTACAACATAATCTATGTCATATCTTGAAAAAATACTCTCTACTAGCTCTTTATTCCCAATATCTCCTCTTACAAACTCTATCTTTCCACTCTCTATCTCATCTCTCAAGCTCTCTTTATTTCCAGCATAAGTCAACTTATCTAAAACAATTATCTCAGCTGTATCTCTATACTTTTCCAGCATATATTTTACAAAATTTACACCTATAAAACCAGCTGCTCCTGTGACTAAATATGTTTTCATATAACTCTCCTTCTCAATTTTATAAAAAATTCCCCAATATATAATTAGTTATATACTAGGGAATCCACTCTCTTATTTAGCGTAATCTACAGCTCTTGTTTCTCTAACTATAGTTACTTTTATTTGTCCAGGATATTGCATTGAATCCTCTATTTTCTTAGCCACATCTCTAGCCATTTTTGTAGCCTCATCATCTGACATAGCTTCAGGATTTACTATTATTCTAAGCTCTCTACCTGCTTGAATTGCAAAAGATGACTCCACTCCTGAGAATGAATTTGCAATCTCTTCAAGACTCTCTAATCTCTTCAAGTAAGCTGTCAATGTCTCTCTTCTAGCCCCTGGTCTTGAAGCTGAAACAGCATCTGCTGCTTGAACAATTATTGCTTCAACAGTTTCAAACTCAACTTCATTATGGTGAGCCATAACTGCATTTATAACCTCTGGCTTCTCTCCGAATTTCTTTAAGAACTCTCCACCAATAAGTGCATGAGAAGACTCTATATCACTTTCTAATACTTTTCCTACGTCGTGTAATAATCCAGCTCTTTTTGCTAATTCTGTATCTGCACCTATCTCTGCTGCTAAGTTAGCTGAAAGTTTTGCAACTTCAATTGAGTGAGTAAGTACATTTTGTCCATAACTTGTTCTGAACTTTAATCTTCCTAAAGTTTTTATAATTTCAGGATGCATTCCAGGAATTCCAAGCTCTATCATAGCTCCCTCTCCAGCATCTACTATCTCTTTGTCAATCTCTTTTCTTGCTTTATTAACTACCTCTTCAATTTTTCCTGGGTGTATTCTACCATCAGTAATTAATTTTTCAATAGCAAGTCTAGCTATCTCTCTTTTTACTCCATCAAAACTAGATAATACAACTGCTTCTGGAGTATCATCTATTATTATATCTACACCTGTTAAAGCCTCAATAGCTCTAATATTTCTTCCTTCTCTACCTATAATTCTTCCTTTCATCTCATCATTAGGTAGGTTTACAACTGACACTGTAGCATCTACTACATACTCAGCAGAAGCTTTACCAATAGCAGTTGATAAAATTCTTCTTGAAATTCTATCCTTTTCATCTTCAAGCTTATTTTCAAACTCTCTAATTGCTACAGCTGTTTCATGAGTTAAATCATCTCTTAACTTAGAGATTAAAATCTCCTTTGCCTCAACTTTAGATAATCCAGAGATTCTCTCTAATTCATCTTCTTGTTTTAATTTTATAGCTTCTATCTCATCTTTTTTAGCTTCTAATTCCTCTGTAGTTCTCTCTAACTCTTGGCTTTTTAACTCTAACTTCTCAATCTTATTATCTAAAGTTTCCTCTTTTTTAGTAAGTCTAGCTTCTTTTTGTAAAAGCTCATTTTTAGCATTTTTTATCTCTTTTTCAGCTTCCTCTTTTATTGAATATGCGTGTTCTTTTGCCTTTAATTCGATCTCTTTTCCTCTTGCGTGTGCATTTTTCTCTGCATTTTCAACTATTTCTTGGGCCTTTATCTTTGATTTTGCTACTTCATCTTCTAAGTCATTTAACTCATTTATCTTTTTATCTATAACAGACTTTTTATAAAGAATAGCAAATACTATTCCTAGTCCGATTATTATCAAACCTATTCCTAAAACTGTATTCATAATTATTTCCTTCCTACTTATCTATTATTTAAAACTTGCTATTGCCTCATCTTCTGTTTCATATATTTCAAATATCTCATCTAATCCTATCATCTCAAATATTGTTTTTATATGTTCATTTAATTTGATAAGCTTTATATCTCCACCCATCTCTTTAACAACTTTTAACTTTCCTCTTAAAATTCCCATAGCCAAGCTGTTGATATGAGTAACTTCCTCAAAATCAATTATAAATTTTGTAGAATCAGCTTCTACTAATTTTGTTATTCTCTCTTTTAACTTAGGTGCTACTAAAGCATCTAACTCTCCTATCACTTTTAACTCTTTAATTTCCCCAACATTTTTTTCAAGTATTTCAAAATTGCTCATCATTTTATGCCTCCTTAACTTTTTTTTCTACTCTAAACAATGTTCCATTTAATTTCTTTTCGATTCTAAAGTCATCTGCAATGGCTCTTGCTATAAAAAGACCCATTCCACCCTCTTCTTTACTCAATTTCTCTTCATCAAACCCCACACCATTATCTTCTACAATTAAACGAATAATATCGTTTGATTTTTGAATTTCTAAAATGATATCTCCAGGCTTATACTCATACCCGTGTTCAACTACGTTTGTTGAAAGTTCATCTACCACTGATAAAAGTTGAAACACATCTTTTTGGCTCACTTGATGTAGTTCTAGATATGTTTTTACCATAGCTCTTATTAAAGATAAATTTTCTAAAGAAGAAGGAACTGTGATCTTCACTTCATTTGGTTTCATTCCTATTCCCTTCTTTCTTTAATTTTACTTATTTTCCACCCATCACTTTTTAAAGAGTAATCCACACTATAGTATAGAGTGTTATTCTGAAAAATAATACCTATTATATTTTGTGCCCTATCTCCTAAAAAAACAGGCTTTGAACTCAATATATTAATCTTTGAAAAGTCAATACTCTCTATCTCATCTTTTACAAAATTATTTCTAATACTAGGGACAAGCGTCTCTTCTAGAAGTTTTGTTTCGCCCATTTTTAGTTCATCTCTTATCTGTTCAACTAAGACTATAAGCTCTCTTTTTTCTTCCATTGTAAATTCTTTTTTGCTTACTATATTAGAACATCCTGTAAAAAAAACAACAGAAATAATAAAAATAAAAATTCTTCTCATTATAATATACACCATTCCTTATCACTATAAATAATACCATATCCATATATTTTTATCAAGAATTTAATTGTCCATTTTACTATTTAATTTTTTTAGTACATCCTCTATAATCTCATCTTCTGATAACTCTTCTAAATTATACCAAATATATGTGTGATCATTTTTAAACCAAGTAAACTGTCTTTTTGCATATCTTCTAGAATTTTGCTTTATCATATTTACAGCTTCTTCATAGGTTAACCTTCCATTGAAGTAATCTATAAACTCTGAGTAACCTATTATATTGATCTTTCTTAAAACATCTCCATAGATGTCATATAGTCTCTTAACTTCCTGCTCCAATCCAGCCTCTATCATCATATCTACTCTCAAGTTTATCCTTTCATAGAGGTTCTCTCTCCCTCTTTCTAAAGCAATTTTTAAAAAACTATAATTATTATTTTTTATATTTTTTTTAGATAGTTTAGAAAATTTTTCTCCAGTTAATCTATATACTTCTAAAGCTCTTTCAACTCTTTTCTTATTATTTGGGTGTATCTCCTCTGCTCCCTCTGGATCTACAAGTTTCAACTCTTCATATAGCTCTTCAGAAGAAATCTTCATAAACTCCTCTCTCATCTTCATATCCGAAGCCGGTAGTTCTGATAACCCTTCAGTTATAGAGTTGATATATAAGCCAGTACCTCCTGTTAATATTACAACTTTATCTTCTATCTCTTTCTGTTTTAGTATCTTATCCACATCTTTTTGAAAGTCTCCAACACTATATTTTTTTACAGGCTCCAGTATATCCAACAAATAGTGCTTTACACCTTCCATCTCTTCAGTTGTTATTTTAGCTGTTCCAATATCCATTCCTTTATATACTTGAGCTGAATCAGCTGAAATAATATCTGCATTTAAAATTTTAGCCAACTTTATAGATAGTGCAGTTTTACCTACTCCTGTAGGACCTGCTATCACTACTCCCTTTTTCATTTTTCCTCCCAGTAATCTTAGTAAAAAAGAGGAAAAATTATCAAATATGAACATATACAGTTCAATCTCTAAGATAATATCTTCCTCTTAAAAACTTTCTTTCTTATTTATTATTAAGAATATTACTCTACGTACTCAAACTCTACATCTGCTATTCTTACAGTATCTCCATCTTGAATTCCAGCTTCTCTCATTGCCTCTTCCATTCCTAAAGATCTCATCATATGTAAGAAGTTTACTATTGACTCATCATCCATAGTGATAACATATTTAGCTAGAACTCCATCTAATACTCTTCCTTCTACTACATATGTTCCCTCTTCATCTTGAGTGATAATGAAAGCTTCCTTATCTCCCTTGATCTCTCTTAAAACTTCATCTATATCAGCTTCATCTTCCAATGGTTCTCTGTCTATCTCTTCTAACATATTCCAGCTCTTATACAATACCTCTTTTATCCCTTCATTTAAAATTACAGATACAGGATAAACTTCATTCCCTTGAGCTTCAACATATGCTTTAAATTTATCATATTTTTCCATATCCCATAAAAGATCCATCTTATTAGCTAAAACTATCTGCTTTTTGTTAGCTAATTTTTCACTGAACTTTCTAAGCTCAGTATTGATCTTTTCATAGTCTTCTATAGCATCTCTTCCCTCTATCTCAGCCACATCTACTAGATGATAAATCATTTTACATCTTTCAATATGTCTTAAGAATTTATCTCCTAGACCTACCCCTTCATGTGCTCCTTCAATAAGTCCTGGTATATCAGCTATTACGAAAGATTTTCCCTCTTCCAATCTTACAACTCCCAATTTTGGCTCTAATGTTGTAAAGTGGTAACTTCCTACCTTTGAGTTTGCTGCAGAAACTTTATTTATAAAACTTGATTTTCCAACTGATGGATAACCTACTAGTGCTACATCAGCTATAAGTTTTAACTCTAATTTTACTTTTATCTCTGCTCCTTCTCTACCTTTTCCTGCTATTTTAGGAGTTTTTCTAACTGAAGATTTAAAGTGAACGTTTCCTAATCCACCCTTTCCACCTCTAAGTAGTATTCTCTCCTCGCCCACTACATTTAGATCAAGCAAAAGTTTTCCAGTTTCAACATCTCTTACCTGTGTTCCAACAGGGACTTTAATTACTAAATCCTCTCCTGTTTTTCCATACATCTGTTTTTTCTGCCCATTTTCTCCATTTTGAGCTTTAAATAATTTTTTGAATTTAAAATCTATAAGTGTATTTATATTAGGATCAGCTACAAAGATTACACTTCCTCCATTTCCTCCATCTCCACCATCTGGACCACCGAACTGGACAAATTTCTCTCTTCTAAACGCAGCTGAACCATCTCCACCATTTCCTGCCTTGACAGTTATCACAACTTCATCTATAAACATTCAATACTCTCCTATACTATTTAATATTATCAATATATTTTACCTTATAATCTAAATTTTTTCAACATTTATTAAAATATTATTACTTATTTTAATAAAAATATTGAATTTTTATTGAAAAATGTATATAATATGTTATATATTGTTGTTATAAATACATAAAATACTGTTTTAGGAAGGTGAATTTTATGAAAAAAACTGTTGTTATCCTTGCTTCTATTTTATTAGCACAAAATGCTATGGCTTCTAAGGTAATTAACAAAGATGTTACTTTTACCGAAAAAACTTATGGTGTCTGCTCTACTGAGATGACTGTATCTGTAAAAGATGGTAAGATTGAGTCTTTCTCTGCAGTAAAAGGGTGTCCAGGTAACCTTGCTGCCATTGGAAAACTTTTACCAGGAATGGAAGTTACAAAAGTTATAGAATTACTAGATGACAACTATTGTTCAGGAGCTCCACTTGCAGGTTATACCTCTTGTATGGATAACCTTGTTGAAATGCTAAAAAAACATGTTACTGGAGAGGGAGAGGGACCTATGATTGAGATTAGAAAAGCTCAAAGGGCAGCTAAACTCAAAGTTGCATTCTCTGGACATGTTTGTAGTGGTTGTGGACTTTGTCAAGCCTCATTTTCTTAATACACTTTAATCTAGGAGGATTTATGAAAAAACTATTACTAAGCCTTATGGCTGTATTTACAATAACTGCTGTTGCAGCTACTAAAGAGGGAACTGGTTTAGGATACAAAGATGATATCACTGTTTCTGTTGAAACAGAAGGAGATAAAATCGTTGCTATAAAAGTTATCAAAATGGAGGAAACTAAGAGGATTGCTGAACCTGCTATTGAAAAACTTACTGCAGAGATCATAGCTAAACAATCTGTAGAAGTTGATAATGTAGCTGGTGCTACTTATACTTCTGAAGGGTTCAAAGAAGCTGTAGCTGATGCTCTAAAAAAATAGCAATCACTTGAAACTCAGATAATTTAAGAGAGGCTGTCAGAAATACAGCCTCTCTTCTTATTTTATAAAATTCTATTATTTATCAAATTTGCTCTCATAATCCCAAATAGTTCTCAATATCTCTTCCATATCGTGTACCATTGGCATTCTAGGGTTAGCAGGTGTACATTGATCCTCATAAGCATTCATAGCCATTCTGTGGATTGCCTCATCCCAAGCCTCTTTTGATATTCCTTGAGATTTGATATTACTTACTACTCCTACTTTTTTACATAACTCTTCACAAGCATCAGCAAACATCTGTACCCCTTCAGCTGGAGTTCTAGGATTTAATCCTATTAATTGAGCTAATTCCATATATTTTACATCTGCTTTATAGTTCTCAATTTTAGGCCAGATATTTAATTTTGTAGGTATAGTACCATTGTATCTAATTACATGTGGTAATAAGATTCCATTTGTACGTCCATGAGGTATATGGAACTCTCCACCTATTTTATGAGCAAGTGAGTGGTTCATTCCTAAGAACGCATTAGCAAAAGCCATTCCTGCTATTGTAGAAGCATTATGCATCTTCTCTCTAGCACATGGATGTTTTGCCCCCTCTTTTACTGATGCCTCTAAGTAATCAAATACCAATTTAACTGCTTGTTTTGCCCATCCATCTGTAAAATCAGATGCTAATATAGAAACATATGCTTCAACTGCGTGAGTTAATACGTCTATTCCTGTATCTGCTGCTATACTAGCTGGTAAACTCATTACTAACTCTGGATCTACTATAGCAACTGTTGGTGTTAGTGAATAATCTGTTAATGGATATTTTTTATTCTCTTTAGTATCTGTTATTACAGCAAATGGAGTTACTTCTGATCCAGTTCCTGAAGTTGTAGGAATACAAACCAATTTAGCTTTTTTTCCTAATTCTGGGAATCTGAATGCACGTTTTCTTATATCCATAAATTTTTGTTTTATATCATCAAAGTTTACTTCTGGATTTTCATATAGTAACCACATTACTTTAGCAGCATCCATTGGCGATCCTCCACCTAAAGCAATAATTGTATCTGGTTTAAAGTTATTCATTAATTCCAATCCTTTTTCTACTATATCAAAGCTTGGATCTGACTCAACATCAAAGAATAGCTCTATATCTACATTGTCTCTTCTTCCTACTAATACATCTTCAATCTTTTTAACGTATCCTAAATTATACATTCCTCTATCAGTTATTATCATAACCTTTTTCATATCCTTCATATCTTGAAGATATTTTATTGAGTTTTTCTCAAAGTAAATTTTTGGTGGAAGTTTAACCCATTGCATATTATTATTACGTCTCCCTATTCTTTTGATATTTAATAAGTTTAATGCACTTACGTTATTAGAAACTGAGTTACGTCCATAAGATCCGCAACCTAATGTTAATGATGGAATAAATGCGTTGTATACAGATCCTACTCCTCCAAATGTTGATGGTGCATTCTCTATTATTCTTATAGCTTTACATTTAAATCCAAATCTCTTAGAGATCTCTGAATCTTGCGTGTGAATAGCTGCTGAGTGTCCTAAACCATTAAACTCTACCATTGCTGCTGCTTTATCAATTCCATCTTCAGTACTACTTGCTTTTAATACTGCTAACACTGGAGACAATTTCTCTCTAGTTAAAGGCTCATTAACTCCTACCTCTTTACACTCTGCACAAATTATTTGAGTATCTTTTGGCACCTTAAATCCTGCTTGTTCTGCTATCCATGTAGCTGGTTTTCCTACTACCTCTGAGTTTAATTTTGCTCCACTTGCCTCTTCTGAATAAGCAGCTGCTCCAAACATAAACTTCTCTAATTTTATCTTTTCTTCAGCATTTACAAAGTATACTTTAAAACGCTTCATCTCATCTATAAACTCTTTATATATTTCATGATCAACAATAGCTGCTTGTTCTGAAGCACAAATCATACCATTGTCAAAAGATTTTGAAAGTATAATATCATTTACAGCTCTCTTTAAAACACATGATTTTTCAACATATGCTGGTACGTTTCCTGCTCCAACTCCCAATGCTGGTTTTCCACAAGAGTAAGCTGCTTTTACCATTGCATTTCCACCTGTTGCCAGTATTGTTGCAACTCCATCATGTTTCATCAAAGCTTCTGTTGCATACATAGATTTCATCTCTAGCCATTGTATACAGTTTTCTGGTGCTCCAGCTTTTACAGCTGCATCTCTTATTATTTTTGCTGCCATTGCTGAACACTCATGTGCTGATGGGTGAAATGAAAATATTATTGGATTTCTTGTTTTTAATGATATTAATGATTTAAAAATTACAGTTGATGTTGGGTTTGTTGTTGGAACTATTCCACAAACTACTCCTACAGGCTCAGCTATCTCTGTTATTCCTGTAAGTTTATCTTCATTTATTACTCCAACTGTCTTTAAATGACGTAAGTTACTTGTTACATATTCACAAGCAAAATGGTTTTTTACAGCCTTATCCTCAAAAACTCCTCTTCCTGTTTCTTTTACAGCTGCTTCTGCTAATATTCCATGTGCATCTAACCCAGCTACTGAACATTTTGCTACTATGTGATCTACTTGCTCTTGAGTAAATCCTTCAAACTCACTTAAAGCTTTTAATGCTTTTGTTACAAGCTCATCTACATGAATGTCTACTTGCTCATTTGTTAACTCAACTTGTGTATCAATAACTTTTTTCTCTGCCATTTATTTCCTCCATACCTATATCTTCTTGTTGTCTTCTACTTTACAATATTTAAATATAAATTACAAGAAACTTTTTTCAAAAAAATGAAATTGCGCTTTTTTTATTCAAAATTAAGTTTATTTTTTAATCACATTATTGAGTTTTTTATTTTTTTATACCGTAAAAATCATTATTTTAATATAGTTTTATATTTATAAAAAAAATTAAAATTTCGTCGAACAAATTTTAATCTGATAGTTTTCAAGAGAATTTTATCCCCCATTTTTTAAAAAAATTCTAGTAACTATTTGCTTATTAAGTTATAATAAATACAATATAAAAAATATCTTAAGGAGGAAGACAGTGTCAAAATTTGATAAAGTATATAGAGATATAGTTGAAACTATAGATAGAGATGGAATTTGGAGTTCTGGTAATGTGAGAACAAAATATGCTGATGGAACTCCAGCTCACTATAAAAGTTATATTGGTTATCAATTTAGATTAGATAATTCCACTGATGAAGCTCATCTTATTACAACTAGATTCGCACCTAACAAGGCTCCAATCAGAGAGTTATATTGGATTTGGATTATGCAATCAAATAGTGTTGAAGAGTTAAACAAGCTAAAATGTAAATTTTGGGATGAATGGAAAATGGAAGATGGTACAATTGGAAAAGCCTACGGTTATCAAATTGCCAAGAAAACTTTTGGCTATAAAAGTCAGTTGGATTATATCATCAATGAGATCAAAAAAAATCCTAACAGTAGAAGAATTATGACGGAGATTTGGATCCCGGAGGAACTGGATCAAATGGCATTAACTCCTTGTGTACACCTTACTCAATGGAGTGTTATTGGAAATAAACTCTACTTAGAAGTTAGACAGAGAAGTTGTGATGTTGCTCTTGGATTAGTTGCCAATGTATTCCAATACTCTGTTTTACATAAATTAGTAGCAATGGAATGCGGACTCGAACCTGCAGATATCATCTGGAATATTCATAATGTACATATTTATGATAGACATATGCCAATGCTTTTAGATCAAATTAAGAAAGAGGAGTTTCAAGGGGCAACTCTAAAGATTGAAAACTTTACATCTATCTATGATTTTAAACCTGATGACGTTGTTATAGAAAACTATAACCATGGTGATAAAATTTCTTACGAGGTGGCTATCTAATGAAAAAACCTGAAGTTAATATGATTGTTTGTGTTGCTGAAAATAATCTAATTGGGGATAAGACTCCTGAAGGAAATGGATTACTTTGGCACTCTAAAGAGGAGCTAACTTACTACAAAGAAAAAACTATTGGAAATGTAGTAGTTTTTGGAAAAAATACAGCTAAATATGTTCCACTTGAACTTATGAAAAAAAATAGAGAGGTTATCGTTATCTCTTCAAAGGATAATTTTGATGAAATAGTTAAAAAATACGAGGGTACAGGTAAGAGTATTTTTATCTGTGGTGGAGCTATGGTGTATGAATCATATATAAAGAACTACCCATTAGATAATATCTATATTTCAAAATTAAAACCTCATATTGAGGTTAAAAAAGCTAAAACTCCACTATTTTTTCCAGATGTTGAGAAGTATGGATATAAACTTGTAAACTCTGTTGAATATAGTGATTTTACAGCTTGTACATATAAAAAATAATATTATTATTAACAATATAAAAAGGTGCGAGACAATAAAGTGTTTCACACCTTTTTTATTTCTATTATTTTTAAAATGATGGTGGAGTAGACACCCATAGAATTTGGGCTACCCCTTTTGCACAATTTGAAATATAATGGTTCTTTCCAGAGTTATAGTAAAAAGATTCTCCTTTTTTAGCTTTAAATATTTTATCTCCAAGATGAATATTTACTTCACCTTCTAATACATAGCCAAACTCCTGTCCATCATGAGCAATCTCCTCTTTATATCTTCCACCCTCTTCCAGCGTCAATAAAATTGGTTCCATCTGATTTTTTTGAGCATTCGGAATTATCCATTCCACCTTATACTTTAATTTGGGATCACTCACTTCAAAAGCATCGTCTAAATTAAAGACAATTTTTTCATCTGTATCATCACTAAAAAACTCTCTCAAATTAGTTCCCAATCCTTCTAAAATATCTGCAAGATTGGTTATAGATGGCGATGTTAAATCTCTTTCCACCTGTGATATAAAACCTTTTGATAGCTCACAACGACTTGCTAGTTCATCTTGAGTTAAATATTTTTCCTGTCTTAATCTTTTTATTTTTTTTCCTATCTCCATTTTTTATCTCCCTCAATCCTCAGTATATATAGTATATTCTATTTATCGCTAAAAATCAATTGGAAGTATAAAAATGGAAAGTTCCATTATAATTATAATCTAAACAATAGATCATAATATGTAGGAATAGGCCATACAGTTTTATCTACCAATAGCTCTAATGCATCTACAACTACTCTCATTTCATTCAGTACAGGAACAAGTGTTGAATGATAATAACAAGCTCTCTCATACTCATCAGCTATGCTCATAGCTTTTTTCAATCCTTCATTTAGCTCTGTTATTGTATTTTTTAACTGATTTTTAAATCCAATTACTTTTATCAAGTGTTCCTTATCAAATTGAATAAAATCCTCCTCTTGAAGAGCCTCTCTAACACTATTAATCATTTGAGAAATATTAGTTATATACTTTATGATACAAGGGTATATCTCATTTCTTGCCATCCTTATAGCTGTCGAAATCTCTATATTTGTCTGTTTATTATATCTGTCACTGTACACTTTAAATCTTGAATACAATTCATTTCTTGAAAGTACTCCATTTCTTTCAAAAAGTTCCACAGTTTCTTCTCTAATGTATACTGGAATACCCTCTATTGTATTTTTTAAATTTGATAGTCCCAATTCTTGAGCCTTCACTATCCAAGAGTTTTCATATCCATTTCCATTGAATATTATTCTCTTATGAAGATTATATCTCTCTTTTATCAATTTTATTACATATTTATTTATATTCTTAGTTGGATCTGTCTTTTCTAAAACATCTGCATACTCTTTTAAAATATCTGCTACAATTGTATTTATCATAAATACAGGTGTTGAAGCAGAGGCACTAGATCCAGGCATTCTAAATTCAAACTTATTTCCTGTAAAAGCAAAAGGAGATGTTCTATTTCTATCTGATAAGTCTTTAGCTATTTTAGGTATTCTAACTCCCATATCAATTGTCTCTGTAGTATCTGCAGATTCCATAAAATCAGCTTTTCCTATATTTTCAAACAACTCTTGTAACTGCTCTCCTAAGAATATAGAGATTACAGCTGGAGGAGCTTCATGTCCACCTAATCTATGATCATTTCCCGGTGTTGCTGTACATGCTCTTAAAACATCTGCATATCTATCAATACCCTCTACTACAGCCATAGTATATAAAAGGAATTGTAGATTATCTGAAGTTAAGTTATCTGGATCAAATAAATTTATTCCTGTATCTGTTGCTAAAGACCAGTTACAATGTTTTCCAGATCCATTTACACCTTGGAATGGTTTTTCATGTAACAATGCTGCTAATCCATGTCTATTTGCCACTTTTTTTATTGTGTCCATAGCTAAATGATTCTGATCTACAGAAACATTTGCTGTTGTAAACATAAGTGCTATCTCAAACTGGTTTGGTGCTACTTCATTATGTTTTGTCTTTGCCATTACTCCCAATTTCCAAAGTTCAGAGTCAAGCTCTGACATAAATACTTCAACTCTCTCTTTTATCGTTCCATAGTAATGGTCATTCATCTCCTGCCCTTTTGGTGGAAGATTTCCAAATAGTGTTCTTCCTGCTAAGGCTAAATCCTGTCTTCTATCCCAAAACTCTTTCTCTACTAAAAAATACTCTTGTTCTACCCCTAAAGTTACATTTATATGTTTTGTATCGTAATCTCCTAGCAACTTTTGAATTCTTAAAGCTTGTGATTCAACTGATTTTATTGATCTTAAAAGAGGAACTTTTTTATCAAGAGCTTCTCCATTATATCCTACAAATGCAGTTGGAATATATAGAGATTTTGTTACCCCTTCCCCTTTTATAAACATAGGAGAACTTGTATCCCAAGCTGTATATCCACGTGCTTCAAATGTTGATCTTAATCCACCATTTGGAAACGAAGATGTATCAGCTTCACCTTTTATTAGATCTTTTCCAGAAAATTGAGACATAATTGTCCCTTCAGAAGTGACAGAAATGAAAGATTCGTGCTTTTCAGCAGTTAATTCAGTAAGTGGTTGGAACCAGTGAGTAAAATGTGTTGCTCCTTTTTCAGTTGCCCAGCTTTTCACAGCATTAGCTATGACATCTGCAACCTCCAAAGACATCTCAGCATCTCCTAATTGGACAGCTTTAAACTTCTTGAATATAGAGCTCGGCACCCTGCTCTTTAACTCAAGTTCTGAGAAATAATTAACACCAAATATTTCTAGCATTGTGTTCATTAAAAAAATCCTCCTTATTTTTATAAAATTAAATAACAATTCTTTCGCTTTTTAACTTTTTGAATAACTTTTATAACTACACTGTTTAATTTTATTAATAGAAATTTTAGCATATGTTCATAATATAATCAATATCTTTTTTCTCATAAATTTATATTTTTTATTTATCAAAAAAATTGAAAAAAAATTCAAAATAAGTTATAATTTTAATTAGTTATATAGGATTAAAAGGGGTGCTTTTTTAATGGAATTTTTATCGGGCAAATGTGCTTACGAAGGTATAGTTATTGGGGAGATTTACGTAGAGAAAGATACTTATTTAGAACCTGAAAAAGAAATTGTTTCTTTTGATGAAATTTCAACTGAATTGCAAAGATTTCAAGAATCCTTAAAAAAAGCTGAGCTATCTCTAGTAGTTCTAAAAAATGATTTAGATGGAAAAATCGATAAAAAAGAACTTTCCATGATAGATGCTCATATTCTACTGTTAAGAGATCCTTTATACATTTCTGATATAAAAAAATGTATTCAAAACAAGCAAAAAAAATCAGAATATGCTATAATTGAAACTACAGAAAAATTTATTAAACTTTTTGAGAATATAGACAGTCCTATATATAGACAGAGAGGATTAGATATTAAAGATGTTTGTAACAGACTCCTAGATACTCTTAAAAGTGAAAATGAAGGGTATAAAAACTTTCATAATAAGATTTTAATAACTAAGGAGATCTACCCTACAAAGTTACTAAAATTACATAGGGATGGCATACATATCAAGGGGATTATAATGGAGTATGGTGGTGAAACTTCACACGTTGCTATTTTAGCAAAAGCTCTTAAAATTCCTACTCTTATGGGTGTTGCTGATATCTTTAGCTACAATTGGAGTGAAACAGTTATCTTAGATACTACTGAAGAAGCTGGATATGTTATTACCAACCCTAGTAATGAAGATATTCTTAATTACGAACTTAAACAGAGAGAGTTCAAAGAGAGATTAAAAACAATTAAAGATAATAGTTATCTTCCATCTGTTACAAAAGATGGTATTCCTATAAATTTATATCTAAATCTAGGAGATAGTAACCATCACAAATTAAAAGAAGTTGATAGAAGTAGAGTATCTGGTGTTGGACTTTTAAGAACTGAATTACTCTATATGAACAGGTCTAAATTTCCTTCTGAAGATACACAATTTAAGATTTATAAAGATGTTTTAAAAGACTTTTCAAAAGAACAACCTATTATTATCAGAACTCTTGATATTGGTGCTGATAAACAACTTTCCTATTTTCAAATGCAAAATGAAACCAATCCATTTTTAGGTTTACGTGGAATTAGATTTTCATTGGAGAACAAGGAGATCTTTAAAACTCAACTTAGAGCTATTCTAAGACTATCTGCTGAAAAAAATATAAAAATAATGTACCCTATGATCACTTCTATTTTGGAAGTTAGGGAAGCTAATACTATTTTAAATGTAGCTAAGTCTGAATTGAAAAATGAAAATGTCCCATTTAATGAGAATATTGAAGTTGGAATTATGGTCGAAGTTCCATCTGTTGTTATGATGGCTGAGGCTTTTGCTAAAGAGGTAGATTTTTTTAGTGTTGGAACAAATGACCTGACACAATATATATTAGCTACTGACAGACTATCTGAAACAGTTAACAACCTTTATAGTGGTTATAATCCTGCAGTTTTACGTGCTATTTACCATTTGAAAAAAGCAGCAGACAAATACAACAAAAAAATCTCTGTCTGTGGTGAACTAGCTAGTGAATCTAAGGCTATTGTAGCTCTTTTGAGTATGGGAATTAAAGATTTAAGTATGGTTGAAACATCTATTCTACACGCTAAATTTTTAATAAGAAATCTTAATTATAAAGAGATTCAACATATTAGAGATTCTATTTTAGAGTGTGATTCAGCTGAAGAAGTTGAAAATATTCTAAAAAAACATATTAATTTTTAAGTACAGGAGATTTTTTTATTATGAAAAGTAAAATAGTTGAAATTAAAAATAAAGCTGGATTACATGCAAGACCCTCTTCTCTTTTTGTACAATTAGTTACAGAGTACGATTCAGATATTACAGTAAAATGTGATGATGAGGAGATTAACGGAAAGAGTATAATGGGGCTTATGTTACTAGCTGCTGAACAGGGTAGAAAACTTGAGCTTATTGCTGATGGTCCTGACGAAAATGAGATGCTAGAGGCATTAGTTGATCTTATTGAAGTAAAAAAATTTAACGAGGATTAAAATAATGGAGATAATTAGAGCTAAACACATGGGATTTTGCTTCGGTGTAAGTGGAGCTATCAATATCTGTAATAAGATTTCTGAAGATGAGAGTAATTTTGGAAAGAGAACATATATTTTAGGTATGTTAGTTCATAATGAACATGTAGTTAAAAACTTAGAGGAACAAGGTTTTAAAATAGTTGAAGAGAGTGCAATTTTAGAAGGAAGAGATGAACTACAAGAGGGAGATATTGTAATTATTAGAGCTCATGGAACCTCTGAAAAAATCTTCCAGATTCTAAAAGATAAAAAGGTAGAGATACATGATGCAACTTGTGTTTTTGTAACACAAATTAGAAAAACACTTGTAGAAATGGAAAAAAAAGGGTATGATATATTATTTATAGGAGATAAAAATCATCCTGAAGTAAAGGGGATTGTCTCTTTTGGTAAAAGGGTAACTATTTGCAATGATTTAGAAGAATTGCTAAGTATAACTCTTGATCCTAATAAAAAATATTGTCTTCTTACTCAAACAACATTAAATAAGAAAAAGCTTGAAAAAATCAAAAATTACATAAAAGAAAATTATTCAAATGTAGAGATATTAGATAAAGTCTGTGGAGCTACACAGGTGAGACAAGAGGCAGTGGAAGAATTGGCTCAAATAGTTGACTTGCTAATTGTCATAGGTGGTAAAACTAGTTCTAATACTAAAAAATTATATGATATCGCTACTAGCTACAATCCTAATACATATCTTATTCAAGATGAAACTGACTTGAAAAAAGAGTGGTTTCAAGGAAAGGAAAAGATCGGTATTACAGCTGGAGCCTCAACACCGGAAGAAATAGTAATTAAAATAGAAAACCAAATAAGGGGGATTCATTAATGTACAATAATAACGAAAATTATGATGAATTTGAAGCTCTGCTAAACGAATACTTACCAGCAGAGGAAAAAACAAGGGTAAGAGCTACTGGTATCATAGCACAAAGAGATAGAAACTTTGCTTATCTTGATGTTCAAGGACAACCTACTAGTGTTAGAGTAAAAAACGAAGAACTTTCAGCTTATAATATAGGTGACGAGGTCGAAATTCTTTTAGTTGGAGAAACAGAAGATGGTGAGTTCATCATCGGTTCTAGAAAAAGAATTGATATGGAAAATAGTCTAAAACAATTAGAAGATGCTTTTGAGAAAAAAGAGATAGTAACTGGTAAAATTGTTAGAAGAATTAAAGGTGGATATATGGTAGAAGCTTTATTCCATCAAGGATTCTTACCTAACTCTCTATCTGAAATAAATATGAAAGATGGAGATAGTTTTATAGGTAAAGAGGTACAACTTCTAATAAAAGATATACAATTAGATAAGGATAAAAAATCTAAGAAAATAACTTTCTCAAGAAAAGATATAACTCTTCAAAAAGAGGAGCAAGAGTTTTCTCAATTAAAAGTAGGAGATGTTGTTGAGGCAGTTGTAACAGATATTTTAGATTTTGGTTTATCTGTTAAGATAGGTCATTTGAGAGGTTTTGTTCATATTTCTGAAATCTCTTGGAAAAAACTAGAAAAACTTACTGATGAGTTTAAAAAAGGAGATATAATCAAAGGACAGATAATATCTCTTGAAGCTGAAAAGAAAAATATAAAACTTTCAATAAAAGCTTTAACTAGAAATCCTTGGGAGGTTACTGCTGAAACTGTTGGAGTAGACTCACTTGTAGATGGTAAAGTTACTAAATTACTTCCTTATGGAGTTTTTGTTGAAATCGCTGATGGAGTAGAGGGACTTATCCACATGTCTGACTTTACTTGGAATAAAAAGAGAGTAAATCTTGGAGAGTTTGTACAAGTTGGAGATACTGTTAAAGTTAAAGTTCTTGAATTTGTTCCTGAAGAAAGAAAATTAAAATTAGGAATTAAACAACTTCATGAAAATCCTTGGGATTCTGCTGAAGAGAGATTTGCTATAGGTAAGGAGTTATCTGCAAAAGTTTTAGATGTTAAACCTTTTGGATTATTTGCAGAAGTTGAGCCTGGTGTTGATGTATTTATACACCAATCAGATTATAACTGGCAAGGAGAAGCTACTAAAAAATTCTCAGTTGGAGATACTGTTACTTTTAAAGTAATTGAACTAAATTTAGATGATAACAAAATCAAAGGAAGTATTAAAGCTTTAACTAAGAGTCCTTGGGAATTAGCTCTTGAAAACTACAAAGTTGGACAAACTATTGAAAAAGAGATTAAAAATATAATGGACTTTGGATTATTTGTAAACTTAAGCAAGGGTGTTGATGGATTTATTCCAGCACAAATGGCTTCTAAAGATTTTATAAAAAATCTAAAAGATAGATTTAAAGTTGGAGATAAAATTAAAGCTCAAATAGTTGAAATAGATAAAGATAAACAAAGAATAAAACTTTCAGCTAAAAAAATAGAGTTAGAAGAAGAAAAGAGAGAAAATCAAGAACTTCTTTCTAAATATGGAACTTCATCTACTGAAGAATAATATTTTTAGTTAAAAATAGATAGTGTATCAGGATTTCTTATATGAAACCTGATACACTATTTTTTCATAAAACTCTTTTTCCAATACTTTTTTTTGTAACCTTTTAGACATAATTAAGTTGTATAATCAAAACATAATAAATCTTTCCCCAAGATATTTTAATATAGATTAGTAAAAGGGGCTGTTGCAAACTTAATAGCTATATGTTTTAAAATTAGCTAAAGAGATTTTTTAATCTCTTTGGCTTTTTTATTTTTAAAATAAAAAAAGGTATAAAGTACTCGAAATTTTTTCAAATTTCTAATACAATATAC
>NZ_JAGIRL010000009.1 GCF_019012925.1 Fusobacterium sp.
CCACCGAATCCGCCACCAAATCCACCAGCTCCTTGTTCAAAAGCTGCATGTCCAAATTGATCATATTGAGCTTTCTTTTGACTATCAGATAACACTTGATATGCTTCGTTAACTTCTTTGAATTTATCTTCAGCATCTTTTTTCTCTTTATCACTTGCATTACTGAATTTATCAGGGTGGTATTTCATGGCTGCTTTTCTATATGCTTTTTTTATCTCATCATCTGAAGCTCCTTTAGATATACCAAGAACTTCATAATAATCTCTTTTTTCTGCCATTTAATATTCTCTCCTTCTAAAATTTTAATATATACCCAACTATTATATCATAATTTTTTTAATTAAAGAATTTCTATTTCAATATTTCTTGTAAAATTTTCCTTACCTTCAAGTACTTCAATACCTTGCTTATCTTCTATGTTACCATTTGAGTTTGCATAGTCAGTTATTCCACACCAAGGCTCTAAACAAACATATTCAGCACCTGGCACATTCCAGAAAGCCATATATTTGAACCCTTTATAAGAGAAGCTCATATTGTAACCATTTTTATCATTTTTTATATTTACCCTATATGAATTAGGATTTTCAATAACAAGGGCATCATTTTTAAAAGTCTCTTTAGCTAATGGGATTTTCTTTCCATCAAATACTTTTTTAGTAAGTTCAGGGTTAACAAAACCACCATCTAATACTTTAACCTCTCCGCTCTCCTCTTTTTCAAATTCAATATAATAATCAGAGTAATCAACATTTTCAGAGATAGGAGTTGCAAATGCAGGATGAGCTCCTAGTGAAAAGTACATTTTTTTGTCATCTAAGTTTTCAACTCTATACTCTAATCTCAATTTTTTTCCAACTAGTACATATTTTAAATAAAGTTTAAAGTTGAAAGGATAAGATTTTTTAGTAGTTTCATTTCCTACAAATAGAAATTCCACTGAATTTTCATCTTGAGAATTAATAGTAAATTCATAATCTCTTGCAAATCCATGTCTAGTAGTTATACTGTACTTTTCTCCATTATAAAAGTATCTATTCTCTTTTAATGCTCCCACAAATGGAAATAGTATAGGTGAACATTTAGCCCAAAATTTAGGGTCTTTCTGCCACATATATTCTCTATTAGTTTTTAAATCTCTTAATCCTACTAACTCAGCTCCAAAACTCTCTACTCTAACTTCAAGTAGCCCATTATTTAATTTTATCTCCATAATTTACTCTCCCATTATCTCTTAAATTTAAGATAAGGGAAGAGGGGCTTCCCCCATCTTCCCTTTTAATATATCTATCTTTTAACTATATATTAGTCTACTACTTCAGCTTCAGCTACATCATCATCAGCTTTTTTAGTTTCTTGTCCAGCTCCTGCTTGACCTGCTTGTGCCTTAGCTTGAGCTTCTTTATAGATCTCTTCAGCAAATTTATGTGCTACTTGAGATAGGTGTTCCATAGCTTTATCGATAGCCTCTTTATCTTCACCATCTTTTACTTTTTTAAGCTCTTCTATAGCAGCTTCAATATCTTTTTTCTCTTGCTCAGTTGCTTTATCTCCATACTCTTTTAATGATTTTTCAGTAGAAGAGATTAACATATCTGCTTTGTTTCTAGTTTCAACTAACTCTTTGAATTTTCTATCTTCAGCTTCATTAGCTTCAGCTTCTTTAGTCATTCTATCAATATCTTCTTTAGATAGGTTGCTTGATCCAGAGATAGTTACAGTATTTTGTTTTCCTGTTCCTAAGTCTTTAGCTGATACGTGAACGATTCCATTAGCATCTATATCAAAAGTTACTTCAATTTGAGGTACACCTCTTGGAGCTGCAGGAATTCCTTCTAGGTTGAATTCTCCTAATTTATGGTTGTCAGCAGCTTTAGCTCTTTCACCTTGTAATACAGTGATTGTAACAGCTGGTTGGTTATCTACTGCTGTAGAATAAACTTGTGATTTTTTAACAGGAATAGTTGTATTTTTCTCTATCATCTTAGTAAATACTCCACCAAGAGTTTCGATTCCTAATGATAATGGAGTTACGTCTAGTAGTAATACGTCTTTAACATCTCCCATTAATACTCCACCTTGAATAGCAGCTCCTGAAGCAACTACTTCATCTGGGTTGATTCCTTTGTTAGGTTTTTTACCGAAGAATGATTCTACCCACTCTTGAACAGCTGGTATTCTTGTAGATCCTCCTACTAATAAGATCTCATCAATTTCGTTTGGTGATAATTTAGCATCTGCAAGAGCTGTTTTTGTAGGTCCTTGAGTTGCTTCAACTAAGTGTCTAGTTAAATCATTAAATTTAGCTCTTGTTAACTTCATCTCTAAGTGTTTAGGTCCTGTAGCATCCATAGTGATGAATGGTAAAGAGATTGAAGTTTCCATCATTGATGATAACTCTTTTTTAGCCTTTTCAGCAGCATCTTTTAATCTTTGGTAAGCCATTTTATCATTAGATAAATCTATTCCAGTTTCTTTTTTAAATTCGCTTGTTAACCATTCGATAATAGTATCGTCAAAGTTATCTCCACCTAAGTGGTTGTTTCCAGCAGTTGCCATAACTTCTATTACACCATCAGCAATTTCAAGAACTGATACGTCAAAAGTTCCTCCTCCTAAGTCAAATACAAGAACTTTTTCCTCTTTTTTCTTCTCTAATCCATATGCTAATGCAGCAGCAGTTGGTTCGTTTATAATTCTTTTTACATCTAATCCAGCTATTGCTCCAGCATCTTTAGTAGCTTGTCTTTGAGAGTCAGTGAAATATGCAGGAACTGTGATAACAGCTTCTTTAATTTCTTCTCCTAAGTAAGCTTCAGCATCTTTTTTTAATTTTTTTAATGTCATAGCAGAAATCTCTTGTGGAGTGTATTTTTTTCCAAATATTTCTACTTTATAATCAGATCCCATATGAGTTTTGATTGAACTTACAGTTGAAGTAGGGTTAGTAATAGCTTGTCTTTTTGCAATCTCTCCTACAATGATCTCTCCATTTTCTTTTATATTTACTACTGATGGAGTAGTTCTTGCTCCTTCTGAGTTAGGGATAACAGTTACGTTACCTCCCTCCATTATTGATACACAAGAGTTTGTTGTTCCTAAGTCAATACCGATTATTTTACTCATTTTAAAACCTCCTAAAATACTCTTAATTCTATATTTAAATTTTTTATATACTCAATTATTAATTATCCTCTTTTACAAACTTTAACCATAGATGGTCTAATTACTTTACCTTTCATTGTATAACCTTTTTGAAGTTCTAAGATGATGTGATCATCTTCAAACTCTTGATTATCTTCAACCATAACTGGATGATGATAAACAGGATCATATTTTCCTTCAGCAGTGATAGGCTCTACACCTTCACTTTCCATAATTCCCTTTAATTGACCAAGTATCATATCAACACCTTTTACTAGTCCATCAAAGTCTTTGGTAGCTTCAGAAGCAGAGATAGCTCTTTCTAAGTTATCCAATCCATCTAAAAGTTTAGTTACTATCTTTTCAGAAGCGAATTTTCTAAGCTCTTCCATCTCTTTTTCTTTTCTCTTGGTAAAGTTTTGGAATTCAGCTTGTTTTCTTAAATATGATTGTTTCCAATCCTCAACTTCAGCTTTTAATTTTCCAATCTCTTCATCCTTAAGAGATAGAATATCCTCAGATTTGCACTCTTCTACTTTATCTTCATCTTTACAAGTACAGTTGTAATCTGGTTCACAACCACACTCTTTTTTCTCTTTTATCTCTTCAGCTTTGTTATCTTTCTTTTTAAACATCTGTTTCTTCCTTTCTTTCAATCTGATTTTTATTTATTATCTTATTTACCTCTTGAGTTACATATTTAATTAATCCCATTGTTTTTGAATAAGCCATTCTTTTTGGGCCGATTACTCCAATAACACCTTGAGAATCACCTATATTATAAGTTGAATACACAAAGCTGTAATCTTCTAATCCTTTAATTCCAAGCTCATCACCAAAAACTACCTCCACTCTTCCATTTGTAGATTTTTTGGTATTAATTATATGTTCAAATATTCCTCTTATATCTCTTCTATGATGGAATAGCTCCAATGCCTCAGAAACCTCATTCACATGCTTATCTCTAAAAATGCTTGGAACATTATTAATAAATAGTTTTCCCTCATCTTCGTAATGTTCAGCTACATCTGTAATGATCTCATTTTTTCCTAAGATGTAGTTCTCAATATCAACTAGACTTAGATCTTCTAATAAAACTCTTTTATTTAACTCATGAGCAATATTAGCTAATTCCTCTCTGCTAATAGGAGAAGTAAGTACTAATTTTTTAGTTTTTACAGATCTATTATCTAAAACAATAATTACTACAACCATGAAATCATCAATATGTACCAACTCAACTTTTTTAACTCTTTCCATTACTACAGCTGGTTCCATAGCGATTCCAGCATATGTAGTTAGTTTTGATAATAATGAAGAAGTTTGCTGTAAAAGCATATCTAATTCATTTACACGATTTTCATACGCTAACTCAATATTTTCTTTCTCTTGTTTAGTTAATTTTTCTACTTTTAAAAGTTCTTCAAGATAATATTTATAACCTTTGTCAGTAGGAATTCTTCCAGAAGAAGTATGTGTTTTTGCTATAAATCCCATATCTTCCAAATCAGCCATTACATTTCTAATAGTTGCTGATGAAAGATCTATTCCATATTTTTTTACCAATGTCCTAGAGCCTATAGTATCTCCGAAAGTGAGATAATAATTCACTATAGCATTTAATACTAACTTTTCTCTATCTGTTATAGACATTTTAACCACCTTTTTGTTAGCACTCACTATTTAAGAGTGCTAATTCTTATACAGTAAATATATAATATTTTTTCTTTTTTGTCAATAGTTTTTTATAAAAACCTTTATTTATGATAATTTGCAGATTTATTTATATAATTTTAGAAAAAAAAGTACGTTTTAAGTATAAAATATTATAAAATAGTATTTAAAAATTTGAAATGTTAAAGTATTATAAAGTTATAAAGATATAAAGGGGGTATATGTGATGAAAAAATTATTTCTATTCATTTTAAGTTTAATAATGTCTGTATTCTTTATTGGTTGCGGTGGAGAAAAGGAGGAGGCAGAACAGGCTAATACTAAAAAGCTAACTGTTTATTGTCCACACCCTTTGGAATTTATAGATCCTTTAGTAAAAGAGTTTGAAGTGAAAAATGGAGTTTCAGTTGAGGTTATAGCAGCTGGTACTGGTGAGTTGATGAAGAGAATAGAATCTGAGAAAGATAATCCATTAGCAGATGTATTATGGGGAGGAACAATAACAACTGTTGAACCTGTAAAAGACTCATTTTTACCATATACAAGTAAAAACGAAGAGTATTTTTATGAAAGTTATAAAAATGTTGAAGGAAATATGACAAGATTTACAGCAGTTCCAAGTGTCATAATGGTAAATAAAAATCTGATTGGAGATATTAAGATAGAGGGGTATAAAGATCTATTAAATCCAGCTTTAAAAGGAAAAATAGCTTTTTCTGATCCAGCAAAATCATCATCTTCATTTGAACACCTAGTTAATATGTTATATGCAATGGGAAATGGTAATCCAGATAATGGTTGGGATTATGTAAAACAATTGATGGAGAACTTAAACTACACTCTTCTTTCAGGATCTTCAGCTGTTTATAAAGGGGTAGCTGATGGAGAGTATACAGTTGGATTGACTTTTGAAGAGGGAGCTGTAAAATATGTAAACTCTGATGCTCCAGTGGAAGTTGTATATATGGAAGAGGGAGTTATAGTTAAACCAGATGGTACATATATTATAAAAAATTGTAAAAACTTGGAAAATGCAAAATTATTTGTTGATTTCTTAACTAGTAAAGAGGCTCAAACAATGATTACAAATCAGTTGAATAGAAGAAGTATCAGAAAAGATGTTGAACCTGGAAAAGGATTAAAAAGATTGGAAGATATCAACGTAATTGAAGATGATATTGAAGTTGTAAAATCTCAAAAAGCGGTTTGGCTAGATAAATTTAAAGATATTTATACAAAATAAGTTGTAATTATGATTTGCCCATTTACAGAATTGATACTATGTTGATGGGCAATTTTATATATAAGGAGAGATGAGAATGAGTGTAGCTATAAATGTAAATAATGTAGTAAAAAAATTTGGCGATAATGTAATTATTCCTGGAATGTCAGTAAAGATAAAAAATGGAGAGTTTTTTACTCTTTTAGGTCCTTCTGGTTGTGGAAAAACTACACTTCTAAGAATGATAGCTGGATTTAATAGTATTGAAGATGGAGAGATCTGTTTTGATGATAAAGTAATCAATGATGTTCCTGCCCATAAAAGAAATATAGGAATGGTTTTCCAAAGTTATGCTATTTTTCCACATATGACAGTTAGAGAGAATGTAGAGTATGGACTTAAATTGAGAAAAATAGAGAAAGATGAGATAAAGAGTAAAGTTGATAATATCTTAGATGTTGTTAAGATAACTGAGTACCAAGATAGATTGCCAGAGAGATTATCAGGAGGGCAACAACAGAGGGTAGCTTTAGCAAGAGCAATTGTAATTCATCCAAGTGTTTTATTGATGGATGAACCTCTTTCTAACTTAGATGCTAAATTGAGATTGGAGATGCGTTCAGCTATAAGAGATGTACAGAAAAAAGTTGGGATAACAACTGTATATGTAACTCACGATCAAGAGGAAGCTTTGGCAATTTCAGATAGAATAGCAGTTATAAATAAAGGGGTAATACAGCAACTAGGAGCTCCACACGATATATATACAAGACCATATAATCAATTTGTAGCAACTTTTATTGGTTATTCTAATCTATTTAGAGGAAGAGTAAGAGTTGAAAATAATAAGAAAATTGTAGTTTTGAAAAGTGGTTATGAGATAGAGATGGATAATTTGTTAGACAGTGTCAAAGATGGTGAAAGTGTTATGATAGCCATTCGTCCAGAAGAGTTCTCTATAGCTGAAAAAGGAATAGAGGTAGAGATAAAAACAAGTACTTTCTTAGGGAAATACAATACTTATGAAGTGGAAGCTTTAAAAGATGAGATTGTGGAAAATATGCCAGCCTTAGAGTTTTCACAAGATATAGGACATGCAAATAGGATATATCAAGTAGGAGAGAAGATATATTTAAAACCTAATTCTAAAAAGATAAATATATTCTCTTCAGATGGAGAAAAAAGTTTGATTAAAGGGGTGGAGATATATGTTGAATAAAAAATTCAAATGGGATTTTTGGACAAGTATAACATTGATAATTGCCCTAATATTTACACTATTTTTAATATATCCACTCTTTTCACTGTTTATAAGTGGATTTAAGGATCCTGCAACTGATCAGTGGAGTTTGACAAATTTTGCTAGATTTTTTGGAAGAAAATACTATTATCAAGGTTTGTTAAATAGTTTTAAGGTAACTACTTGTGTTACTGTAATAGCTATCTTAATCGGAGTGCCAATAGCATATTTTATGACAGCGTATAAAGTTAAATTAAAAGGACTTATGGAAGTTTTAATTATAATCTCAATGTTGTCACCACCATTTATAGGGGCTTACTCTTGGGTATTGTTATGTGGTAGAAGTGGAGTTGTAACAGAGTTTTTTAGAAACTCTTTCGGAATAAAACTACCTACAATTTATGGATTTTCAGGAATACTCTTAGTATTTACTTTAAAATTATATCCATTTATATATCTCTATGTTTCAGGAGCATTGAAAAAAATTGATGTATCTTTGAGTGAAGCTGCTGAAAGTCTAGGTTGTACAACATTTAAGAAGGTTTCTACTATTATTATGCCTTTGATCTTACCTACACTTATGTCTGGAGGGTTATTAGTATTTATGAATGCTATGGCAGACTTTGGAACTCCAATGTTGATAGGAGAGGGGTATAATGTTATGCCAGTACTAATTTATTCGGAGTTTGTAGGAGAGATGGGTGGAAATGCTAACTTTGCTGCTGCTATGGCAACTGTTCTAGTGTTTATAACAATAGTGCTTTTTTTAGGGCAGAAATATATAGTTAATAAAAAATCCTTTGTAATGAGTTCTCTGAGACCTATTCAACCTAAAGAGTTAAAAGGAACTAAAGGAATATTGATGCATATATTTATCTATTTTGTTGTTATTTTATCAATAATACCTCAAATTACAGTAATTTATACATCATTTTTAAAGACTAGAGGTTCAATGTTTGTAAGAGAGTTCTCTCTAGAAAGCTATGAAAAAGTTTTCTCTAGAATGGGAAATGCTATTTTTAATACATATTTATATGGTGGAACAGCAATTGTAATAATAATTTTATTAGGAATGTTTATTGCATATATTTCAACAAGAAAGAAAAATTTTTTAACAGGAATTATTGATACAATGACAATGTTTCCATATATTATACCTGGATCTGTAATCGGTATAACTTTACTATTAGCTTTTAATAGTAAACCATTATTACTAAGCGGAACAGCAATTATAATTGTAATATCTTTTGTAATTAGAAGATTACCATATACTTTAAGATCTGCAGCTGCAATTTTATATCAGATCAGTCCAAGTTTAGAGGAGGCATCTATTAGTTTAGGGTGTTCACCAGTAAAAACTTTCTTCAAGATAACATCTATAATGATGTTACCAGGAGTATTATCAGGAGCTATTCTAAGCTGGATAACAGTTATAAATGAATTGAGTTCTTCAGTTATATTATATACTGGATTTACTAGAACAATGTCTGTATCTATTTATACTGAGGTTATTAGAGCAAGTTATGGAACAGCTGCTGCTCTATCTACAATACTAACTGTTACTACCATAATCTCTTTATTGATTTTCTTTAGAGTAACTGGTGGAAGAAATGTAAATATTTAATGGAATTAATAAAAAAATAGTGCTACAATAAGATAAAAAAGGAATGAGTAGAATGAAGGAAAGAAATTTTATCAGTTTTAAAGAACAAATGAAAAAAATTTTGATTTTTTATTCACTCATTCCTATTATTTTTACAGCACTTATTGGTTATGGAATGATATATTACTTAAATTATCAGGCAATAAAGAGTAATAACCAGAAAAATTTAGATTTTTTAGCACAGACAACAGACGAATTAATCTCTAAAACCTATACTGAAATTGAGAGATTGAGTTCAGATGAGAGTATAAAAAATGTTGTTCTTAATGGAAAAGTTGATGAGAAGACATATAGTATTTTCTATAAAAGTTTGTTGAATAGAGAGGTAAAAGGGAAGTTTGTACTATATGATGAGAATATAAATATATTGATGACAAATGCAGAGTTTTTAGGAAAAAGTAATGGTTATATTTGGGGATTTTTTTATAGAATGTTATCCAATAAAAATAAGACGATAGATTTTGTAGGAAAGTTCTATTTTAGAGATGGACACTCAAGTAACTATTCAGTTGGTAAAGCAATAAAAATAGATGGCAGGGTTAGAGGTTATCTTGTACATCATATTTTAGATAGTAATTTCCAAGAAATAATGGGAAATTCTGAGAATTTTGGAGTTGTTATTACAGATAGGTATAATAATATTATAGCAACCAATAGTACAAATTTTGAAGATTCTTTGGATAAGTTAAAAAAAGAGTTTAGAATTGAAAAAAAACACTTAAAATATGGCAGTAAGAGATACTATATAAATAGAAAAAAGGTGTTTTATTCAAATGTAGAGATCTACTGTATCTCATCTGTTGATTATATATTCAATAATTTTAGTGAAAGCTTTCTTTATATAACGTTAGTCTTTATATTTTTGATATTTTTTATGTCCAAAGTTGCTAAAAGAATAGCTTTGAATAAAACAAAAACAATTGAGGAGATAGTGAGAGCAATTAAAAATATTGAAACTGGTGATTTAGATACAGAGATTGATATAAACTCTAACGATGAGTTTGAATTGATAGGGCGAACATACAATCAGATGCTCTTAAATATAAAAAAACTTATTGAGAAGAATAAAGAGGAGGCAAGACACAGTGTACTAGCTGAGATAAAACAGTTAGAGAGTCAATTTAATCCACACTTTCTTTTTAATACTTTAGAGATGTTGAGATATACCATTCATTTAGATAAAGTAAAAGCCAATAAAATAATACTTAATATGGCATCAATACTTAGATTTAGTATTGAAAATAAGAGTTCTGAAGTGACAATAGAGAGGGAGATTTTTTATATAAAAAACTATTTGGAACTTCAAAAATTGAGATTAGGAGAGAATTTTGAATATTTGATAGAGGGAGAAGAGGAACTAAAAAATCATCTGACTCCTAAATTAATAGTTCAGCCAATTGTTGAAAATTCAATAAAATATGGATATACTCAAGATCGAGAATTCAAGATACATATAAGAATAAGAAAGGTAAATAGAGATATTAGAATAGAGATCTTTGATAATGGAAGTGGAATAAAAAGAGAAATTTTGAGAGAGTTGAGAAATAAGTTGTATCTAAATTCCTTAACAATGAAGGAGAATTTAGGTATATATAGCGTTCAAAGAAGAATAGAACTACTATATGGAGATACTTATGGTTTAAAAATAAGAAGTACTGTAGGAAAGGGAACATATATAAAGATAGAAATTCCCTTTAGAGATAGTGAGGTCAGATGATTAAAGTATTGATTGTGGAAGATGAAGAGATTATAAGAAAGGGACTTATTGGAACAATTGATTGGGAATCAAAGGGTTGTATTATAATAGGAGAAGCTATAAATGGATTAGATGGTATGGAGAAAATAATTCAAAACTTTCCAGATTTAGTTATTACAGATATAAAAATGCCAAAGATGAGTGGTCTTGAGATGGTAAAGGAGTGTTACTTAAGAGGGATCCGTTTTGAAACTATTTTACTTACAAGTTATGGTGAATTTGAGTATGCAAAAGAGGGGATAAATTTAGGAGTTATAGACTATATTTTAAAACCATTAGACGAGGAACTACTATATTCAGCTTTAGATAAGGTTAAACAAAGAGTTGAGGAGCAAAAAAATCTTAAAAAAATAACAGGTAATGAAGAGGAAAAAAATAGTTTTTTTGATATAGATTCTCATATTGAAAAGGCAAGAGCACAAAATAAGTATGTGTATAAAGCATTGAAAAATATCAAGGAGAATTATAGTAAAAAAATGAATATAGTTGATGTTTCAGAGGAGTTGGAGGTGAGTTCTGGTTATTTGAGTAGAAAATTTAAAGAGGAGTTAGATGAAACATTTTTGGAGATTGTGAATAAGTATAGGGTTGAAAAATCTATAAAATTACTTTTAGAACAGGAGCTAAAAATGTATGAGATTTCAGATAGAGTAGGATTCACAGATTACAAGCATTTTTGTAATGTATTTAAAAAATATATGGGAGTAGCTCCAGGAGAGTTTATAAAAAATGAGGTGTCTAAATGATAAAAAATATTGTATTTGATTTAGGAAATGTGTTGATAGAGTATAATCCTCAAAAATTTATTATTAGGAATGTGAAAGAGGAGAATTTTACTAAATTTAATGAAGTTGTTTTTAAAAGTAAAGAGTGGTTAGATCTAGATAGAGGAATACTAGAATATAATAGAGCGGTGGAGATATTTTCAGAAAAACTTCCTGAAGAGAGGGAGAGTATAAAATATCTATTTGATAATAGTATACAAGATGTTTTGTTCCCTATTGAGGAGAATTTAGAACTTTTAAGTAATTTAAAGAGAAAAGGTTATAAGTTGTATATACTTTCAAATTTTCATAGAGAAGCATATTTAGAGATAGCTAAAAAGTGCAATTTTGATAGATATTTTGACGGTGGAGTAATCTCTTATGATGTAAACTTGTTAAAACCTGAAGAGGAGATATATAGAACTCTTTTGAAAAAATATGATTTGTTAGAGAAAGAAACTTTATTTATAGATGATACCTTGAACAATGTTGAAAAAGCTAGTGAATTGGGAATAGAGACGATACACTTAACTGAAAAATCCAAACTGAAAGAGGAGTTAGAAAGAGTTTTAAAGATGAAAATTTAGCTGAAAAATAAGAAAACTTAAGAATTGTTATGACTCTACAATTCTTACAGTTTTCTCAAGATTTTAAGCCTAGATATTATAATATATGATTTATATTTAGATTGCTTAATTCATGGGAGATCATTTTTGAGTGTAGTTTTAAAAGGGAGATAATGTCATTAATATGCTCCTCAGTTGCCCTAACCACAGGAAAACTAACTCCAAGAGCCGCTTGAATACTGTTGTTTATTCTTATGGGAACAGCTATACAACAAGCATCAGTAGTTATCTCTTGTTTCTCATACGCATAATCCTCTTCTCTACATCTATTTACTAGATCGACAATATCATCAAGATTATTGATGGTATATTCTGTAAATTTATCTAATTCTTCAGAATAAAGCTCTCTAATATCTTCCTCTGAATATTCAAATAATAAAGCTCTTCCAAGTCCAGTGCAATAAAGAGGTAAATTTCTACCAATAGAAGATAGTAGTTTGATAGGTTGACGACTTTCAACTTTAGTGAGATATAGAACTTCATTTCTATGGTTAATTCCCAATTGGCAAGTTTCATTACACTCATTTACAATACTTCTCATATGAGATTTTACAATATCCAATCCATTGATACTATTTAGGTATGATTGTCCAATTTGAAAAGTTTCAAGACCTACAGCATAGGTTTGAGTAGCTATATCAAAATTCAAAAGTTCTGATTCAACTAGTGTTTTTAGAATTGGTGATAGTGTACTTTTGGGTATATTCAATTGTTTTGATATATTTGAAAGAGTTAGTTTATTTGGATTTTTTGAAACAACATTCAATATATTTATAACTCTCTCTGTTGGTTTATGTGAGCTCATAATTTATTACTTCCTTTTTTATTTCTTTACATATTCTATGTTTATGATAACAAAAATTTTTCAAAAAATCAAACTTTATAAACTTGTTTCAATAATTTCAAAAAAATAAAATTTTGCTTTACTTATTGAAAAAAATGTGATATCTTTTTATTAAGATGTACTAAAATACGAACTAGAACGTAAATACGAATAAATATAAATTTAAATGAAAAGGAGAGATGAAACAATGGAAATACGTTATGCTTCAAATAATAAAGATGCAAAAGCATATGATACAAATAGACTAAGAGAGGAATATTTAATTCAAGATTTATTTTTAGCAGATAAAATAAAATTAGTTTATTCTCACTTTGATAGAATAATTGTTGGAGGAGCTTGTCCAGCACAGGAAACTTTAAAATTAGAGGGAAGTAAAGAGTTAGGAAGTAACTTTTTCTTAGAGAGAAGAGAGTTAGGAATAATAAACGTTGGAGGAGCAGGAGTAATATCTCTAGACGGAACTGAATATGAGTTAGGATTCAAAGATGCTATCTATGTTGGAATGGGAGTAAAAGAGGTATTATTTAAAGCAGTAGATCCTCAAAATCCACCTAAATTCTATATGAACTCAGCTCCAGCTCACAAAGCATATCCTACAAAGAAAATAGGATTAGTTGATGCTAAAAAAGTTCACTTAGGAAGCATTGAAACATCAAACAAAAGAACAATTAACCAATATATTCACCCAGATGTACTAGATACTTGTCAATTAGTAATGGGAATGACAGCATTAGAAGATGGATCAGTATGGAACAGTATGCCTTGCCATACACATGACAGAAGAATGGAAGTTTACTTCTATTTTGATATGGAAAAAGATACAAGAGTATTCCATTTAATGGGAGAGCCTACTGAGACTAGACACATAGTTATGAAAAATGATGAGGCTGTAATCTCTCCATCTTGGTCAATTCATAGTGGTGTAGGAACAGGTGGATATACATTCATATGGGGAATGGTTGGAGAAAACCAAACATTTACTGATATGGACCATGTAGCAATGGAAGATTTAAGATAGTCGATTAATATTTTTGGAGGTAATAGATAATGTTAGATAATTTTTCAATGGATTTTTTCTCATTAAAAGATAAAGTTGCAATTGTAACTGGAGGAAATACAGGGTTAGGACAAGCTTATGTTGTAGCTCTTGCAAAAGCTGGTGCAGATTTATTAGTTGTAACTTATGATACAGATTGGCAAGAAACAAGAGAGTTAGTTGAAAAAGAGGGAAGAAAAGTTCACTTTGTTCAGGCTAACTTAACATTAAAAGATGATATTAAGAAAGTAGTAGCTGAGTGTTTATCTGTTTATGGAAAAATAGATATATTAGTAAACAACGCAGGAACTATTAGAAGAGCTCCATTACTTGAGTACAAGGAAGAGGATTGGGATGCTGTTATGGCAATAAATATTGATGCTGTATACCACCTAAGCCAAGAAGTTGCAAAAGTTATGGTACCACAAGGATCAGGAAAAATAATCAATATAGCTTCAATGTTATCATTCCAAGGTGGAAAATTTGTACCACCATACACAGCTAGTAAACACGCTGTAGCAGGAATTACAAAAGCTTTTGCTAATGAGTTAGCATGTAAAAATATCCAAATAAATGCAATAGCTCCAGGATATATAAAAACAGCTAACACAGCTCCAATTAGAGCTGACAAAGAGAGAAATGCTGAGATATTAGGAAGAATTCCTGCAAATAGATGGGCAGATCCATTTGATTTAATGGGAACAGTAGTATTCTTAGCAAGCCGTGCTTCAGACTATGTAAATGGACATATATTAGCTGTTGACGGTGGTTGGTTAGTAAGATAATTTATAATCTAATTAAATAATCCCTTTTATGCTACACCCTAAAACTCAGTATTTGAGAGAGGGTGTAGTTTTTATATTTAGGTTAAAAATTAATTATTAAACAACTTGCAAACAACGTGTTAACGTGTTAAAATTAAGATGATAAGATTAATAAAAACAAGGGGGACAATGTATGGCAATAACAATTTCTTTACATAATAAAAATGGAAATATACGTAATGGACAAAATAAACCAGGAAAAGCTCCAACTATTATGGCAAAAACAGATGAGGCTATAACTTATCTTTCAACACAAGATTTGATATATGAAGAGGGAGATTATTTTAAAATAGTAGTTGATGAACCTAATCAATATCTAATGGTTCGTTTAGATGAGAGCTTAAATGAAGATTTAATCTATTTGAAAGGGACAGAATGGATATATACAGTTCCAATAGCTGAAAATCGTGTAAAAGCTAGAGTTGACACAGCATTTACAGGAAAAAGACACTATATTAGTGTAAGATATGCTGAGGATTTCGAGATAAGTCAATATAGAAACTTAGCAAGAAATACACACGCTTTAAATGAGTACAACGGTGCTTATCCATATGCCTTTGCAAATGTAGAAACAAGAAATGAAGCTACATTTTTTGCTTGTAATGCAATAGATGGAGTATATGCAAATAATAGTCACGGATCATATCCATATGCATCTTGGGGTATAAATCAACAGCTAGATGCTGCTTTAACATTGGATTTTGGACGTGAAGTAGAGATAGATAGAGTAGATATAACAATAAGATGTGATTTTCCACATGATAGTTATTGGACACAGGCTACTTTAGAATTTTCTGATGGAAGTAAAGAGGTTATAAGTTTAAATAAAATTCATACACCTCAAAAATTCAGATTTGAAAAGAAATTAATAACTTGGGTAAGATTCCAAGAGTTGATTCAAGATACAGATCCTTCTCCATTTCCAGCACTTACACAGTTAGATGTATATGGAAAAAATAATTTAAAGTAGTTTTAAATTATAAAAAAGTATTATATAATAACTTTAGAAGAATTGAGTAGGAGGAGGTATATGCTACCTAAGTATGAGATCATAAAAAGAGAGATTATAAAAAAAATAGATGAGGGGATATTTAAGGCTGGAGAAAAGATTTACTCAGAGAGTGAGTTAAAAGAAAAGTATTCAGTTAGTAATACTACAGTTGTAAAAGCTTTAAATGATTTAGTTAATGAGGGAATATTAATAAGAAGACAGGGTAAGGGAACGTATGTAAGAAGACATCTTTTACATAAAAAAGTACTATTTAGCGAACTTACTCCAAAAGATAAAGTATCACAGATAGTTGCTGAAAAGACAGTAACAAAAATTTCTTCTCCTTATACTGATAAAGAGATAAGTGTGAAATTAGGAAGTAGAACAGGAAAAGAAAAAATTATTCATATTAGACAGATAGCTTATGTAAATGAAATTATTTGGAAAGTTCAAGATAGATATATATTTAGCAATAAGTTATCTGCTGATGTAATAAAGAGATTAAATAAAGGTGCAAGTTTATCAAAAGAGTTAAATATAACTGAACACACTGTGAATTTTCCTATTAAGATGAAAATTAGATATGTAACTTTAGATAGAAGTTCAGATATTTTTAAAATAATGGTTGAAGGAAATGATGAGCTAGAAAAGAGAGAGGATATATCTCTTATTTGCCTAGAAAAAATAACTTATAACTCAGATGAAGAGCCTATAGTTTATATGCAAAGTTATATTCATCCTAACTATTATGAGATAGAGATAGCTTCAGAATACTAAAATATCGATGTTTTAAATTTGAAAAAACAGTTCTAAAATGGACTGTTTTTTTTATTTTTCAAAAAAATATTGACATTAAAATGAAATTGTTATAATATAAAGTCATAACCGATTAACGTGTTGAGTTGAGAACAAATTTTTAAATGTGGAAAGAGGTAGAAATGAGAAAAATAAACCATGAACTTTTATTAGGAAGTGAGCGTTATATCAATAACGGACTTATTTCAGAAGAGAAATTAAATGATGCAATCAATGTGTGTCTACGTAAGGTAGATAAAAACATAGCTAAGTTAGGAGAACTTTTCCCAACACCTGCAACTTTTAATAATGCTTATAAGCCAATGCCTAATACAGAATGGACTAATGGATTTTGGACAGGAATTTTATGGCTTTGTTATGAACTTACAAATGATGTAAAATATCGTAATTTAGCTGAAAAAAATGTTGAGTCTTTCTTAGATAGAATAGAAAAAAACATAGAGGTAGAACACCATGACTTAGGGTTCTTATACAGTATATCTTGTGTAAGTGCATACAAATTAACTGGAAATGAGAAAGCTAAAAGAGCAGCTATCTTAGCAGCAGATAAACTAATTAGCCGTTATCAAGAGAAAGGACAATTTATCCAAGCTTGGGGAGAATTAGGAGCAAAAGATAACTATCGTTTAATAGTTGATTGTTTACTAAATATCCCATTATTATACTGGGCTACTGAAGTAACTAATGATACTAAATATAGAGAAATTGCAAAGAAACACTATATATCTACAATCAATAATGCAATTCGTGAAGATGCATCAGCATTCCATACTTTTTACTTTGATCCAGAGACAGGACTTCCATCACATGGAAAAACAAGACAAGGTTATTCAGATGATTCAAGCTGGGCAAGAGGTCAATCTTGGTTAGTATATGGAATAGCATTAAACCACTCATATGTAGAAAATGAAGATAATATTGAGTTATTTGAAGCTATTACAAACTATTTCTTAAACAGATTACCAAAAGACTTCGTAAGTTACTGGGATTTAATATTTGGAGATAATTCTGGACAATCAAAAGATTCATCAGCTACAGCAATAGCAGTGTGTGGAATGAATTTAATGGATAAGTATTTACCAGAAACAAATAAGTATAAACTTATTTATAAGTATGCTGCACATTCAATGTTAGGAAGCTTAATTGATAACTATACTGATGACTTAACAGATGGAATACAAGCTCTTATAAATGAAGGAGTTTACTCTTGGCATTCAGGAAAAGGTGTCAATGAAGGAAACATTTGGGGAGACTATTTTTATTTAGAAGCTTTAGTTAGATTTAAAAAGAATTGGAAAATGTATTGGTAGGAGGAATTTATTATGAACAAACCTAATATTAAAATGGTAAGAATCGACGAGAGATTAATTCACGGACAAGGACAATTATGGATCAAAAACCTAGGAGTAAACCTAGTAATCGTTGCAAATGATGATGCAGCAGAAAATGAAATTCAACAAACTTTAATGAGTTCAATTGTACCAAAAGAGATAGGAACAAGATTCTGGTCAGTTGAAAGAACTGCAAAAGTAATCTGGAAAGCAGCTCCACATCAAACTATATTTGTAATCGTAGCTAGTCCAGAAGATGCTAGAAGATTATGTGACTTAGGATTCCCAATGGATGAGTTAAATGTTGGAAATATCCACTCTGGTGAAGGAAAAGAGAAAGTATCTCAATTCATATACTTAGGAGCAGAAGATAAAGAAGCTTTAAGAACTTTAGAGGACAAATACAATGTAAAATTAAACACTAAAGTTTCTCCAGTATCTACTGATGGAGAGCAGACAGTGGAAACTTTAAGACAAGCTATTCGTAAATAATCAAGGGGGTTTAAGGTAATGGAAATTACATTAGTACAAGGGATATTAATTGGATTAGTAACAGCCTTCTGTTATTCAGGAATGTTACTTGGAATATATACAAATAGAGCTATTGTAATGGCTTTCTTTGTAGGAATTGTTTTAGGAGATTTACAGACTGCACTTATATTTGGAGCTATATCTGAATTGGCATTTATGGGATTTGGAGTTGGACCTGGAGGAACTGTACCACCTAACCCAGTAGGACCTGGAATAGTTGGAACTATAATGGCTATAACACTTAAAGATCAAGGAATTACACCTGAATCAGCATTAGCATTATCTTTCCCATTTGCAATTCTTTTCCAATTTATTACAACAGCTACTTATACACTATTTGCTGGATCTGGAAAATGGGCGAAAAATGCTATAGAAAAGAGTCAATGGGGGAAATTTGCTTTAATAGCTAACTCTACTTTTTTAGGACTTGCAGTAATAGGATTTATAATTGGGGTAACAGCTTCTTTAAGCTTACCAGCATTAAAATTATTTGTTGATGCTTTACCAAAATGGTTAATAGATGGATTCTCAGTAGCAGGAGGATTAATACCAGCAATTGGATTTGCTATGATATTATCTGTAATGTTAAAGAAAGAAGTAATTCCTTATGCAATATTAGGTTATGTATGTATTGCTTACTTAAATCTTCCAATAATGGCAGTAGCTTTAGTAGGAGCAATATTTGCTTTAATAGCTTATAATGGAAAAGCTAATGCACCTGTAGCAGTAACTGAAACTAGAAATGTAAAACCAGTAACAGATAATATTGATGAGGAGGACTTTAGTGATGGAATCTAAAAATATGTTGACTAAAAAAGATTATATAATAGCTACAATAAGAGCACACCTTTTACAAAGTGCTTTTAACTATACCGAGTATCAAGGTGTAGGATATTTAAATATTATATTACCTGGACTTAAAAAAATATATAAGAATGACCAAGAAAAATTAAAAGAAGTAGCAATAGCTAACCTTGAATTTTATAACACAAACCCACAAACAATACCTTTCATAACAAGTTTACAACTTGCTATGTACCAAGATGGTCAGTCAGCAGCAAACGTTAGAAGTATAAAAATGGCTCTAATGGGACCATTATCAGGAATTGGAGATTCAATATCTCAGTTTGGATTAGCACCACTATTTTCTACAATATTTGCAGGTCTTGCTCTTAGTGGACTTGGTTTTGCTCCATTAGGATACCTATTCGCAATGATATCTGTAACACTTATGATAAAATTATTCTTAGGATTCTTAGGATATAAATTAGGAACTAAAGCAATAAAAAGTTTAAGTGATAAAATTGGAGAGGTATCAGAAGCAGCTAATATAGTTGGAGTAACAGTTATATCAGCACTAGCGGCAAAATTTGTTAAGGCAAAATTAGCAGTACAATATGTTACTGAAATGACAATAAATGGTCAAACTACTCAAAAAATAGTAAGTTTCCAAGAAGTTTTAGATCAAATATTACCAAGCTTACTACCAATAGCAATAACAGGATTAGTATTATACCTACTTAAAAAGAAAAAATGGAATACTTACAGATTATTAATTCTATTATTTACTTTAGGTATCGCTCTATCAGCTTTAGGAATTTTGAAGTAGTATGGAACTATTAAAAGATTATCAAAGTTACTTTTTTAGAAACTCTTTTGTTGAAAGAGTAAGAAAAGAAGATAATGACTTTATATCAGAAATTATGAGAAGATGTGAATACTTATTAAATGACGAGATAGTATTTACTGACTCAATGGATATGGAAAGTTCTTTTATTCCATATAAAATAAATGACTATAAATGGAAGGACACTCCTAATGGGGATGAGGAGTGGTGCTTCATGCTTAGTCGTAATGGATTTACTTTAGATTTAGCTCTTGCTTATCTGTTAACAGATAAGCAAGAG
>NZ_JAGIRL010000016.1 GCF_019012925.1 Fusobacterium sp.
ATTGTTTTGTATCTTTAGGTAAACAATATCCACCATATCCAAATGAAGGATTGTTATAGTGCATTCCAATTCTTGGATCTAAACATACTCCATTTATTATCTCTTGAGTATTTAATCCCTTCATCTCTGCATATGTATCTAATTCGTTAAAATAACTTACTCTTAAAGCTAAATATGTGTTAGAAAATAGTTTTACTGCTTCTGCTTCTGTAAATCCCATAATAAGTGTTTCGATATTCTCTTTAATAGCTCCCTCTTGTAATAATCCAGCAAATTCATAGGCTTTTTTTGTTAGTTCTTCATCATTTTTATCTGTTGAAACTATAATACGTGAAGGATATAGATTGTCGTATAAAGCTTTTGATTCCCTTAGAAATTCTGGACTAAATATTATATTTTTAGTATTGTATTTTTTTCTTACTGATTCTGTATATCCCACTGGAATAGTAGATTTTATTACCATAATTACATTAGGATTTACTCTTAATACTGTTTCTATTACGTTTTCTACTGCTGATGTATCAAAATAGTTTGTTTTAGAGTCATAATTAGTAGGTGCTGCTATTACTACAAATTCAGCATCTTTATATGCTGATTCTCCATCTAAAGTTGCTACCAAATCTAACTCTTTTATTGCTAAATACTCTTCAATATAATCATCTTGAATAGGTGATTTTCTATTATTTATCATCTCTACTTTTTCTGGAATAATATCTACTGCTGTAACTTTATGATGTTGAGATAAAAGTACAGCTATTGATAATCCTACATATCCTGTTCCTGCTACTGCAATCTTCTTATACATAATTTCCCTCACTATAATTAAAGATTTATTATTTTAATTTTTTTTGCTCCCAAAACTCTCCAAATTTATAATCCCACTTTTCATCTGTAAATTTTCCAAAACCACTACTTTCACAAAAAGTAAGCTCTCCTACATAAATTTTTCCTTCAATATTATATAAATCAACTCTTACATATTCAAAATCTTCAGATAAAATTTTAACTATCTCTAACATTTTTTCAAAGTTTTGAGGTTTTTCATATTTTTTTAAATCAATCTTATTTCCAGTAGTAAAATTAAGCTGTTTCCAAGAATATGGATCATACATATTGCTAATTTCACTTGCTTTTGTTACTCTTTCAAGAATTATTTCACCATTATTAAAACAATTAAATTTATAGTCTTCTATATTTTCTTTTAAAAATTTTTCAACGATTATTTTTCTTGGAATATCACTATAATACTTTTCCAAGGTTAAACTTCCAAAATCTAACTTTAATTGGTTATTTAATTCTCTTATTATCTCTTTTTTATTTACTTTATTTTTATCTTTTACTATCTGTACAGGTCCACTATTATGATTAGCTTTTGCTACAAAAGAATTAGGTAATTTATCCCATTGCTCTTCTGTTAATTTATCTGTTACTAAATACAGTGGAATTAAGTATTCTTCTCCTATTTTTTCTTTTACATACTCTCTAACTCTATATTTATCAGCACAAATTGAATATAAAGGATTATTATCATATAACTTTCTAAATTGTATTTTTTGATTAAATGTAACTGGTTGCTTATTAAAATCTATTTCATAATCTAAGCATTCTTTAAATTGTTTTTTTATATATTTTTCTTGCTTTTCTAATGTATTATATAAAAATTTATTTTTGGTTATAGTTATATAAATTTTAAAAAACCTTAGTATTGAAAATTTCTTTAAATATGTTTTTAACATTTTATTTCTCCTTGTATTGTTTCAATATTTTATAAAATTCAATTATATTTCTTTCTGAAAACATTTGCTTAATTTTATTTTGTAGATATTTTAATTCATTTGAACAATCATAGTTTTCTAACTCATATATTCTTTCTTTTAATTCGTTTTCATCATTTATTAAAAATATAGGTACTTCCGCAAATAAACAATTGTTTTCAACGGTATTTAAACAAATAAATTTTTTATTATATTTTATTGCATCCAGTAGAGCATTTGGTGTTCCTTCCTGTTTAGATAAATGTATTACACCTGCTACTTTTAAATATTCTTCTTTTAATTTCTCATAATTCAAACTTCCTAAAAACCTTATATTGTTACTTCCAATTGATTCTTTTAATAGTTCTTTATAATATTTTTCATCTGTAATTTTTCCAGCTATTCTTAATCTATATCCTTTATTTTCTAATTGTTTAAATAAAGTTATTACAGGTAATATATTTTTATGCTTAGCTATATTTGAAACTATTAGATAAGTTTTTTCTAGTTTTTCTTTTTCTTTTTCAGCATCAAAATTTATAACACAATTATTTTGTAAAAATACTCTCTTATATTTTTTCTTTAATTCTATATAACTTGGTATATTATTCGCTGTTATAATAAACACTTTTCTTAAATATTTATTATAATTTTTAAAATAGTTCATATTATACTCTCTAACTGAAAAAATTACTTTTGTTTTCACTAAATATACTAGTGGCAAAAATAAAATATTAAAAAATATTATATAATCATACTTTTTACTATCTATCATCTTTTTTAATAAAAAATAAAGTTGTATTCTTTTAAGAATTTTTTTTATCTTATTATCTTTTTTTAAAAAAATTTCTTTTTTTAATTGAATTACTTTATATTTTTCCTTTAATTCCTCTGTAGTTTCTATATCTACTACTTCTATTTTGTATCCTTTTTCTATTCCATAATTTATAATATGTCTCATTTGTAGTTCTGCACCACCATAATATAATTTTGGAACAATAAATAATAATTTCATCTTTTTTTCCTTTACTAATTTTTTATCTTTTTTAAAATATAATATGCTTGAATTGGCATTGCTACAGCTAAAGGTAACATACAAATATTAGTTGCTAAAATAGCACCACTACTTCCCATATTTAAATTTTTTATAAAATATATTGTTAATGGTATATTCAATATCGCTCCTATAACATACAAATACATTTGAAATTTTATTTTACCAGTAGCATTTATAAACATCATATAAATATCTCCATATACTCTATTTAAAATAAATAATCCCCAATATAATATTAAATATTTTGGATAAACTAACTCTTCTCCTATCCATATTTTTACTATATTTGGTAAAATATATACCATTATAACTACTCCCATAATCAAGAGTAAAAATAATAAATTTAAATTTTTAAAAGCTTTATTTATCCAAGTTTTATCTTTCTTTATATAAGCATCTATAAATAAAGACCACATTGGGGCTGCTATTAATCCTTCTAATACAAGTAAAATTTGAAATAATTTTGAAACAATATTATACGTGGCTACCTCAGTAGTTCCTATGTATTTTGTAATCAACATATTATCAGTTGTTAAAATAATAAGCATAGAGATTTGAATAATAAAAAACACTATCCCTAAACTATTAATTTCTTTTATTTTTTCTTTTTTAAAATATTTAAAATTTGGCTTTAAGTTTGGATAATTCTTAAAAAATTTTATTGTAAAGATTGTTCCTATAAGCAAATTTATTCCCGGATAAATAATTGCAATTGAAATTAAATTTATTTTGTTAAAATAATTTAATAAATATAGACTTGAGATGAAAATTATCTGAAAAAGAAAATTATTTAATTCTCCTATAAAACTATTATGAATTGACAGATAAAAAACTCTATATAAAAGAACTATAAAATTTATTATTGTTATTGAAAAAATTGACATTAAAACTAATTTAATATAATCTTCATTATAAAAATTTATGTTTAAAAATTTTGTTATATTAACAAATTTTATTGATATCAATCCTGCAAATAAAATGAAAAAGGCTATTAGTCCTAAAATAATATATCCTGTTGATATATATTCCTTTGCACTTATATAATCTTTTTTAGTTAGGCTTTCACTTAGTTTATTTCTTAAACCATTTCCTATTCCTAGATCAAAAGTATAAATCCAACTTACAATTGAAAAAATTGTCATCCATAAACCATAATCTTGTTTACCTAAAAATTTGAGAAATAATGGGATTGAAATATAACCCAATCCCATTGCTAATATTTTAAAAATTATTCCAAAAGATAATTGCTTTTTTAAAATAGAAAATCTATCCATTCATGTTATCCTCGTTCTCAAGATACCAATGAATTGTATTTCTTAACCCTTGTTCAAAATCAACTTTTGCTTTAAATTTAAAAAATTCTAAAGCTTTTGAAACATCTAATCTTCTCTTAGGTTGACCATTTGGTTTACTTGTATCCCAAATTATTTTTCCTCTGTATTTTAACAATTCACCTAATATTTGAACTAATTCTTTTATTGTTATTTCTTCGCCATTTCCAATATTTATAGGTTCAGCACCATTATAAAGTTCAGTAGCTAGAACTATTGCTTCTGCCGCATCCTCTACATATATAAATTCTCTTGAAGCAGTTCCATCGCCCCATACTTCTATATCTGAATCTTCTCTATTTGCTTTTATTATTTTTCTAATTAAAGCTGGAATTACATGTGAATTTTCTAATGAAAAATTATCCCTTGGTCCATATAAATTTATCATTAATAAATGTATTGCATTAAAATTATACTGTTGTCTATATGCTTGAGATTGAACAAGCATCATTTTTTTACTTAAACCATATGCTGCATTTGTTTCTTCTGGATATCCTAACCATAAATCTTCTTCTTTAAATGGTACTGGAGTATATTTAGGATAAGAGCATACTGTTCCTACTCCTACAAACTTTTCTATTCCATGTTTATACGCCAAATCTTGAACCAGAGTATTTATCATCAAATTATTATAAAATTGAGAAGCTGGATGCGTTTTACTGTATCCTATTCCTCCAATATCTGCTGCAATATGTATAACAATATCTGCTTTAAAATCTAAATACATTCTTTCTACATCTTGTATTTGAGTTAAATTATACTTTTTACTTCTAGGTATAAAAATATTTTCTTTTTTACATCCTCTTTCTAATAATTTTTCTACAACATGTGAACCTAGAAAACCTGCTCCACCTGTTACTATTATTTTTTTCTCTTTCAAATCCATTTTAATTACCTCTTACTTTTAGTATGTGATTTTTTTCTACATATTCTAAATCATAATTCATCATTATTTTCACAAGCTCTTCAAATGATGTTTTTCTTGGATTCCATCCTAACACTGTTTTTGCTTTTGTTGGATCTCCAAGTAATGTTTCTACTTCTGAAGGTCTAAAATATTTCGGATCAACCTCTACTAAAATATCTCCTGTTGCTTTGTTAATTCCTTTTTCTTCTATTCCTTCTCCTTGCCACTCTAATTCAATTCCAACTTCTTTAAATGCCAAGTTACAAAACTCTCTTACTGAATACTGTTCTCCTGTTGCAATTACAAAATCTTCTGGTTTTTCTTGCTGCATAATTAACCACATACATTCTACATAGTCTTTAGCATATCCCCAGTCTCTTAATGCATTTAAATTACCTAAGTATAACTTCTTTTGATAACCTTTTGCTATTCTCGCTACTGCCAAAGTTATCTTCCTTGTTACAAATGTTTCTCCTCTTCTTTCTGATTCATGGTTAAATAAAATTCCATTTACAGCAAACATTCCATAAGCTTCTCTATAATTTTTAGTTATCCAATACCCATATTGTTTTGCTACTGCATAAGGCGATGTTGGATAAAAAGGAGTTGTTTCTTTCTGTGGAACTTCTTGTACTTTTCCAAATAATTCTGATGTTGAAGCTTGATATATTTTACATGTTTTTTCCATTCCTAAAAATCTAACAGCTTCTAATATTCTTAAAGTTCCTATAGCATCTGAATCTGCTGTATATTCAGGTACTTCAAAAGAAACTTGTACATGAGATTGAGCAGCTAAATTATAAATTTCTGTCGGTTTAATCTCTCTTATCAATCTTGTTAAACTCATAGAATCTGTCATATCTCCATAATGAAGTTGAATTTTTCTATCTTTATGCATATCTTCTATTAGATCCTCAATATATAAATGCTCTATTCTTCCTGTATTAAATGTTGATGCTCTTCTTATAATTCCATGAACTTCATATCCTTTTTCTAATAAAAATTCTGCTAAATACGAACCATCTTGACCTGTTATTCCTGTTATTAATGCTATTTTTTTCATAATTAACTCTCCTATATTAATAATTTTTAATTTTTATCCACTTTTCTGGAATCATATTTTCATATGCATTTCTTCTTTCTCCAAAAATTTTATACCTAATTTTATTAATCCATAATAACTTCTGATTTCGATGTTCATTTATCCATTTTTCTGGAACAATTACTATTTTCTCTTTATTTTTATTTAATAGTGCACTCCACCAACTAAAACTACTATTTGCTAAAATATTATTTTTACATAATGACATTAATTGCATATCTTTATAATTATCTTCTTTTTTACAATTCCAATTTATGTAATAACTATTTTCTAAAAATCCAAAATTATTTTTACACCATTCAATATCATTAGAAAAAATATAAAATACTGGCTCTTCTACTCTTTGTTTTATCTCTTCAATTGCTTTTTTATAATATTCTAATGTACATATATTTCCAAAAATTGGATGATTTAAGTAATCTCCTCTTCTTATATGAATAGATACAGAATTAGTTTTTTCTATTAATTTTGCTATTTTTTTATTTTTTTCATCCTTTAATTCTGGAAATTCAAAACACTCAAAGATCTTATTTCTTTCTTTTTGAATTAACTCTAAATTATAATGTACACCTTCGTAATAAATAATTTTTTTATCAAAATAATATTCCTCTATACTTTTATTTCTAGGTGCTAATCCAGAATATATAAACTGAAATTGATTTAATATAATTTTTAAAAATTGAAATTTCTTGTATTTCATAAACTCTTTACTTTTTTTTTCATTTATATTAATTTTTTGAAAAACTTTTGATATTCGATCCTCTTCATCTGGAAAATATGCTTCAACTTCAATTCCCTTTAATTCAAGGTATTTACAAGTACTATATATAGTCATTTGATTTGCAAAATCTCCCATAAATATAAATTTTTTTTTCATCTTTTCTCCTATTTTTTTAAATTTATCAATTTCTTAATATCCTGTGTTCTATCTTTTTTAGTTATTAATAGTTTATCTTTTTCTTTTACAATAACTAAATCTTGTACTCCTAATACTGAAACTTCAACATCATCAGATATTATAATATTATCTTTTGAATCTAAATTTCTTATACTTTTTCCTCTTACAACATTTCCATTTTCATCTTTTGAAAATATATCATCAAAAGCATTAAAACTACCAATATCATTCCAATCTATATCTACTGGTATCACTCTTATATTTCTAGAATATTCCATAATTCCAAAATCTATTGATATTTTTTCAAAATTATCAAAGTATTTCTTTACTCTATTACTTAATTCTTCTCCAACTGCTCCAGTTTTTAATTCTTCCTTTATTTGATTGAATATTTCAGTATGCTCTTCCATTAATACTTCAAAGTTTTTAAAAATAGTATCTGTTGTAAAAATAAACATACCACTATTCCATAAATATTTTCCACTTGCTAAATAACTCTCAGCTACTTCCAAACTTGGCTTTTCTCTAAATCTTTTAACTTTACATATTGAATTTAATTCTATATTATCCTCTTTAACTTCAATATATCCATATCCTGTTTCTGGTTTGGTTGGTTTTATACCTAAAGTTACTATTACACCATGCTCTCTAGCTTCTTTAGCCCCTTCTAATATAGCTTTTCTAAAATCATCTTCTTTTTTTATTAAATGATCTGATGCTAATACAACTACTTCTATCTTTTCTCCTACTTTTAATTTATCTTTAAATTTATTTTCAATTATTAGAGAAGCATAGCCTATAGCAGCAGCTGTATCTTTAAAAGCTGGTTCTATTATTATATTTTCCTTTGGTATATATCCTAATTCCTTTTCTATCTCTTTAGCTTGAATGATATTCGTAGCTACAAATATGTTTTCTGAATCTATTATAGGTAAAATTCTGTCAACAGTTTCCCTAATCATACTTTTATCAGAAAATATCTTAAGTAATTGTTTTGGTCTTTCTGGTGTTGATAGTGGCCAAAACCTTTCTCCACTTCCACCAGCCATTATAATTGCTGTTAACATAAATCCTCCCTATCTTATTAAATTCTCCATATATTCTTTTAAACTTTCTAAAAGATCTTGTAATTTTTTATCTGCATTTTCTTTTGATATATCCTTAGTATAGATATAGTATTTTATTTTAGGTTCTGTTCCAGAAGGTCTGATTGTTATATATGTTCCATCTTCTAATATATATTGAATTACATTAGATTTTGGTAACCCTAATTCATCATTTAAATAATCATACTTGGTTACCACTTTTTTATTTAAAAAACACTTTGATAATTCTTTTCTCAATCCTTCCATCATTCTAGAAATTTCTTCTTGTCCTTTTTCACCTTTTCTAGTTACTGGATAAGTTATTTCACTATACCACCCATACTTATCATATAGTTTGTTTAATTCTTTTAGTGGTGTAGTTCCAATGCTTTCAAAGTATGAACACATCTCTACTACTAGCATTACTCCTAATATTCCATCTTTATCTCTTACATAATCACCTTTTAAATATCCAATAGATTCTTCCATTCCAAATAGAAAATAATTATTATATTTTCCTTCTTCAAATTCTCTTATCTTTTCTCCTATATATTTAAAACCTGTAAGAGTTCTAAAAACTTTTAAATTATAGTCTTTAGCTAATAAATCTAGCATTGGAGTTGTAACAATTGTTGAAACTATTGCACTATTTTTAGGAATATTCTGGCTATTATTCAAAATATATGCTAATAGTAAAGTTCCTATTTGATTTCCATTCAAATACTCCCATTTATCATTCTCTTTTACCATCATTCCTGTTCTATCTGCATCTGGATCATTAGCTATACAAATTTTTGTTCCTTTTTCATCTGCTAATTTTATAGCTAAATCAAAAACTGATTTTTCTTCTGGATTTGCATAATGACAAGTTGGAAATTCTCCATTAGGTTCAAACTGCTCTTTGACTACAAATATATTGCTGTAACCTAATTCATCCAATAATCTTTTTACTGGTCTACCACCTACTCCATGAAGAGGAGTATATACTGCCTTTATATCTTTAGGCAATCCATTTAAAATACTTTCTTTTTTTACATTTTCTAAGTATTTTTCATCTAACTCATTTGTTAATATAGTTAGTAATCCTTTTTCTATCGCTTCTTCTTTAGAAATTTCTCTTGCATCTCCTAATTCATTAACTTTATTCACTTCTTCTATAATTCCACTAGCTTGTGGCTCTACTAACTGTCCACCATCTTCCCAATAGACTTTATATCCATTATATTCTTTAGGATTATGAGAAGCTGTAATCATAACTCCTACTTGACAATCTAACTCTCTTACTGCAAATGAAAGTTCTGGTGTACTTTTTATATTTTTAAATAAATAAGTTTTTACTCCATTAGCACAAGAAACTAGAGCTGTTTTTTCAGCAAACTCTGAAGACTTTATTCTACTATCATAGGCAATTACTATTCCTTTATTTTTTCCTATTTCACCTGTTGAATCTATGAGATAGTTTACAACACCTTGAGTTGCATTACTTATCGTAGTTTCATTCATACAATCAGTACCTATTCCCATAACTCCTCTCATTCCACCTGTACCAAATTTTAAATTCATTTCTATCAAAATCTCCTTTTTATTTCACTATTTTTTAAAAAAATTTCTTTTTTTAATTGATCATATCGAGCATATACAATACCAGAAAATATTGCCATTATTGGTGATCCCAATGTGATTAATAAAGAAAATAAATTATATGTTATTATGTATATCACAAATATGTATTCAATATTTTCTCTATTTTTTATGTGATTATTTTTTATAGTAATATTTATAAATATATATATATTTATAAATATTACTAGCACAAATCCTATAACTCCTACTTCTGTAAAATTAACAAAATATTGTACATGCATTGCAAATTTATATTTTCCAAATTTTTGTCTATCAATAGCCTTACTTTCTCCAAAATCACCCATTTTACCCTCATATGGGCTTCCCATTCCAGAACCTAAAAGTATTCTATAAATTTCATCATCTTGCTTTTTTATATATGTAATATATTCATTAACTTGTAAAAATCTTGTTTTTATACCATCTGTTTCTTTTAAATTTATTATACTTATTGTCGCTATAATTACGGAAAAAATAACTGCTATCATTATAAAAAAATATTTTTTTAATTTATTTTTAAAAATAAATAAAACTACGAAAATTATAAAATATAATATTTGAAGAATACTTGTTTTATAAAAGTCATTACTTATTATTATAATTAATATCAATGCCCATAATAGTTTACTTAAAGTATATCTATTCCATAGCTCTAGTATAATATATATCAACAAATAAACTAAAAAGTATGCTCCCCATTCTTGTGATAATAACCAAATTTTATTTCCAAACCTTATCCAAACATCTTCTTTTCTATAAAAAATTGAAAGTATACAAGAACCTAATATCAAAATTTTAAAAATTTTGATATAATCAATTTGATTTTTTATTCTTTTTTCTTCTAAATATTTTAATAAAAAATAACATATCCAACAATATAAAAAATGTCGTATATTTATCAAATAAGCTTTTCCATTATCTAAAAAATAACTTTTTGTTATTATATATGAAAAACTTCCTAAAATCATGTATAACAAATCTCTAATAAAAATTATTTTTATATTTTTTTCAATAATTATTTTCTTTTTTTCATATATATAATTTTTTAGTGTTATTAATCCAAATATTAGAATAAATATATCTGCTATTGATAAACCTAATATTTTCATTCTATACATCATATTAAAAAAATATATTTCATTATAATTTCCAATACGATTTATCAAAATATTATAAGGAGTAATTAATAAAATTACTATTATTCCACTATATATTCTAAATTTAATTTTTTTCAAATGAAAAAATAATATATATATAATAAAAAATGCATATATAAAATTTGATATAATAATAGCTTTTTCTAACTCCATTTTAATATCCTCGTTCTTTATTTATTTCTAATAATTTATCAGTTGATTTTCTCCATGAATATTTTTCTAATATGTTTGTTTTAATTTCTTTTAAATCTAAAATCTTCTCTACTTTATTTGGATTTAAATAATATACACTATCTTCAAATATCTCTGGTAAGCAACTTGTATTCGATACATAAATTTCTTCACAGCCACACCCCATTGCTTCCAATGGTGGCAGACCAAATCCTTCATAAAACGAGGGAAAAATAAATCCTCTACAAGTCATATACAAACCTTTTAATTCCTCATCACTTACATATCCACACCAAACTAAATTCTCTATATTATCAATTCCTAAATCTCCAAATACTTCAGTATTTTTTTTCCCCACAATTGCAAATTGTTTTTCTGGATACAATTTAGCCAGTTCAACTATGTATTTGAAATTTTTATTAGGAGCAATACTTGAAACAGCCAAATAAAAATTCTTTTTTTGCAAATTAAATTTTTTTAAAATACTCATATCTTCTTTTATTCTTAAAATGTGTTCCCAAGAATTATATACAACTTTTATTTTTTCTTCATAAACACCATAATATTTTATTATTTCCTTTTTTGAAAATTCTGAAACTGTCAATATTTTCCTACTTGTTCTAACTAAAATCCAAATCAAAATTCTATAGTACCATGAAAACTTTTTTGAAAAAAATTCTGGATTAACTCTAAAAGAAATATCATGAATATCAACTATTCCCGTGTTTATAATTGGAGCTGTACTTCCAAAATTTATTAATAATCCTTTTTCAAAAAAAGTATACAATGGTAATTCTAATTGCTCCCACAAATGTCCCTTTAAAAATCCTATTTTTTTTATTGTTATATTTTTATATAAATTTTCAAATAATATATTTTTAGGAGCTAATATTACAACTTCTAATTGCTCAATTTTAACCAAATCATCTAATTCACGAACTAGTTCGTGTGCTACTCTTTGGACTCCTGTTATTTGTTGTGTCAAAAATCGTCCATTTATCACTATTTTTTTCATATTTAAAATTCTCCTATAACAATACAATTATCATATATTTTCTTATACTTCTTTTTCATCCGATCAATTTCAAAAAATTCTTTTAATATAATTTTAGAAAACTCTCCTCTTTTTAAATTTTTTTCATTTTCTTTACAAAATACTATCGCCTCTTTATAATCTGAAAATAAATAACCATTTACTCCTTCACTTACTAAATCTATATTTCCTACACAATTTGATAAAACTAATGGTAATTTATAATTCATAGCCTGTAACACAGCTAATGGTAACCCTTCCCATAATGATGTGGATAAATATATATCTGCTTCTTTTAATTTTTCCTTTACTTCTTCTTGCTCTAACCAACCTGTTATCTCTATATTTGGAGATGTTAACTTATTCTTTTCTTCTCCATCTCCAACCCATATAAACTTTATTTTTTTATTTTCTAAAAAACTTTCAGCTATCTTATTAAATTCAACTGGACCTTTTTGTTCTGTTATTCTTCCAACAGTTATTATTCTTGTTATATCATCTTGTTTTATTTTTTTTTCAAAATTCTCTTCTATTCTTATTCCATTATTTATATAATCACATTGAATTCCTTTAGATTTTATATATTCTGCTTCAGATTTCGAACATGCTATCACCTTTCCACCACAACATTTTCCAATTTTCTCAAATAATATGAATAACTTCAATTTAAAATTAGATATATCTTTTCTTAAAAAAGAAATTCCATGAGTTGTATAAATTACATTATTTTGTTGCTTTACTATTCTAGCTCCAATTCTACCCAAAAAACCTGCCTTAGATGAATGGAGATGTATCACATCATATTTTTCTTTTTTTAAAACTTTTATCAATTCTATTAATGCTTTACTATCCTTCGATAATGATAATTCTCTTTGAGCATTATTCCATTTTATAAATTTTATATTATCATCAAAATCTTTTTTAAAATCTTTTTTTAAACTTCCTCTATCACCATATAAAATAGTTACCTCGTCCTCTATCATTTCAGAAGTTATATTCTTTATAAAATCATAAACGCCTCCTCCAAAACACTCTACTATATGTAATATTTTCATCTTAATATGCACCCTTCCTATAAATTACATTCTTTATTGTTTTTATTGTTATTACTATATCCAACCACAATGACCAGTTCCTTATATAGTAAAGATCCAATGCTATTCTTGAATCATAGTCTTCTACATCTGATCTTCCATTAGCTTGCCACATTCCTGTTATTCCTGGTTTTACCATAAATATCTTTTTAGCATTCTCTTTCCCATAATACATATCTACTTCTTTTTGTACCACTGGTCTTGGTCCTACAAAAGACATATCTCCTTTTAGCACATTTAAAAATTGAGGAAACTCATCTAATGATGTTTTTCTTAAAAAATTTCCAACTTTAGTTATTCTTGGATCATTCTTCAACTTAAATGTTCTATAGAACTCTTCTCTTACTTTCTCATCTTTTTCTAATAGTTCATTTAATCTATCTTCAGCATCTACATACATACTTCTAAACTTATACATCTTAAATGGCTTTACATCTTGTCCTATTCTATTTTGAGTAAATATCGCTTTTCCACCATCTTTTTTTATCTTAGGTGCAAATATCAAATATAGTATTCCCAGTACACTACAACCTACTAATCCAGTTAATATATCAAAACCTCTTTTTAATATCCTGTTTCTCTTTTTATTCATTCCATTATAAGTAGATAAAACCATCATTCCATCATAATCTTCCACTGCAGAGTTCAGTGTATACACCTCATTTAATCTTGGAATAAACTTAATCTTATCAACTTTTCCATCTAATTTATTGATTATCTCTTCCATCTGTTCATTATCTGCTAATGGTAAAGCTATCAATACTTCATTTACTTTATTTTCTTCTAAAATCTTATCCAACTCTTCATATGTACCTATTATCTCTTTTTCATTAATATGAACATCTTGATTTACTCCTGATATATTATTTGCTGATACATAACCAAGTATTTTATACATAGTAAATGTATTATTATCTTTTATTATTCTAGTTATCTGATTTGCAGTATTTCCTATTCCTATTATCAAAAGACTTTTCTCTAAATTCTTTCTAAATATTGTTCTTATAAATCTTATTATAAAGATATTAAAGAATGTAAATGTCAATCCAACAAATAGATGAACTGGTATATATTTATATCCCCAAAATGCCAAGTCATTTATCAACATTACTATTAAATACTCTCCATGTACCCATAATAACTTTCTTAACTCTTCCCATATCAATATAGTTTGGAATGAGTACATGTTCTTAGTCAAATTTAAAGCCAGATAAATAAAAAATGTATTGTACATAATTCTATCTGGCACATTAAAAAATTTATTAACTACAAAATAAAAAATAAATTGCATTATAATCATTACAAATTTTGCTATCTGTCTCTTCATAAAAAACTTCTCCCTAATCGCTTACATTAATTAACAAATGAAAAGTACTGACACTTCACATCTCTTATACTAAAGATTTTCTAATGTACTCTAGAGTACATTAGCCCAATCCTCTTCTATTTGATTTTCACTATTTCTAGCTAGGTTCATGTCAAAACCTACTCTTTATATTTCAATTTTCTTTCCAACATATCTATCAACATAACAGGAGCTCTCTGTCCTATCTCTCCCCCAGTTGTTATCTTTACCATTCTCTCTTTTCCCAAAGAGTAGACTCTATCTTGAATATCCTCTATTCTATCTATCTTAAGTCTATCTCCTAGTTTTAAGATCTCATTACTCAGGCATTCATGTTGGTACTTTCTCACAGCCATCTGCTTCCTATACACTTCCATTAGCTTACTTCTCAATCTCTTATGACGGATACTCCCATTGGAGTACCCCATTCTCTCTCTTTTCTTGAGTTCACCTGCTAACTCTCTTCTTCTTAGCTCTAAAGGATATACTCTATCAGCTAGTTCAACAATCTTTATATCCTCATTCTCTCTCTTATAGAACAGATACTGTTTACCTATCCCTATATGAACCTCTCCACTACCTATTCTCTCTCTATACTCTCCAGTTCTCTTATCCACATTTATAGGTGGAACTCCCTTAAAAACTATCTGAGTATAGTATTTTACCCTCTCTCTAACTATCTTCCTAACCAATCTACAATAGGCGATCTCGCTCTTCATAGCTTCCTGCTCATAGTGATTATTCTCATCTATCAAGACCTTTAATCTCAAACCTTTCCAGTCAATATATCCATCAATATATCTAATCCCTGTTCCATTTGATTTTCCCTCTAAGGACTTAAAATCTTCCACCCTCTTAAAATGAATCTTCTCTCCATTTCCATATATCACTTTTTCAAAAGCTCTCCACACCTGTGTTGCTATCTTCTGTGCAGTAAAAGAATCAATATTTTTTTTAAAATATTTCTGCATCTCTTTTACCTCTTTATGAAAAGAATACTCATTAAATCCATTCTCTTTTCTAATGGTCTCCAATCTTTTATATAGATTTTTTTTCTCTTTGCTCCCCTCTGCTTGAGATATCTCCTCTAAAATCTCTCTATAGACCTTAGTTTTTATCATCTCTTTATATCTCTTGTTCATTCTATTCAACAGTGAGTTATATATATCTCTCCCTATTGAAAATCTTTTTTCTAGTATATCTTTTTGATACTTTTCTACTCTCAAAGGAAATTGAACTATGTAGTTAGCCAAAATATTCCTCCTATTCGTTTTTTAAGAAAAATGCGTGTATAGGCACATTAGTTTCCCTTAAATTCTACAACTTTTAAAATAAAAAGTCAACCTTTATAAAAATTTTTTACAAAATAGCTAAAATTATAAAAAAATAAACTCAGTTTTTTCTTAAAGCACGTATTTTTGTACAAAAAAATAGCCAAAGAGTAAAATTCTCTTCAGCTATTTTCACAATTAGTTCTATTAAGTTATCAAAGCACTCTTATCAAATGAGGGTGCTCATTTTTATAATTTATATCCTATTCCAAATCCAGTTCTCCATTCTCCTCTATCTGAATTTTTATTAGAGTTTTCTTTTGAATCAGTATTCAAGAAATAATTTCCTTTTATATCATAAAAGACTCCATTTTCTAATTCTGCTTGATATTTTATACCTACTGATATTTGATCTCTATTTTTATGAGGTATTAATATCTCAAAATCATCACCACCATAATTTGCAGTTAAATAGTTAGCTTCATCTCCATCCAATATATTCCTATATGTTACTCCACCTGATACAGTATGCTTTCCTTTTTCAGTTGCAATAACCTTCTTCAAATTAACACCAATAGTTCCCTCTAGTATATCAAACTCTTTTGAATCAACATTTAAAGCTAGAGCCTTATCTTGTTCCTCTCTTATTCCAGCTTGATCTATATGAGTATATGATAAACCTAAGCTTGGTTCTAAATACAATTTCTCTCCTATCTCATAGCTATACTTTCCATCTAGGTATAGATTCAATCCTCTATCTTTATAGTTTTCAGAGTAACTTTGATTTACTACATTTCTTTTTCCATCATATTCAGTATACTGATAACCTAATCCTGTTGTAATTCTAAAAGCATCTATATCTTTTTTAAGATAAGTACCAATATATGCAGAAGTTCCCTCTAGTTTTGATGACTCAACTTTTATTCTTGTGTTATTTCCACCTAATATCAATCCACTAGACAAACTCTCTGTATTCCCATACTCCAATTGTCCATATGCTCCTGTTATTTTTATATCAACAGCTGTATTGGTAGTTCCTACATCAAATCCATGATAATTTTTTCCATAATATGATTGCTCTTGATCTCCATTTTCATGAGTAAATCCACCATAAACTAACCAACTTTTCTCTTTTGCTTTAAAATCACCGTCTCTTACTACATTATGGAATAACTCCATAGATTTTTTGGTAGCTTCATTTGAGAAAGAGTAAGGAGTTTCCTCATATATCTCTCTTAAATATTCAAGTAAAGTTGCCATTTGCATCTTCTGATTTCCTATTATAGTATAGTCTCCTTTATCCTTGTCAGTAAATGAATGATTTACAACAATACCATTTAAAGCACCAAAATTTTTATCTCCACTCGTATATATTCCCTTATATATATCATTTAGCTTTACATATAACTTCGTTTTTATTGGGTTAGCTGGAACAATCGGTGTAGGTCTTATTATTGGGTTAGCTGGAACAATCGGTGTAGGTCTTATTATTGGCTTGGCTGGATCTACAGGTTTTAATGGGAAAGTTTCTATTATACCAAATAGATCCTCTTGACCTTTTATTATGACTTTAGTATCTAATTTTCCATCATTTGACTTCTCTTCTACAACTTCTGCATGGGTAAGAATTGAATCTGTTTTTACCCACACTCCACCATTACTTATATACTCTTTCTCTGTACTTTTAGAATGTTCTGTATCTATCTTAGTATTTCCAAATTTTATTACACTACCATCTTTATTTGTAAGGTTCCCAATTCCATTTGTAACAATATTAAGTATTGACAATTTATTGAATTTATCTGGATTTTTACTCTCATGGATTGTGCCATTCTCATCCTGCTTACTCATATCTCCAATAATATTTAAGGTTTTATCACTATTATTGTATAAAGCATGAGTTACATAACTTCCATCACTCTCTAATAAATTACTATCTACTCTTAAATTTATTTGACTTCCTGCTTCAATCCTTACATTCTCTGCTCCCATTATTTTAGCTGTTTCATAAAGAGTTAAATCTGCACTATTTTTAAGATTAATATCCTCAAAACTATTTATTGAATTATATAGATTCAACTTGTTTTTACCATCTATTACAAGCTTATCATTCCCAGATCCACCTGAGATATCATCATTTAATTGCACACTTCCTAGCAATGTTAAATTATCATTCCCAGCACCTAAATCAATATTTCCATTCACTATTGTATCAGTTTTTAAAGTTAAATTATCTTCTCCAGCCTGTCCTTGAATAGCATTAGTATTATCCTTTCCTCCACCATTAACAATGCTCTTCTCTAGGGTTAACTCCCCTCCACTCACATCATATACGATAGCTGAAGTATGTCCATTTACTATAGAGTTAGTAAGAGTATTTTTCCCACTTATTTTTAAAGTGTCAGTTATTCCATTATAAATCATATTCGATTTATTTTCTCCATTTAAAGCAATATTTTCACTTCCTGTAGCAGTCCAAGAATTACCATCTCTTTTTTCATCTTTAAGATTAGCATTTACAATGATTTTATCTCCAATCTTGATACCATCTTTTGTTGTGTTACTAATACCTTGTATATTATATTTTCCATTTTCATTAGTATCAAACATAATTCCATTATTTGTCCCATTATTCTTAATAAATTTACTTGAATCTCCTATAAGTAATCCATTATTTATTGCGTTCAACGAGTCTTTTTCTGAACTTCCTATAGTATCATTAGTTGAATACTCCTTTTCTGTTTTAATAGATAAAATCACTCCATTATTGACTATGGGCTTTAAATTATTGAACTCTATAATTCCATAAGCATATTTTCCTTTTGCTATTACAGAACCATTATTTATTACTTCATCTCCATAAACTTCTATAGGTTTAGCATAACTTTTACTCTGAGATAATATTTTTCCACTATTTACAATTTTTGAAATTTCTCCCTCTGTTCCTGCTATTCCTCCACTCAGACCATCACTATATTTTATTGTTTTTATTACCCCAATATTATTTATACTTTCTATCTTACCATGATTTTCTATTCCAGCAATAGGAGGATTTTGCTCTGCTCCTATCCCTTTTGCTATTATAATCCCTCTATTTATAATATTATTTATAAAAAATTTGGATTCATTTATTATTCCACTAGAACTATATGTACCTTTACCATTAAAAACATCTATTATCCCATTATTAGTTAAATCGGTAATAGTCCCCTGATTATTAATTCCTATTCCCCAACCAAACACTCCATTTTCTACTATTTTTATCATTCCATTATTTTCTAATAAACCTATATCTCCTCCATAATTTCCTATTCCTGTCTTATAACTCTCATCTTTCCCTTCTGCTGAATTTCCCATTACAGAAATAATTCCACTATTGATTAAAGAGCCCATAACTTTAGAATTATCTATTCCCCAACCACTTTGATTAGTAGTAATAGCAATTTTACCATTATTTACGAAAGAGATGTTATCTGCCCAATTAACAACTCCTACTCTACCACTTTCCAAAGCTATGTTATTGGTATAAATGTTATTTTTAAAACTATTTTCTTTATAAGGATTTTCTCCCCAAATCGAATCATCTTTACTAAACTCTATTTTTCCACTACTATTTTTTTCAATATATAGGCTATCCCCCATACTAAAAGAACTACTGAGTAAAAATGCCACTATAGTTGCTAAACTTATCTTAATTTTTCTTTTTAAATACTTTTTTAATGCTTTTACAGCTAACTCTTTCATTTTTCTCCCCCTAATTTATATTGATACACCCCATTATCTTATATAATATTACATTTCTTATGAAAAGTAAACATAAAAAAAGACAAGTAATATCTAATATTACCTGCCCTTTATTTTAACTAGCTACTCTTAGCTCCTCATTTAGTTTCTCTATCTCAGTCAAAATCAGCTCAACTCTTCTAGCTCTCTCCAGAGCAAACTTTCTATCTTCACTCTTAGAGAAGTATCTCAAAAACCCTGTACTCACATACTCCATAATCTCTTTTACAGAGGTACACAGTATTATCCCTTTTTTTTGAAAAAGAACTATTCTAATATATCTCATTACCACAGCTTGGATTATCTTCAGATTCATCTCCAATCTAGCTTCTTCCATTATATTTTGAGAGATAGCCAAACTCTTTATCTCTTCAAAATTTTTACCAATTTTTTCCTTTAAATTTTCATATCTGTCTTTCATTTTTACCTCATAATCCTTTATTCATTATCTCATAAATACTTGCCATATCAAGGTTGTTCCTCAAAAGTGTTGCAAGTTTATTATACTCCTTTTCTTTAAATTCAGCAAATGAAAATTTATCCTCTAGAGGTTTTAGTCCCTTTCTCTCTCTTACATTATTTAAAAATCTTCTAGTGAACTCCTCATTGTCAAAGATTCCGTGAATATATGTTCCAAATACACTCTCATTAGCTGTAAGGATGAAGTTCTCCTCTTTAACTAGGTTACTCTCCTCTCCTACAGTTACTCCTTGATGTATCTCATACCCTCTCACCTTGAGATTTTCACAACCTCTTATGACACTGGTTCCAAGGTCACTCTCCAATACTCTCTCCACCTGTTGGGTATATTTTACTCTCTCCATAACAGTTTTAATTTTTAAGAAACCAAATCCCTCTACTCTCTCTTGGTCTCCCTCAATATGATGTGGATCCTCTATCTCCTCTCCTAACATCTGGAATCCACCACAAATTCCTACTACCACTGTTCCTCTACTCTTTAACTCTTTAACTCTTTCAAATATCCCATTCTCTTTTAACTTCTCAATATCAGATATTGTATTTTTACTTCCTGGCAGTATGATTATATCCTCTTCTCCTAGATCCTCCTTATGAAACACATAGTTTAGTGCCACATCAGGATATTGGTTGAGAGCATCAAAATCTGTGTAGTTAGACATCTTATCTGTCCTAATTACACTTATCCTTATCTCTCCCTCTTTTTTAGTATAGTCATTTATCTTCTTAGCAAGTACATCTTCCTCTTCTATATCCAATCTCTCATAGGGGATAACTCCTAAGAATTTAATATCCAATCCCTCACTCTTCAATCTTGTCATAAGCATATCTATTCCAGGCTTTAATAGTTCAGCATCTCCTCTAAACTTATTTATTATCAAGCCCTTTATTCTCTTTCTATCCTCTTCGTCCAATAGAGCTATAGTTCCATAAAGTGAGGCAAATACCCCACCTATCTCTATATTCCCTACCAATATCACTGGAGCATCTACAAGTTCAGCCATACCCATATTCACACAGTCATACTCTCTTAAGTTTATCTCTGCTGGACTTCCTCCCCCTTCCAACACTCCAATATCAAAATCTCTCTCTATCTTCTGATAGTTTCTCAAAGCTACCTCTTTCAAGTAACTACAATTTGAAAAATACTCCTGAGCTGAAGTATTCTTAACAGGTTTACCCTCAATTATTAGCTGTGAATTATTATCAGAATTTGGTTTTAAAAGTATGGGATTCATAAAAGCTCTCGGTATCTCCATTCCAGATTCAGCCTGTACCACCTGAGCTCTGCCCATCTCTAGCCCCTCTATATCTACAAATGAGTTTAAAGCCATATTCTGTGACTTGAATGGTGAAACCCTATACCCATCTTGAGCAAAAATCCTACATAACCCAGCTACTATTATACTCTTTCCAACAGATGAACCTGTCCCCTGTACCATTATCTTTCTATGCATACCCCACTCCTTTTAAAATCCTCTAAATACTCTACCTAAATGAACAATCTCCTCTTTTATACTTCTATGCTGTAATTTCTTAATATTTATATCTCCCATTCTAAACATCAGTTGTAACAAAAATCCCATACTCAATGCAGTAATGATAGTTCCTATTCCCAACTTTCCACCTAATAGCCAACCTAGTACAAAAGCCATAACCTCTATTCCATTTTTTATAACACTCACAGGTTGATTAAATCTCTTAGTCAAAATCTGCATAAATCCATCTCTTGGTCCACAACCCATACCCTGTATCATATACAGATATGTACCATATGTATAGAAAAATATCCCCACTAATAGCTCTATCACTCTCATATACACATTATCAAATGTTGGTATAAAGTTTAGATAGATTATCATATCTATAAATATCCCTATAAATATGAAGTTCAGTACAGTCCCTATACCGATTGGCTGTCCTAAAAATATATCCATCAATACTATTATAACCCCTAAAGTTATACTTGCCTGTCCTATTGTAATCCCTGTTACCATAGATACACCTTGATGTAATACATCCCAAGGAGCAAGTCCTAGATTGGACTTCAAAATCACAACACACCCCAACGAACACGATAAAAACCCCAAGAATATCTTTACAAATCTCATTAACTCTTTTTTCAACAAACTCACTTCCTACTTATCTAAATTCCATAGATATCTTACTACAATATATGTTTTTTTTCCAGTATTTATTTGATCGGCACTCTCACTATATATTTTAAGTCTGTAGGATCCTTCTCAAATGCTGGTCCTGATAGTATGTGTACAAATGTATCTCCATCTATCTCATAGCCCTCATCAACTACCCATTTTACCATCTTCTCCACACCAAATCTTATCTCATCAAACTTACTCTGACACACTGTAGATGCATATTTTTTCTTAGGATAGTAACATCTATTCCCATACTCCTCATAATCTTTTAGAAGTATGAGTTTATCATAGGCATAGCTCCTATTTACTATCTCCTCCTCTTTTATAGTGAAGGCATACATCCCCACAGGTACTAGATTTTGCTTTGTAGATACCAAAAATCCATCTAGCTCCTTAAATGCTTTGGATATACCCACATAGTCCTTATCCATCACCACTGGAGCATAGATACCTCTTATCTCCTCCTCCTCAATAAAGAATCTATCCATATTGTTTTCTAGAGTTATGAGATATCTCATCTGAGTGGCATTCTCCACAAGCTCCTCTTCCAGTTCTTGAAGTCTTACAATCTCCTTTTTTGTCTGCTCCAACATCTTATTCATCAACTCAAGAGTGTGAGAATAGCTCACATTCTCCAGATGACTCTTTATCTTTGCATTACTAAATCCCAATTTTTTTAAGTGAACTATCATCTTAATAATAGGTATTTGAAAAAAGCCATAATATCTATAATTAGTATCCTCATCTTTATAACTTGGTGATATTATCCCTTCACTGTCATAGTATCTCAATGTAGAAATTGGTAAGCTCGTTATCTTAGATACCTCTCCTATTGTTAAATAATCTTTCATCTCTCTTCCTTTCTAATCTTTACCCTTTCAATTAACTCATCTACTAAATAATAAAACACTGGTATTACAATCAAAGTCAACAGTGTAGCTACTGACAATCCAAAAACAACTACAAATGACATCCCTTTATACATCTCCGAACCCTGTCCATTACTAAACATAAGTGGTAACATTCCCAATACTGTAGTCATAGTGGTCATAAGTATCGGTCTAAGTCTTGTTCTTCCTGCTGTTATTATCGCCTTAACCTTACTATCTCCCTCTTCTCTTCTTATATTTATGAAATCTATCAGAACAATAGCATTATTTACAACTATACCAGCTAGCATTACAAATCCTATGGAAACCATAGCATCTATATTTAAATTTGCCCCATAGAGAGCGTAAAAAGCCCCTGTTGTAGATAGTGGAATAGACAGTATTATGATAAAAGGCATTACAAAAGATTCAAACTGCCACACCAGTATAAAATAGATCAAAAATATTGCTATTCCAAAAGTGTATTTTAACTGTTCACTCATCTCAGCCATATCTGCACTCTTTCCACCCTGAGCATAGATCACACTATCAGGCAATCCCATTTTCTCTATCTCCTCTTCTATCTTTTCCTGAGCTGTTTTCAAATCCAAACTTCTATCTAGGTTAGCATATAGCACTATCTTCTTTCTCTTATCCTTTTTCTCCAACTTAGAAGGTCCCTCTTCTATTCTAAAACTTGCTACATCTGAGATCTTTATATTCTTTCCACTTGGTAGAGTCACCCTTGAATCCAAGATATACTCTGTTGACTCCCTATAGTTTTGTGCCAATTTTAAAGTTACATCAATCTCATCATTATCACTGTTTATAGTGATAGGAACTCCCCCTTGTATCTGTACCTGCAACATTCTAGCTATATCTTTAATATTTACTCCATAATACTCAGCTTTCTCTCTATTGATATAGAATTTACCCTCTGGTTTTCCACCTTCAAAAGATGAACTCACCTCTTTTATCCCCTCAATCCTAGAGACTCTCTCCTTTAGTTCACCTATTATACTCTGCAACTGCATATCACTATCTGAATATAGCTCCAACTCCAAATCATATATCCCTCTTATTCCGAATCTATAACCTGGTGTTATTGTTATCTCAGCATCTGGAATATCCACATAGACTCTTCTCAATTCGTGTATTATCTCCACCATAGATCTATCTCTTGTACTCTTTAATCCAGCATTGATATTCAATATAGATCTCATTCCATTTCCAGAGACAGTAAAATCCTTTATAAAGTCCAACTGATTTACTCTACTCTCCAATATTCTAGCTATCCTATCTCCCCTATTTACATCTGAACCAGCTGGTAACTTTGCCACCACAGCAAATCTTCCCTCGTCCACGGTAGGAATAAATCTTCCTCCTAACTTACTTGCCACATATAGTGAACCTACAAAAAGTACAACTATACTAGCTAAAACTGCCCATCTCCTTCTAATAGCAAATTTCAACATAGATACATAATTTCTCTTTACTAATTTAAAGAGTTTACCCTCTGAATTGATATCTCTCTTTCCATTCATTATCTTGCTTGAAATCATAGGAACAAAGGTAAGAGATATTACAAGTGATGCTAATAGAGAGTAGGATATAGCATAACATAGATTATTGAATTGCTCCTTTGCCAAGCCCTCTTGAAATACCAGTGGTAAAAATGCTGCCACTGTAGTCAATGTTGATGCCAACACAGGAAGAGCCATCTCTTGAGCCCCATCTCTAGCTGCTGTGATCCTATCTTTTCCCAACTCTGATAGATGTCTATATATATTATCAACCACAACTACTGAGTTGTCAACTAACATTCCTATTCCCAATGATAATCCCATCAAAGACATCAAATTCAAAGTTATCCCTTGAGCATTCAAAAGAAAGAAGGTAAAGATTACTGATATTGGAATAGCTGTAGCTATTATCAATGTAGCTGATACACTCTTTAAAAATATAAACAGTATTATAGAGGCTAGAAAAAGCCCTATCATTCCACTTGTCTGTACATTTTTAATAGAGTTCATTATTGTTATTGAAGAGTCAAACTCATAGCTCATCACTGTATTATTTGGGAATGACTGTTTTAACTCCTCTAGGTATCTCTTCACATTTTTTACTATCTCAACTGAATTTCCCTCATCTGTCTTTGAAACTATTACTAATATATTATCCTTTCCATTCTTTCTATTTACTGAAGTAAGATCTTTAGAGGAGATATCTATATCTGCTATATCCTTTAACTTTAAAAGGTGTCCATTTCTATTGCTCAAGACTATATTTTTTATCTCATCAGCACTATTTATCTCAGCTTCAACCTTGATCAGATACTCCTTCTCTCCCTCTCTCACTATTCCACCAGGAATATTGATAGTAGCACCACTCATCTTGTTGTATACATCTATTATACTCAAATTGTAGTTCTCCAATTTCTCTGGATCTATAACTACTGAAACCTCTTGTTCTCTACCACCATAAGTCTCTACCTCAGCTACACCTTCAATCCTTTCCAATATAGGTTTTAATGTATTCTCAATATAGCTTCTCATCTCTATCATATCTCCACCAGCCATTGAGAATGTCAGTGCTGGTGCATCAGAAGATGAACTCTTCCTTATGGTTGGTTCCTTCATCTCCTCTGGAAATCTTCCTCTTATCTGGTTGATCTCATTTTGAATAAGAGTAATTTTTGTCTCTACATCTGTACCATACTTAAATTTCACATATATAAAAGCCATCTCTGCTGTAGACTCTGAACTATACTCCACAACTCCCTCTACATTGGGAAGTATGTTCTCTATCTTCCTTACTATCATCTTATCCATATCAGCTGGAGTTGCCCCTTCCCATCTCACTCTAATCCTTACAGTAGGTCTATTTATATTGGGTAGCATCTCCACTGGCATCTTCTTCAATCCTAAATATCCAAAGAATATCATAGAGATTAAAAACATTATTGTAGTAGCTGGTTTTCTTATTGAAAATTCTGGTATTGATCTCATCTTAGCTCTCCTTCACCCTATCATTATTATTTAATAGGTATTGCCCCTCTACTACAATTCTATCTCCCTCTTGGTACTCTGGGAACTCAATCAATCTCATATCTCCTATTGTTCTTTTAGGAGTCACTCTATAGATAAAGACTCTATCACCTCTCACAACTGCTATATATGAGTATAGATCTTTGATCATCAAAGCTTTTGTAGGTACAAAAATCCCCTTTATATCTCCCATTTTTAAACTTATTTTTGCATACATCCCCTTCAAAATTCTTTTATCTAGATTTTTTATCCCCAATCTTATTGAGTATTTTTTGCTATCACTATCTGAATTTAAGTTGAATGTCTCTACAACACCCTCTCTCTTCTCTCCTAGCTCCTCTACGAATACCTCAGCCTTCTCTCCAATCTTGCTATTTCCTATATCCTTTCCTGTTATAGCTACATCTACTTCCATCTCTGAATTATCTATTACAGTGACAATATTCACTCCAGATTTTAATTTTTCATATTTTTTCACATATAGATCAGTTATCACTCCATCTATTTTTGAAACAACATCTAAGTTATCAAAATCCTCCTTAGCTCTTATGAAATTTCCCTCTGCTATTTTCATCTCCCCTTGAGCAGTCTCATATCTATTCTTTACATTCAAATAATCATTTTCAGATATGATCTCCTTTTTATATAGTTTTTCATACTTTTCAAATGAGATCTTCTCTGTGGAAAATGTTGATTCAGCCTTTAAAAATCTTCCCTGTGCCTCATAGTAATCAGCTACTACATCTGCATTGTAGAGCTTTACTATCACCTGCCCCTTTCTCACTCTATCTCCATTTTTGAAGTATATCTCCTCTACATCTCCACCAGTAGAAGTTACTATTTTCATCTCCATCTTAGGCTTCAATTCCCCATTATAACTCTTTATATTATCCAAGACTCTCTCTTTTAACTCCATAGTCTTTACTGTCTTTACATTTTCCTTTTTTGAGAAATCACTCTTCATACCTTTACCACCACAACCTAACATTGTAACTGAAAGTAGCAATACAAGTATTTTTTTCATCTAATAAATCTCCTCCTCTAATTTTATTTTATAATCTTAACATAATTTCTCATCATTGTAAATCAAACTTTTTTAAAATCAAAAAAATAGGAGAACTACAGGGTTCTCCTACATAAAATTGATCTTACTATTTTTTATCTTTTTTATTTTTCAATCTTTCTAAAAGTTCGGTATCTATCTCTACACTCTTCTCTTTTAATAGATCTGGTACAGTTCTCTCCAATGGTATTACTCCAATTGCCATCACTATCTCATAAGGTAGAGAGGCTCTGAATGTCTTTAACATCTTCAACATATGTTCAACCTTTTCTCCTGGGAGTGATAGTAAAAATATGCAATCTGTACCTGGCCAAATATGAGTGTTCTTATGTTTTATCTTCTCATTCCAAACACTTTCAGCCTTTCTCTGTACTGTGTAGAGATGAAAATGTATCTCTTCAAGGAAATCTTCTAACATCACCTTATGTGATTCATTAATGTAAACCATCATCATCTTATAATTTTGGAAATTATTCATATAGCTTCCTCCTCTATTATTCTGCTGATTTTTTCCCTACTTTTTTAATTAGATTTGACATTTTTTCGATAAAATCTTCTACTAATGTAAATAGTATAGGAATGATTACTAGTGTTAATATAGTAGAGAAAGTTAATCCAAACATTACTGTTATAGCCATTCCTCTATATATCTCAGATCCCTCTCCTATTCCCAATGACAATGGTAGCATTCCTAGTACTGTTGTCATAGTTGTCATAAGTATCGGTCTAAGTCTAGTTCTACAAGACTCTACTACTGCCTCTATTCTACCACTACCTCTCTCGATAGTCAATTGAATAAAGTCTATCAGTACAATGGCGTTGTTTACAACTATACCTGCTAGTAGTATAAGTCCAACCATTACCATTATATCTATAGGTTGATTAGCTATTAACAATCCAACTATTATTCCTATTAGTGATAGTGGTACTGATCCCAATATGATAAATGGTAGTAAGAAGTTTTCAAACTGTGCAGCTAGTAGTGCATAGATTAAGAATATTGAAATTCCTAGAGCCATTCCCAACTGACTTGTTGAATCTTGTAAGTTCTCTGAACTTCCTCCCCATCTATATGATACTGAAGCTGGTGGATTTGATTCATTGAATGCTTTTATTATCTCACCTTGTAAAGCTCTAATCCCTACACCACCATCATTTGCTGATACTGTTACACTGTATATTCTATCTGTTTTGTTTATCTCAGATGAACCTTCAGCATAGATAACTTTTGAGATATCAGAAACTTTTACAAACTTTCTATCTCCAATTTTAATATTGATATTTTGGATATCGTTAATATCTTTTCTCTTATCTTTTGGAAGTCTTACTAGAACATCTATCTCCTCACTTCCAGTTTTTACTGTTACAGTATCCCCTCTGTTTCCTCCAAGTATAGAGTAACTCATTATCTGTCCAACTGTCACAGGATCTATACCATAACTTCTGATCTTATCTCTATCCAATACTATTCTAGCCTCTACGTTTCCTGGATCTAGAGTTGATTTTACGTCAACTGCTCCTGGATATAGTTTTAATCTCTCTAGAACATTTTTTCCAACCATTTTTATCTCATCTAAGTTTGATCCTACTATATCAAATTCAACATCTCTTGAAGGACTTGACATAGCAAAGTTCTCTGATAAACTGATTCTTGTATCAGGGATCTTATCAGTTGCCTTTCTTATTCTGTCCATTATCTCAAATACAGTAACATCTCTACTATCTTTTTTACCTACATCTATGTTAACTGAGATCAAGTCATTTTGAATAACTGTAAAGTAGAACTTTGTCATTGGATCATTTTTAATTATATCCTCTATCTGTTTAGAGATATATTCTGACTTATCTAGATCAAGTCCCTTACCTAACTCTGCAACTACAGAGTATCTACCTTGGTCTTGTTTAGGCATAAACTCAACTCTTAACATACTTCCACCAACTATAACTGTGAAGAAGAATAGTGCTATTGTTGCCCCTAAAGTCTTAAGTCTATTTTTCAATGTCCAGTTAATAATTTTCAAATAAGAAGCCTTTACCTTTGTAAATATCTTTCCTTCTGCTGTGATATTTGTCTTAGTTGTTAGGAATCTACTTGCTAACATTGGTATCAATGTCAATGATACTAATAGTGCAGCTACGTTTGAGAATATTATTGAAAGTGATAGATCTTTAAATATCTCTCTAGCTATTCCTGGTATAAATAGTATAGGTATGAATACGACCATTGTTGTAAGTGCTGAAGCTATAACTGAAAGTGTAACCTCAGTAGCTCCATTTTCAGATGCTTCCATCACTGGTGAGTGAAGTTCTGTCATATGACGATAGATATTATCCACAACAACAACGGAGTTATCTGTTAGCATTCCAACACCTATAGACAATCCCATAAGTGAAATCAAGTTAAGTGATGTATTAGCTAGTGCTAAGAAAGCAAAAGTAAATATTATTGCAACTGGTAGAGCTGCTGAAACTAGGAATGTAGCTCTGACGTTCTTTAAGAATACCAATAGTACTATTGTTGCTAGTACTAGACCTTGAACTGCGTTACTTGAAACACTTGAAATAGATTTCTCTATATCTTCAGAAGTATCTAGTAGTATCTTATACTCTCCACCTGGTGGCATTACAGATTTTAAACTCTCTAGTGCTTTGTATGCTGCTCTATTTAATTCCAATGTACTTCCATCTGCTGATTTTTCCACTGCTACAACTATCGCATCTTTTCCTGATAGGAACCCTTTACTTGAATCATCCTCAGTAGTCAATACTATATTAGCTACATCTTTTAATTTAAGTGTATTACCATTACTTTGAATGATCATATTCTCATATTCATCAATGTAGTTTAACTCTCCCATAAATCTAGCTATGATATTTTTATTACCAGTTTTTACTGTACCTAATGGTAAGTTTTGGCTAGATAGCGAGATCATTCTGTATAGCTCAACTGGTGATAGGTTGTAAGCTGCTAACTTATCACTATCAAATTGTATCTGTAACTGCTTGTCTGAGTTACCGAAAACATTTACCTGTCCTATTCCTGTCAAACTCTCAAATTTAGGTTTTAAATACTCCTCTACAAATGTACTTAGCTCTGCTCTATTTGGAGCTGAGAACATTGTAACCATAGTCAAGTTACCTGAACCAGCATCTACCTTCTTAGCAACTGGTGTATCAGCATCTTGAGGTAGATCATTGGCTATTTTTGATAATTCCCTTTGAATCTCTGTAGTCTTATCATTAGCATTTACTCCAAAGTTAAATTTAACTATTACCAATGATTGCTCAAATGATGAAGTTGATTCTATCTTATCTATACCCTCAACATTGGGAAGAATCTCCTCTATTTTTTTTGTAATCTGTGTCTCTACATCTTCAGCTACAGCTCCGTTCCAAGTTGTTCTAACAGTAACAACAGGAATTTCCATATTTGGCAGTAACTCTGATTTCATTGTAAACATTGCCATAAGACCTATAAACATAATGGAGATCATCACCATTGTTGTTGCAACTGGTCTACGTATTGACAAACCTGCTAATGTCATCTATTTTCACCTCGTTATTTCTCTATTATTATTTAGCTTCTATATTCTCTTTGACCTTGTCTCCCTCTTCAAGACCAAATACCCCTTTAACAACTATCTTATCTCCCTCTTTTATATCTTTAGATGAGATCTGAGTATATGGTAAGTTAGTTGCTCCTGTTTTTACTTCCACTCTTGTAGCTTGATCATTTTCAATCTTATATACATATGAAACTAAGTTTCTTACGAAAATTGCCTCATCATCAATTGATAGAGCCTCTGTTTTTCCAGCTGGAACAGTTACATATGAGTACATTCCATCTTTTATACTCTTATCTTTATTATCAATAGCCACTTTAATCATAAACTTCTTAGTGTCATACTCTGCAATTGGGTTTATCTCAACAATTTTTCCTGTTAGAGTCTTGTCAATATCTGGAACCTCAACTTGAACTTCCATTCCAACTTTTATCTCATCTAACCATTCAGCTGGGAATCCTACATATGTTTCCATTTGATTATCATTTATAACTGTGAACACTGTATCTGTTCCAGCTACTTTTTTACCTACCTTAGCAAATAGATTTCCCACTGTTCCATTTATCTCTGCTCTTCTTGATAACTTATCATAATCTGATTTAGCTGACTCATAGTTAGCTTTTGCTGACTCATAAGCTCCCTTAGCATTGATATAGTTATTTTCATAGTTTATATACTCAAGATATGAAATTAACTCTTGGTCATATAGTTTTTTAAATTTTTCATAGTTGTTTCTAGCTATCTCCATTGATGATTTGCTAGAAGCGTAGTTAGCTTTTGCTGTAAAGTAAGCTGACTCAGTTGCACTGTCAGATAGTACCATTACTAGCTCACCTTTTTTTACTTTATCCCCATTTTTCTTTAATATCTTCTCAACTATTCCACCCTTTTCTGTTTGGTGATCTATCTTCCCTTTTGGTTCAAGAATAGCATCTGTTCTGAATACTTGGTTCATTGTTCTTGTTTTCACTGGTTCAGTTACAACATATTTAGCAGGTTTTTCTATTACTTTTTCCTCTTTTTTCTTTCCACAACCTACTAGCATTAGCATTAATATAAATACTAAATATTTAGCTTTTTTCATTATCTTTTCCTCCTAAATTTATCTATTTTATTAAATCAACATTGATCTATATCTTTCAAATGCATATAGATAATCAATTACTACCTGATTGTATCCAACTTTTGCCTCTCTCAATTGAGTCTCTGAATCCAAAAAGTCAATTGTTGAAATTAATCCAGCAAGATATTTTTCCTTATCCATTCTATAGTTTTCTAAAGCTGCCTCTAAAGCTCTTGATTTAGAATCTCTATTTTTTTCCATTCTTATTAGCTCAAGATAAGCTTCAGTTACATTTACATCTATATTATCTTGTGAAATCTTCTCTTTTAACTCCTCTTGCTCTTGATTAAGCTTTGCCACTCTATAGTTGTCATAGTTTTTTCCAAATTCAAATACATTCCAAGTTACTTGAACTCCACCTCTCCATTCAGCATCATCCATAGTTGTATTGTATTTTCTTCTATCTGATTCCACACCATAACTAGCAAATGCACTCACACGTGGCAACATATCAGCTCTAGCTACTTTTTTAGAAGCCTCTGCCACATTTACAAAGTTATTAGCTATTAAAGCATTTATACTCTTAGTCTTAGCTTGTTCCATGTCACTTTGAAAATCAATATTTCTACTTAGGTACATAGGTACATCAAACTCTACAACTGAAAGTTCCTCTCCCTTTGGTATACCCAATCTCAATTTTAGATTCTCCTTTTGAACAGCTACTCTATTTTGTGCTCCAATTATCTCTGAATCCACTTCTAATAGAGAGTACTCAGTTTTTAATAGATCAGCCTTAGTTATCAATCTTAGATCCAATTGAGCTTTTTGTTTGTTATATGTAGCTTGTAACTCATCTTTTGACGATAATAGAGCCTCTAAATCCTTCTCATTTTTCACTATATCTGAATATATTCTAATAGTATCAAGTCTCACATCTCTCTTATCTCCTAGATAGTTAAGATCTGCAATTCCCTTATATGCTTTAGCATACTGGATTCCACCTAATATTGCTCCACCTTGGAATAGTGGTTGAGATATAGTTATTTTTTGTGAATATCCACCTCTAGCATCTACTGTCTCTGGATTTGCTTGAGTTGTCAACCTTCTACTAGGTCTCTGCTCCTTAGTTATTCTTCTATCATACTCACTTCTTGTATATGATCCTGTGTATACCACACTTGGTAAAGCATTTTTAAAAGCTATACCTACATTTAATTTAGCTGACTCTACACCCTTTTCTGATATCTTCATCTCTTTACTATTATCTAATGCCATCTGAATAGCTTGATCTAGAGTAAGCTCTCTTGCAAAAACTGAACTACTTAACAACAAAAGTAATCCTACAGTTTTCTTCATAAATCTACCTCCTAATATGTTAAAATTTTTAAAATACTCCCTGAGATTATCTCAATATTTTTTTCAAACTCCTTTGAGTTGTATTTATCTTTTATCTCCTCAATATTCTTAATAAAGTTTCCATCTCTCTCTGAGATAAAAAGAGTGAATGTTTTGTAGTTAGTTATTATACTGCTAAGCATTTTTGAGTAAAAATCCACTTCCTCATCATCTATTTTGATCTCCTTGGAATAAGCTTTGATTATACACCTCATTTTATCCACTATCAAGCCCTCTATCTCCTTTAATAGTGCTAAAGTCCTCTCATCTAGCAGAGTAATGTTTCTAAATAGATTGATCATCACCAGATTATCCTTCAAATTCTCATCCTCTAAAATGATCCTATTTCTTACCAATTTCTTCACATTGTTTACCAGACTAACCCTTCTATCAATAGCAGTCTCAATCTTTAGCTTATTTATGGTCTCCTCTAATATATGATCTATCACTAGATTTTTACTTTTAAAATACGTATAAAAACTTCCTTTGGAAATTCCAGCACAGTTTGTTATGTCTTCCACTGATGTATTTCTATATCCCTTTTCCAATATCATCTTTTTAGTCGAAGATATTATCAGCTCTTTTTTCCCCACCTCTCTCATCTCCATTTCAATGTCTACAACTAATTTATTATAAACTATAAAGTGACTTGAGAGTCAATAGATTTTATTAAAATTTTATGATAAATTCAACCTCTTTCTTAATTTTATCATAAACAAATGAGTATTTTAAGTTTAAATTTTCCAAAATATTCTTTACAATAGATAATCCTAGCCCTGTTCCTCCATATTTTCTATTCCTTGATTTGTCCATCTTATAAAATAGGTCAAATATCTTCTCAATCTCCTCCTGTGAGATCTCCTTAGAAGAGTTCCTAATCACCAGTTTTTCCTCTGTGAGCTCTATCCCTATTCTTCTATTCTCATCAACATAGGTTATAGCATTCGTTAGTAGATTATTTAAAACAATATTAAAAAGTTTTTTGTCAGTTTTCAAAACTCTCTTCCCATAGCTTTGTGACAACTCTATGTTCTTACTCTCTATATCCAATTGATATTTTTTTAAACTCTTTCTAATTAAACTCTCCAGCTCCACATCTTCATATATTATATTTAAGTTTTTAAACTCCAATTTCAGATAGTTATTTATATCTTTTACAATCTTATTTATAGCCATTCCCTCTTCATAGACAATATCATATGTCTTTTTCACATCTTTTTCCTCTATCATTCCATCTTGCAATGCTTCCATATACCCATTTATAATAGCTACTGGTGTTTTTAATTCGTGTCCAATAGTCCTCATAAACATCTTCTCTGTCTCCAACAATCTCTCTTTCTCTAGTAATTCAGATTTTAATTTTTCATTCAAAGAGTTTAACTCCTCAATATTCTCCTTCAATTTCAATGCCATTCTATTTATACTATTTCCTAGACTTTCCAACTCATTTTTAGATTTAATCTTTACTGTTTCTGTAAAATCAAGATTGGAAATTCTATATGAGACCTTCTCCAATATCTCTATTGGTTTTGATATCCTTCTAGATACTATGTAGGTTATAATTAAAATCATTGGAATTATAAATAGAGTATACCTTTTGTATACTCCTATCATCTTCTTCAATACAACTTTGGACTCTATAACCTCTCCTATCAATACAACAATCTCATTCTCTGAAATTTTTTTCACTAAAAAAAGATGATTCGTCAATGATGATAGTTTTACTAATTTCACTCTGTACTCATTAGGTATCATATTTTTCAAATCAATTTTCAAACTGTTTCTATTTACATATTTAATAAAATTGGTATCCTTATCATCCCTATTCAACTCAATATTTCTCAAATATACCTTTACATTTATATTATTAAGAGTTTTCTCCTCTTTTCTCCCTCTTCTTAACTTATCTAAATCCAATGATTCAGCTATCTCTATCAAATTTTTCTTATCCTGCTCTATTATATACCTATCTGCATAGAAATGATTGAATACATACATCAACATCAATGGAAGATAGGTTATTAAACAAACATAGATAAATATCTTATAAAATACTTTTCTCATATCCCCCCCTTACAGATCCAGTTTATAACCAATCCCTCTCACTGTTTTTATAGCTTTTTTTCCAATCTTTTTTCTTAAATTCTTTATGTGCGCATCTATAGTTCTATCATCTCCATAAAAATCATAACCCCACACCTCATTCAGAAGTTTCTCCCTACTCAATGCAATCCTATTATTTTTTATCAAGTACATCAATAGTTCATACTCCTTAGGTGCTAAATCTATCTCTCCAGTCAGATTAGCCACATAGTGTGAACTGTCATTTATTATTAACTCCCCTATCTCTATAGAACTCTCTATCAACATATTGGTTTTCTTTAGTAATGCCTTTATTCTTGCAAGTAAAACTTTATTATTGAATGGTTTCGTAATATAGTCATCTGCCCCTATCTCAAATCCAAAGATCTCATCCTCAATCTCATCTCTTGCAGTGAGCATTATCACTGGTGTTTTAGTGTATTTTTTTATCTCTCTCAAAATGCTCCACCCGTCTTTTTTAGGTAACATTACATCTAGCAGTATCAAATCAAAGGGTTTTTCATAAAATACCTTCAATCCCTCCTCACCATCTTCAGCTTCTGTTACCTCATACCCCTCTTTTACAAGATATATTCTCAATATATTTCTTATTTGCTCCTCGTCATCTATTATCAATATTCTGTTCATTTTTCTTTCAACACCTCTTATTTTAGTTTTATAATCTAGTATAAATTAATTTTATGAACAACTTGTGAACGTAATTTGTTTTATTTTTATAACTTTCCACTACTTTTAACTATATAAAAAACAAAGCAACAAAGTTACTCTGCTTTTCTAAATTTTTCTTGTCTATATGAAAATAGACTGTTGAAAAATCAACAGTCTAAGTTATATGATATATTCATTAATTAGAAAGTAGTTTTAAATCCTGCCCATACTGTTGGCTGCCATCTCCATGTAGATGCAGATTTATTACTATCTATTGTCCAGTTTCTGTATTCAGCTCCTGCTGCTGCATAAACGCTCATATTATCTGTTACAGCATAGTTCGCTTGAACATATGGTAATGCATATAAACTATATTTATCTTTGTCAGTTCCTAATACTGTATTATTTTTAGGAGTTCCAAATTGTTTCTCTTGTGACCAAGTATATGGATCATATCCACCTTCAAATCCTAAATCTACAGCAAATCCACCATTTTTATATAAGTTTGTTGTATTATAGATATAGAATTCCATATCTAAAGTTAGGTTTTTATCTTTTGCATTCATTCCATCATTGAATAACTGATCTCTTCCATAGAAGTGTTCAGTTGCATATAAATTAAACTCTGTTGAGAAGTTTAAAGGTAGTGTAAAATATGAATATAGGTTTAATCCTAATTTGTTTTCATAGTTCGAACTATTGTTACTTCCCCATGTATAACCATATGTTGGAGCGATTTCAAAATAATCAGTTTTTACAAAATCATTGTTGAACATATAATCTGCAAAGTTAAATCTTGCTTGATACTCTACATTTTGTTTTTTATCAACAGTGTTGTTTTTGTATTGAACTCTTGATCTTAAATCAACTTTTGAATCTCCTAGCTTCCCATGATCATAGAAATATCTAAATCTTGATTCAGTTCCATTATTATTGCTTCCAGCCATCATTGGATGCTCATTTAGAGAGTTATAATCTCTAACTCTGAACTCTAAACTCTGATTTTTTGTCATGTTTATGTTCCCTTTTATTTGCGTTCTTGAGTAATCGTTATTTGGATTCCAAGTATTAGCTCTATCTTTTCCTTCAGTCTCTCCATAGTATCTATATTGTAGATCTAAAGATCCATTTGGTTTGAATACTTCTGGTTGCTCCTGAACTAAGATAACATCATTTTCTACGATCTCTACTGGTTCCTCTTCTACAACTACTGGAACTGGTATGATCTCTTTAGCTTGAGCTATAGCAACTGTAGCTAAAAATGCTCCTAATAATAGTATTGATTTTTTCATAAAAATACCCCCTAGTATCTATTTATATTAACTGACATACAGTTATTTACTTAGATGATAATCATATATTTATTCGGGAAAATATAGATTATCATCCCAATGAGTGAGATAATTACAAAGATTAGCACTTTTGTTGTCCTTATCACAGTTCAAAGTATATATCAGCAATTTGATACTAGTATGATTGATATTTATTTTTTTTTATTTTTTTTATCTCTTCTATTTCATATTTTCTTCATAGTTAGAAAAATTTGAAATTTCCAGTTATTTTTGCTATAATTTAATTACTAAGAAGAACGGAATATTTATAATATTCACCGCTGGTATAGCTGCAACTATACCAGCTTTTTTTATAAATCATAATATCGTAACTAAAATAAAAAAGACCAGCCTCTACTTTACTAGAAACTGATCTTTTTCTCTATTTAACTCTTATAGATCTTTTATGAATTTAGCATCTCCCCAAGTTCCATGATCATAATCTATATTACCATCAGCTGACTCCATAATCAATGTTAGTGTTTTAGCTTTACTAACATCTAACTCAACCGTTGCCAAAACTCTATAAAAATATAGAAATTTGTTTATTTCCTTCTTCTCAGAGTCCGATTTTGCCATAGCTACTTTCGTTTTATATAACTCTCCAAAGGCTTAAATTCGGATACAACGAATCCTACATATTAGCATTTTCTTGTTTGTGAA
>NZ_JAGIRL010000014.1 GCF_019012925.1 Fusobacterium sp.
TATATACTATACCTCTATATCTTATATTAGTTGATAAGCTTCTATCTCTTTCTAAACCTCTTATGAAATAAAAATTGTCATTAGGTATCTGTTTTTTTATTGAATCTAGCACTAATTTATTATTAGTGCTTGTACAGCCCACTAAAGTAATTCCTAATAGCAATAATAGTATTATCTTCTTCATAGCCCCTCCAAATATCATTTTAACAAAATAGCTGTTGTTGCAATATAAATAATATCTCCACTTTGAACTTTAATAGGTGCATTCCCTATTTTAATTTTTCTATTATCACTATATCTCTTTAATCCTGTTCCATTTCTTGAACCTAAATCTTCCAAGTACCAACCATTATCAGTTCTATTTAAAATAGCATGTTGTTTACTAATTAATGCTGAATAAGCTGTTGTTGTTAAGTCTACATCTACTCTAATTCTTGAAGTTTTTCCTATTATTAAAGAATTTTGTTTACCTATTGCCCAAGTTCTAATATCATATCCACTCTCATTTTTTAAAATTAAGTGAGTTATATTATTTTTTTGAATCTCTGTCTTATCTTCGATACTTTTTATAATTCTTGAATCTCTTACTGCTTGAGATTTTTCATATAGTTCTAGATCTTTTTTCAATCGCCAATTAGAATAAAATAGATCTATTATCAATAATGCCATTATAAAAATTGATATAATAGTTAATATATCTTGTGAAAAATTATAATAATAAGCTATTGAAAAACATCCTATAGTTATAATAAACCAAAAAATATAGTTATTTCTTTTTTCACGTGTTTCATGTTTTAATAACTCTCTTTTTTGATATTTTCTAATCTCTCTTTTTAACTTTAATTCTTTAAGAAATCTCATTTTTTCTTCCTCCCTTGAAAAAAGAATGCTTCAAACATATTATTTGTTTGCTCTTTTATTTTTGCTCCTGATTTATCTTTTTCTTTATTTTTTTCTGGGTCAAAAAAATCTCCAAATATATTTCCTTTAGTTAAATTTTCATAAATTTCTTGAAAGTTTTGGGATTTTCCTGTAAAAGTATTTGATGTTGATTTTTTATCACTGTACATAGTTTTTTTAAAACTATTATTTTTTCTTAATAATTGTTCATCATACTCTTTTCGTTTAGAATCATCACTCAGAATAGAATAAGCATCGTTTATATCTCTAAATAATTTTTCCGCTTTTTGCTTTTCTCCTTCTGAAGCTGTTGCAAATCTATCTGGATGATATTTTTTAGCACACTCTCTATATCTCTTTTTTATTTCATCTTTAGTAGCAGTGCTACTTACTCCTAATATTTCATATAAATTCTTATTTTGCATAATTATCATAACCTCTATTCTACTATCATTTTATTTTTAGTTACTATCCTAGATTTCTTTACTTTTCTACTTTCTCTCATTGTTAAATAAATTTTTTCTAAGTATTTATATAACTCTTCATTTGTAGCTCTAGAAGAATCTAGATCTAATTTTTTATAAATATATAAATTTAATGCTTCTCTAGTTACTTGAGAACTCAATACAGTTAAACTAAAAATATCATCAATTAGTTCCGTTTCTTTATCTTCATTTATTTTTTTTATAAATAGTTGTAATAATTGTTTAGATAATAAAACCCCACTTTCACTACTTTGTGGTTTTGCTATCTCTGAAATTATATTATACTCCTTATCCAATTTTATAAAAGAATCTGTATTTCTGATTTCTGCTCCTTCACGTCTCCTGATTTTCCCAAGTTCAATTTCATTTTCCTCTAATTTTTCATTCTTATCTAGATATATCTCACTTTTATATTCTAAATATTTTTCCAATTCAACAACTTTAGAGTTATGAAATTTTATTTTTATAATATAATCTCCATCTTCTATGGGAATTTCTAGTTTTAATTTTTCTCCTATTCTATAATAAAAATCATAAAACTTTATTATTCCAGGATTTATTACAATAAAATTATCCTCTGCATACAATTCAATTCCTGTTATTATTCCTTGTACATGATTATTATATGCTAAAGAATAAAATTCATATGGTACAATTCGTAAACTATCTAAAATTTCTTTATCTAATATATGTCCTCTTTTAAATAAAGGAACTTTATTTTTAAAGACTATACTCTTCATTCTCCTTCCTCCTTCTCCAACTCTTTATACTTAAAACATTATTATTCTAATTATAAAGAGTTGGAGAGATTGTCTCTCTCCAACCTTTACTTTTTTTAACTATTCTTCAGTAGCGTATCCACCTTCCATAGTTACATCCTCAGTTTTTTCTTTCTTTTGTTTAAAAACAGCATAGAATTCTCCTACTCCGCCTTTATCGTTATAATTTTCTTGATAATCAACTACAAATGCATTTGGTAGATGAATATTTCTTACAACAACACTTCCTGAAATTACTTCTAATACTAAATCTCTGTAAGCATCTGACTTTTCTGCTGATACTAAAGACCATTTTGCTAACTTTCTAGTATCGTCTGCTTCCTCTCCATTTACAGGTGTTATAATCTTTCCTTTTACTGTAATTATAACTCCTAAATCTGTAGCTCTTGCATCTGAATCATCTGGTGTGTCTGATTTGTAAGAAGCCTCTAAAATGTTATCCATTCCTAAAGCTATCTCTTCCTCTCCTTTAATATTTAATCTAAATCCCATAACTGATTCCTCCTTTTTTATTTTTAACAGTAATGCTACTGTTATTAACTATTAATTTTTAGTAATTTCAAGAGTAAGATTTTTAACATCTCCATTAAAAATTATATGAAGTAAACAACTGTTACCATCTATTACCATTGATAAATCATCACCTGGTTGTAAAATAGCATTAACATTTCCATTCTCTTTACTCTTCAACCATTTATTCTTCTGACTATTAGGATTAGTACTAAAGAAATCTTTAACTTTATCTTCTTTAAAATCAGTAGATAAATATCTTAATATTCTTTCTATGTATGTAGAAGTAACAGTTTTATAAATTGGTTCAAATGTTCCTTCCTCGTTAGTATCTAATGTTCTTGCTTTATAGACTGTTATATTGTTAATAACTTGTCCATTATACTGAACATTATCTGATGAAAATACAAATCCAAAGTTATTACGATTTATACTATCTTTAGTTGCAGTAGTATATCCTGTTATTTCCTTACTCATTGTTGTTACTATTTGGAAAGCGTTATCTCTATCCTCTATATTTATTCTTACTCCAGGCTCGTTTGGATCAACTTTCTTAAATCTTTTTCTCAAATACTCTGGACATTGATATGCAGCAGTTATTCCCGCAGCTACATAAGCCCCTTCGATATATATTCCCTCTATCCAGAATTTGATTAACTCTTCTTTTTCAAATTCTGGTAATCCAGATTCAGATATTTTCATTTTATGATCCAATATTACAGCTGATTTCTCTCTGGGAACAACCGTAAAACTTGGTAATGCTGGTACTAAGTACTCACTCGTTCCTTTTTTATATTGTAAATTTTTAGTTTTATCAATATATTTCATAACTCCAGTTGTTGCTAAATTATTAAATGTTGTCTCTTCAGAACCTATCATACTAAAGAAAGTTAATATTCTATATTTAGACAATATTGACATCAGCAATCCTAGATTTTCTAATGTATTATAATTTACTTTTTCTGCCTTATTAGTACCTTTAAATCTTTGTCTTATATTCTTATTATTAACTTGCTCTTCAAGATTAATACTTGGTACTATTCCAAACCATACAGTATTTTCAAAATCATTCTTTTGGTTTACTGTATTTAAATAAAGTTCAAGAGCTTGTTTATTTTCTCCTTTTAGTAACATCTCTAATTTAATATTTGTTATTAAAAGAGAAGGCTTCATTCCAGATAGTTCTTTATCATATTGCTCAAAGAATACTTTTACTCCTAAAATTTTCTCCATCAGTGGTTTTAATGTTTTTATAAAATCTTCTTGAGCATCTTTATAAAAAGCTAAGTATTGATTATAATTTGCAACTTCTTGTTCTACATCAATATCCTCTAAAGTTACTGGCAAAGGAACAAACGTTCTTACAACTAAATTTTTAATATATTCATTTTTTTCTTCACTGACTGCATCATAATCCTCTTCAAAACATTCTGCTAAAGCCTCACTATTTTTATTTGTTGTTATAGCTAATGCAGTACTCTCCTCCTTCGCTTTTTCAATAATTTTTAATTCCCCTTTATCTGACATAGTCAGCATTCCAATTTTTATTTCTTCAGATTTTCCATTTGAGTCACTACTCCCAATCATAATTCTAGTTTTTATATCCTCAATTGCCAAAGGAACCATTCCTAAAATATTATTATAATTCTTACTTGCTTTATCTATAAGAACATTCAATTTATCTCCATACTCAAGTTTTGTAGGATCTTCATCTTCTAATGCCTCATATTTATCATATGTATAAGCTATCTCTTTTCTTTGTTGTTTTATGTCATCCATAACTTTTTTAGGCGAAATAAAATTTAGTATATTTGCAAAATCAAAATCCACATTTTTACTTCCATTTATACGTTTACTTTCTAATAGAGTAGATAACATTTTAAAAAATGTATTATCAACAGTTATTGGAATTTCTGTAATTGCATTTTCAGGTATTCCTTGAGGTTTTTCTAAACTATAAGCTATTTTTTGACTTGCTGCATTAAAAAAACTATAAATTTTAGGTTCAAACTTCTCCAAAAACTCTGGGAAGCTTTTTACTAATAAATGCTCATGAATCTCTCTTATCTTTTCATCATCTAGACTACTAACATTATTTCCACTTCCTACTAACGTTAATAAATCAAGCTTTTCACCATTGAACTCTTCAAAAAGAATTGTTCTATTTGTTTGTTCAAAAATATTTTTTGCCATACTATCTTCCTCCTAATTATAAATTAAAACCTAACTTTTTATCTTTAGTAAGTTATATTTTCTGCTCCTATTATAATTTATTCCAATTATATTCGTCAAGTATTTTTTAAAATTTTTATTCTCTTTACAATCATAAAGTTTGTTTTTCATATATAAAAAAAAATAAGAGAACATTTTATAAAATAATGAATTTTTAATTTTAATTTTATTTTTTTTATAAAAAAATAATTCAGACACTATAATTTTAATTGAAAATACTTTTTTATAAAATCAATATTTCTATTTTTTAATATACTCTTTTTATCAATAAAAAACCTCTCTGATATTAATCAATTATGCACATAATTAATTAATAATCAAGAGAGGTTTTTCTTCTTAATTATTCATATAATAATATTTTTTAAATTTTTCAACTTTTCTTTTTATTCTTTGTATGCAATTATCTATTTTTTTAGGATCCTCTGATAATCTTTCTGCTATATCCTTATAACTATATCCTCTAAATAGAAAGAATACTACTCTTCTCTCCATTCTTGTTAGGTTTTTTAATAAGAAATTATGTAATAAACTTATCAATTCCTTACTTATAATGATATCTTCTGGTGAATAAAAATCAATTGATTTTTCAAAATTTTTATTTTTAGAAATCTTACTTTCATCTTCTTCAACAGCACTATTCAATCCCTGATTTCCCATATTATTTGATTTTCTTATAGCAGTAAATATCTGTCTCTTTATACACAGATGAGCAAAAACATCAAAATTATCACACTTTTTCTTGTCAAAATACTTAATTGCCTTCAATAGTCCTATGTATCCTTCCTGTTTTAAATCCTCTCTGTCACCCCCATTTAAGTAAAATAACTTACTGCTCCTAGATATATAATCTTTATAATTCATAAGAATTTTCTCTATAGCCTCATTATTACCAACTTTAGCTAATCTTATCTCATCTTCTCCCATTTTAATTTCCTCCAAAACATCTATACTATTAGCATATCAAAATCTGTCAAAAATATTTTCATGTAATAGTATTTTAAATTTAAAGTAAGCTCCTTTTTGATACTTTTCATCTTCATAGAAATCTCTGTCGGCAAATCCAGAAAAATTATACCCCACAGCCAATCTAAATGTATCATCTAATTTATAGCCTACCTCTGCTCCTAAGCCATAATATTTTCCATTAGAGTTATCCATTAAAAATGCCGAATTTATTCCGAAGTCAATCTTATCAGTAATAAGGGTTAACCAACCAATATCAACTCCTCCTCTAATATATCTATTATGGGCAATATCATTTCTATCAACTGCATATTTTCCATTTAATGATAGTGTAAATATATTCTTAGCGTTTACTTGATAGTTTTGAGTATAGTATAGAATATGAGCTTGGTGAGTATACTCTGCATACTCCAATTGATCATCATAGACCATTTCATATTTTAAAAGCGAGTTATATATATCTCTACTATCTCTGTAGGCTAATCCTAACATCAATCTATCTCTAACTACATTTTGATCAAGATCCTTTACAAAATATCTATTTTTTATTGCAAAAGACAAATCCCTATTAATTTTTTCACCATAGCTATTTTTCAATAGCAGGGATACAACCTTATTACTATCACTTAAATCTATACTATTAACACTAGTTCTATTTGCTTCCTTATACGAGTAGCCCAGTAATAAATTGGTTGTTCTTGGAGTTGGATTAGATTCTATTCCTTCAACTCTTTCAAATACAGCACTCAATTTTAATTTTTCCTTGTACTCGTAATTAGCTTTAAATCCAAAAGCAAGCTCTTTATCCTTAGTTTCATTATTGTTCTCTCTATACTCTATAAATGGTTTTAAATACTTATTATTTCCATACTCCACTCCTAAGAGTTTAGAATATGAACTATTGTACCTTCCAATTATATTTGTATTTTCAATAGTATTTATAAAATCATATTTTCCATAAAATTTTAACTTTTTATCACTTTCATACTCACTTGCAATGGACAATCTTTTTCTACTATGATTAACCATATCTTGTTCATACTCATAATAGGTGTTAAAATTAGTATATTTTAGTGATTTCCAACTATATTTAATTCCTAAAGTCCTTAACTCCTCTTTCTCCTCTTTTGATAGTAAAGAGTATTTTCCTCCAACTGTGATAGATTTATTTGAAGCTATGTTTCTCTTATAGTCTACAACTACCTCCTCTGAAACCTTCTCTTCACTCTTATCCTTATATTTAAATCCTTCTACTGATATTTCACTCTTATCATCTATCACATAATCACTATTTACCAATAGTAATCTAGCATTATTTTTTACTAAACTATTTGGATTTTCAAAATTTTCATCACTATCATAGTAAGTAAGTTTTGTTTTTAAACCATTAGTCGTATTAGTATAGTTTATTAAAGTTGCTTTTCCATTTTTGTTTTCTAAAGAACTTTCTCCCATTTCTAAATTTAATTTTCCAAATTTCTCTTTATCTAATATTAAGTTTACACTCTTGATTTCATATAGATTTTTAGGATGTTTATCTCTAAAGTAACTACCTCCAACCTTTACAAAATCATTTATGTTGTAAGTTAACCTACCTCCATATAGATAATACTTATCATTTGAAGTACTCTCTACATCATAACTCACTCTTATATAGATAAGATTTCCATTTTTATCCTCTTTTGGAATAATAGTATTAAAGTATAGTACTCCTACATCATAATCTAAGGTGTACTCTGGTGGTTGAACAATATTTAGAGGAACATTTAAATTATTTCTCTTATAAACTACTATCTCTATCTTTTCAGATCCCTCTACAATTGATCTATTTTTTAAATAGTATGGTCCCGAACTATTCTGTCCTTGAAACTCTTCCTGTTCGTATGTCTCATTAGTCTCAGAAATAAATCCCTCTATATCTATTTTATCATTTTTATAGTTAAATTTGTACCCCGTTAAGCTACGAGAATAATTTCCAATATCAAAATCCTCTCCAGACCAGTCAACTGTATAGTCACCATAGAGGTGTTTTACATTGTCATTTTCTATCAATAAATATAATCTTGATTTAGATTGTGCTTCATAACCTTTTATTGAGTCATCACCTGTCAATAGATAAAAATTCTCTTTTTTCATATTCTGAAAGAAAATATCTTCATCATCTTTAGTATTATCATAACTCATCACAAAATCATAGTTATCCAATAAATTTCCCTTTGAAAAAATAGCTGTTCTATATGAGAAATTTAAATTTTCATTATCTCCTCTACTATTTAAATCTTCCTGTAAAAAATTAACACTTTTCTGCTTAAATCCAAATCGACCTTCGATCACTCCTGTTAAAAATGTCTCTTTACTGCTAACATTACCCTTTATAGCAACTTTCTTCTCTTTGTTTGCTACTTTTACTATCAAGTTTATATCTTTATTAGATTCTGTAGGTAATATTTTCAGTATCTGTTCTCCATTTTCTATTATAAACTGTATTCCGTCATCTTTACTTAAGTCTTCTGGATCAATCCAAGCTCCTGAATCATTCTCAATAGATACAAAATAAGGTTCTCTCAATAGAAGATCCTCACTATTTTTTAAAGTAAGTTTTATCTCAATAGGCTCTATTGAACTTCCAATCTCCTCTTTTTTTATTTTAGAAACCATTATTTTATCAACTTCCGAAGGATAATTTACATATATCACTCTCTCTCTTTTGATACCACCATTTTCTGAAACAACTGTTATCTTGTTTTTTTCCTGTTTCAATTTAATTCCATCATATCTATAATAAGCTAAATTATTTTTAGGGTAGCTTCCATTGATCCCTACAAATTCCTGTGGAACCTCTTCATCATTTAGATAGAGTGTAGTTTTGCTACTCATAGAGTCTTTTATAGCTACTGATATTACTTCATCAACAATATCCCCATCTTTTAAATTTAAAATCTCCAACTTATTATTAAATGTTTTTAACTCTTCCTCTAAATTCTCATCTTCTACTATTTTTTTAGGTTTTTCTTTAAGATTTTTTTCCAATAGCTCTTTTTGTTTCTCTTTTTCTAACTCTTGAATCAAGCTTGTTAAAGAGTTCATTCTATCATCAAAATATCCACTATCCTCTATGTTTCCTTTGGCTACTACTGAATCAAAGGTAAGCTCCTCTTTTTCAACAACTGTTTCCAGTTCAGTAGTTAATTTTTCCGCTATTTTTTTTCTATCTTCAATCTCAGCCAATAGCTCCTCATCAACATTTTGAATAGCAAAGTTTGCCTTATATAACTCCTCTTTATGAAGATTTATTATAATACTATCTCCCAAGGAGTTATATCTACTATCCAAAGGAATCAATTTACTTTTTTTAGGAAGAGTACTCTTATCTATACGTAAAACATGGGTATATCCCTTTTCTCCTAAAAAACTAAATTTTCCATCTCTATCAGTTATTACAAAGTGTCCATTTTCTAAGTATATTTTTACATTTGGAATACCTATATCCTCTATATCATACTCCTTATTGCTATTTTGATCACTATAAACTCTTCCAATTATTGTTCCTTTTCTCTCTATCTCCTCTTCTTCTACATAAATTATACAGGTGTTTACGTTAGAATTAATTCTTCCATAATTTCCATAATTTGCTGTTGAAAAAACTTTAAAACTGTTCTTTCCTCTTTTTATAGAGGTGTTTGTTTTTACAGAGAGTGTAATCTCACGTTTCTCCTTTCCAGCCAAACTCTTATTAAAATAGATTTCTACTCTATTCTTTTCCTGCATAACACTCTTTATTGAATCATCTTCAGATCTTATTGAATCATCTATATATATAAACCCTCTAGGTAGAGTGATTATTGTCTTAATCTCATCAATACTGTCCTCTGAAAAATTATCCAACTCAACTTTTAATTTTAAAATCTCTCCTAATTTTATCTTCTTCTTATCACTCTCTATCTTATTCAAAAACTTAAACATTTGAACTTTAGCAGAAACAGTATTTGAGGAATGTTCTATTCCAGATATCTTATAAAAACTTGTATTCTCAATAGAGATTGTTGATAATTCTTGAGCAAAACTACTTATATAAAAGTAAAAACACATACATAAAGTAATAATAATTTTTAGTTTCATAACATAGTCCTCTCACAAAATATTTTATTTGACATCTACATTAAAAAATATCGTTATCTTCTCATTTGGTGGAATTACAATATTCTCTATTTTTAAAATATCAGCTTCTAATCTATAATCAATCTCCTCAAAAAATGAGTCTCCTATCTGATATACAGGCTTTCCTCCCTCATTCAATCCCTGATCACCCTCACTCAAAATAACATTATCAGGTAATCTATCATAAATCTCATCTATAAAAAGTGGTACATCTTTAGAGATGTTTTTCAAGGTTATTCTATAATAGATCTTTTCATTAGAAGCTATTCTAATTTCATCACTTGTATATTTTCCACCCTCTTTCTTCTGCTCCTTAATAAAAATTACTTCTGTTTCCTTTAAGTTTAAAACATTGGAATTCGACACTTTATACTCTTCAACCTTTAGACTATTAAATAATAAATTTAAAGAGTATTTTTTATTTTCTATCTCATCTTTTTTCAAATATGTTCTAAAAATAATCTCTTTTGTTTCATTAGGCTGTAATAAACTTGAATCAACTATTCCATCATTATTACTATCCACTAAGTTTAAAAAAACTATCTCATTTGGAAAATTGCTATTCTTTACCATAACGTTAAAAATATCTGGACTATTCCCCATATTCTTTATAGTATTTTTAAACTCATAAATATACCTATCCTCTTCTTCTTTTATAGTAGGATTACTGTCCCCAGTCATCTCTAGTTTAGGTACATATTTATTGAAAAATACAACCTCATTTGTCTTATACTTTATACTATTTTGTGAATCTAAAACATAATAGTATTCTGCCACATTTTTTAACAGTTTTTTTTCTTCAAGAGAACTATCTACTGTAAAAGGAATGTATAACACTCCTCCAATCTCATTTATATTTTGGACAGGAACATTTTTTATATACACTTTTAATTTATTATTTATTAGAGAAACATCTATATTAGGATCATTTTTTTCAAATCCATCTATATAAAATGTCACTTCTTTCTTTTCTAAACCTTTAAAATTTTGCCACAATCCTAAATAATGGTTCAATTTAAAATTCTCATCAATATTATCCTCCAAATATATTATATCTAAGTTTTTAGATGATTCATTTAAAAATTTAAAAGTGAAAAAAAACTGCTTTTTTTCAGGATCATATATAATTTTTTTAGTTATATCAACTTTTCTTTTAGAATAAATATTCAATGTATTTTCAACTTCTCTTAAAACTTCTCTTTGAGTAACACTCTCAACCTTAAGTTTTAGTATGAGCTGATTTATCTCCAATTTATTCTTTAATTTTCCTTTGATTATGAAATTAAAAGAATTATTAATTTCAACAGTAGGAGTTTCAAATAGATCTTCTCCTATTTTTTTTAAAGGAAGCTCATTTTCATCTATGATTCCATTTTTATCACTATCAAAATATATCTGAAATCCAGAAAAAATCTCATAATTTTCTATTTTTATGAGATATGTTTCCTCTATATTTCCATAATTTCTTAGCTTATAAGGAAGATTTACTTCAGCTCCATACTCTAAATTAAGTACTGGAAAATAATTTTCTACTTCAAAAGCCACTATCTCTTTTAAATCAACTATTACATAGTTAGAAACAGCTAATATCTTTTCACCACTCTCTTTTTCATATGATAAAAATGTTTGTGTGATTATTTTCTTACTATTCTGTGTTTCTGCAAGTGAATTTTTATTCATAATCAAAGAAAATACAATGAAAAAACAACACAAAAATTTTCTCATACTACTTCCTCTCTTTTATTAAAAGATTTTAGTACAATAATATATCTCTACAGTTTCCTGTGGATCTAACTCCTCTAAATAAAGTTCAATTACACCTCCATAACCTTCCAATGGATGATCTTTTATAGGGATAATTTTACCTTTTAGCTTGTATACTGGGTATCCTTTTCCAGTTAAGCCTTTATCTCCATAAGATAGTTTACTATGTTTCCCAATAGGATTAGTTATATTCAGATTAAAAAGCTTTTCATCACTTACATTTGTAATGTCAATCTTATAGAATACAACATCTCCTCTTTTTCCAGTCAAATTTGTGAGTTGATATGGAAAATCTAATTCATTGTCATTGTTCACATCTAATCCTTGGTATCTAACTATCTCTATTTCAGAACCACTACTTCTCATAATAAAAAATTCTGGAGCATAACTCACTTTATTTTTTATCTCATCATAGTCATTTTTATAACTATATTTCAATTTATTTATGTAGATATCTTCTGGAAATTTGTCATAGTCAGGTCTTAGATGAAGAGCTAAAATACTACTTCCCTTAAGTTTTTTAGCATCTTTTGCTTCAAACTCAACTTTGCTATTTTCCAAGTTGATCTTAACTCTCTCTAGCTCTAATTTTCCCTCTTCAAAATAAACTTTTTCCTTGCTATTAAAAGAAACAAAATATGAACTTTTTTTATCAATTGTAAATTTATCCTCAAAATCATTGGTAAACTCTAATTCACTTATATCTCTATTATTTAAGTTCTTCATATCATAATATAAGATTACTGTTCCATCATCTAATCTTTCCCAATAATTTTCAATCTCAAAATCAGACCTCTCATAAACTACCCTTGCTTCTACTAAGTTAGATTCCTCTTTTATATAGATATTTGAAATTAATGCCTCATTCCCAATTTTATACCCATCTGCATAGAGTATAAATTGGAAAAAAGAGTACAGTATTACCAGTATAAGAAATTTTATTTTACTTACTCTTTCTTCTTTTAACATAATACTGTACTCCTTTCCATTAATTATTAATTAGAATTTTCTATGCCTATTCATCAACTTTTACATTGTAGTATATCTCAATATTGTCTCCTGCATTTATTACTGGTATATTTAATGTTACACTTCCAGAAGCTCCAACTTCAGGAACACCTTCTATCTCTACAAATGAACCTCCATTTGTTCTCCATACTGGTTTACCTGTCATTGTAGCACTTCCATCACCATGGAACATAGTTGTATAATCAGCAATCTTATCAGCAACTACTATATTTCTTGCACTTCCATTTCCTGTATTTTGGATAACTAATTTATAGAATATAGTATCTCCTGGGTTTACAGTTAAAGCATCCTTTGTATATTCGCTATCAGGAGTATTATCTTTATTTCCATCTACAGCTTGGTATTTTTCTATTCCTAAAGTAGCTGTTGGTATAGTATAAGTTACTGTATTAGTATTTACTGCTGGAATATCTACTATTCCATTATTATAAGAGTATGAAGCTGTATTTGAAACTACTGTTCCTGGAGCTGTACTTTCTTTAGCTTTAACTCTTAGTAATAATATACCACCTGTTGTATTTACTCCACCACCTGCTGGAGCTTGTTTTAACTTAACTGATAATACATTATTAATAACTGATACATTTATCTCATCTGAAACTACTTCATATCCTGTATCTGTTAAAGGTAATGCTTTAGATGTAGTCCAATTGAATGGAGTCCAATCAGCTACTGTTGCATCTACCTCTATATCTGATGATAAATTATCTGTTATAACTATATTTGTAGCTGGAATATTAGCATCATTTGTTATTCTAAATCTATATATAAATGAATTTGAATCATCTATATCTAAAATGCTTTTTTCAACTTTAATGTTTGCTTTTTCTGGCACTGTGTAAAGAACAGTCTCTGTATTTGCTGAAGGAACTACCTCTTTACCATTGTTATAAACATATGAAGCTGTATTTGAAATAACTGTTCCTGGGGCTACATCAGCATTAGGTTTAAATCTTATTACTAACATACCACCTTTAGTATTAGTTATTCCAGCACCTGCAGGTACTTGTTTAGCTTTAAATGTCATTACACCATTTACTATTGAAAGATCTACATCATCAGAGATAGCTTCATAACCTGTAGCTGTTAATGGTATTGACTTACTTGTAGTCCATCCAAATGGATACCATACTCCTGTTGTTAGATCTGGAGAGATGTTATTAGGAAGATTATCAGTAATTACTAAATCTTTCCCTATTACATCTGAATCATTTGTTATTTTAAATACATAAACAAATGCATCTGGAACTGCTGTATCTCCTAATGATTTTTCTACTTTTACATTAGCCACTGGTTGTTCTATATTTAAAGTGATTACACTCCAATCCACACCTGTAACTGAACCTATACTTCTAGCATAGATTCTAAATGTCTCTGTTCCAGTTATTTCTGGTTTTAAGCTTCCTACTACAAAGAATTTAAATAGATCACCATTTGCTATATCTGGAGTTAATCCTGTTATTTCAGTAGTTTCTGAAGCTTGTCTTATTCCATCTCCATTTGTATCCACTATATATTTTACTGAAGCAAATATATCTCCAACTTCCTCTACTGTTAATCTAAATTTATCTACATTTCCCATTTTATTCTCTAAAGTTTGAGGTATAACTACTTCTCTTCCTGAAGTTGCATTCATTGTTAAGTCTGAATTAAGAATTAATGCTACTCCTACATTAAATGATGAAACTGTTATTGAACTTAAATCACTTACACTTGTATCTGCTTTAGAAGTTGCTAATACTTTGAATACACTAGTTGAAGTAGCTTGTAACCATCTTCCAGTAAGTATTACATTGTATTTTTCTCCTGGATTTAACTCTGGTGTTTCAGTTACTACAACATTTTCAGAATCTTGTTTAATTCCATCTCCATTTGTATCTAAATAGAAAACAGGGTTTTCAATATAGATTCCATCCTCTATACTTAATGTATAAGTATCTTTTATATTTCCTATATTTTCAATTGTTTGAGGAATTGCAAATAATGCCTGTCTTGCAAATGTTTCACTCAAATCATTAGCTATAGTCACTGCACGTTTTACAGGTATTGTATAAGATGCTGTATTTGTATCTTTTGTAACCATAGCTCCTACTCCATTATCATATGTATAAGATGCTGTATTCGAGATAATAGTTCCTCCAAGTTCACCATCTTTTGGTCTTACTCTTAAATGTAATACACCACCTGCATCATTTCCAGTATGATTAGCTATCATATTTTTTACTTTTAAAGTTAAAACTCCATTAACTACTGAAAAATCAATATCATCTGAATTATCTTCATAACCAGTTGCAGTTATCGGAACCTCTTTACCTACACTTGAACCAACTGGGAACCATACACCCATATTCTTATCAAGAACTATATTACTTGGTAAAGTGTCTGTAAGAGTTAAATTTGTTGCAGGTGTATTTGATTCATTTGTTATTTTAAATACATAAACATATGCATCTGGAATTGCTGTTTCTCCTATACTTTTTACTATTTTAACATTTGCATATGATTTTATAGTAAACTCATTTGTATTCCATACAACTATATCTTCATCATCTAAAATTCTAGCATGAACAATATATTTCTCAACTGTATTTGCCACTGCACCTGTTGGAACTTGTCCAGTAACAATTAGAGATATACTCTCTTCTGCTTTTACTATTGGTGTCATAGTTGATTCTGGAATTGCTGTAGTCTCATTGTCCTCTAAGACTCCATTTCCATTCTCATCAATAATGAAAGCTAAATCAACTAAATCATCACCATTAGCTAGATAAACTGAAATACTTGTATCTATATTACTAGCATTTGTTATCTTAACAGGAAAGGCTATTCTCTCTCCTGGAAAGGCTGATGATATAATACTAGGTGATATAGTTACTGCCTTAACTGGATTTACAGTTACTGTAACAATATTTGACAAAACAACTTGCTCTTTATTAGTTGTGTCCATAAATGTTAATGTTGCTTGAGTTCCTATAGTTATATTTGCTGGAGCTGGAGCAGCTTGTACATTCAATCCTCCAAAAATTAAAAATATAAACAATATCATTCGATAAAAATACTTAGCCATAAATTCACTCTCCTTAAAAAAATTTTAAAGAAAGACAATTTTAGTTAACAGAAACACCAAATTTAAAAGTTCTCTCTTCATTTGGTTTCATGCTATCAACTGTCCATCTAATAGATTTATACATCGAATCAGCAACAGGTCTTCCGTCACTACCCAAATAAGGATATTTTTTATAATCTTTACCATCTGTTGATACAGAGTAAGAATCACTTGGTGAAATATAAGTTGGAATCAATGTTGTGTATTCTGGTATCGGAATACTTGGCATTATATTCTTCACAACTCCCTCATCATCATTTTTTACTTTAAGAGTATAAATTAGTGTATCTCCAGGATTGACATCTTTTGCTTGAATTAGTGTCATTTTTCCTGAATTCATCTCCATTTTTTCAGCTGTTAAATTAAAGTCTACTTTAGCATATGCACATACTAAATTAAGTAACAAAATGAACATCAAACATATCTTTCTCATAAAAACCTCCTATTAAAAATTTGATATTAATCTACTATCCCCCTTTCATTAAATTTTTTTACTCCGAATATTTATACTCTATATTTAAATAATACTAAAATTTTGTTAATTTCCTTTTTATTTTTTCTTTTTTTGTCAAAAAATTGTCACAAATATAAAAAAAGCACCAATTTTAAAGCTGTTTTAACTTTAATTTCAGTGCCTTTTCAAATTATTTTTGTATCTATTTTAATTTATTTTTATTAATCTAATCCTAGAATCTTTCCTTTAGTATAATAACCTGATACTATCAACTCTCCAGTGTTACTATAAGCCCTCCATCTACCATCTCTTATACCTTCTCTATATTCTACATCATAGAGGATTTTCCCCTCTTCATCAAAGTACTTCCAAAGTCCGTCTCTTAAACCATCTTTAACAATTCCAGAGCATAAAATCTCTCCATTCTTATGGTATAGTGCTACACTAACCATCTTCTCTCCATCAAGAAATATATTTTGTGCATCAAGTCTTCCAGTTTCATCATACATCTCCCAAAATCCCACTCTAATGTCACTTTTATAATTCCCTGTTAATTTTAATTTTCCATTTGGATAGTAATATAGTTGTTCTCCCTCTAATTTCCCCTTACTATAATTTTCTATTGCAGATATCTTTTTAGTATTTTCATCATAAAAATACCATTCCCTATCTCTCTCTCCATTTTTAAAATATCCTTTTACAGAGAGAGTTCCATCCTCAAAATAACTAAAAACCTTTCCATCTCTTACCCCATTAACAAGAGTGATATCGTTTTCTATTCTCCCATTTTTATGATGCGTTATTTCATGTGTTATTTTAGCATTTATATTGCTACAACCAATGATAAAAAAAGATAAAACTATAACTAAATATTGCATAAGTTGCCTCCTAGATAAATCTGAGTATATTCTACTATAATTTTTAAATATCTTCAAGAATTTTATCGTTGCTTAAAAAATGAAAATAATTTATAATTCTATATATACAATAAACATATTTTATATTATAATGTAATATGTTACAGTTAAATTAATTAATGGAGGCAAAACAGTGAAATTAACTCTTAGAGAGAAAGAAAAACTTTTAATCGTAGTTGCTGCTGAGGTAGCTAGAAGAAGAAAAAATAAGGGATTGAAATTGAACTATCCAGAAGCTATTGCTCTAATAACAGATGAGCTTATGGAAGGAGCTAGAGAGGGAAAGAGTGTTGAGGAACTTATGAGTTTTGGTAGAACCATCCTTACAAGAGATGATGTAATGGAGGGAGTTCCTGAAATGATAGAAACAGTTCAAGTAGAGGCAACTTTTCCTGATGGAACAAAACTTGTCAGTGTAAAAGATCCAATTGAATAGGGGGAAATAATGAGACCGGGAGAGTATATTTTAAAAAAAGATAAGATTGTATGTAATGCTTCAAAAGAAGCTATTACTCTAAGAGTAACAAATAGAGGAGACAGAGCTATCCAAATAGGATCTCACTTTCATTTTTATGAAGTAAATCCTATTCTTGAATTTGATAGAGCTAAAGCTTATGGTAAAAGATTGGATATTGCCGCTGGTACAGCAGTAAGATTTGAACCTGGAGATGAAAAAGAGGTAAACCTTATTGATATTGGTGGAAATAGAAAAGTTTACGGATTAAATGATAAAATCAACGGAACTTTAGATTAGGAGGAAATAATGAGTTTTGAAATTGGAAGAAAGCAATACGCTTCTATGTATGGTCCAACTACTGGTGATAGTATAAGACTTGCAGATACAGAGTTGTTTATAAGAATAGAGAAAGATTTTACAACTTATGGTGATGAGTGTAAATTCGGTGGTGGAAAATCTTTAAGAGCTGGAATGGGACTTAATCCAGTAGAAAAAAGAGATAATGAAAAAGTTGTTGATACAATAATTACAAATGCAGTTATCCTTGACTACACAGGAATTTATAAAGCTGATATTGGGATAAAAGATGGAAAAATTAAGTTCATTGGAAAAGGTGGAAACCCTGATATGATGGATAATGTAGATTTTATCGTATCAGCTAGTACAGAAGTTATTGCAGGAGAGGGTACAATAGTAACAGCTGGAGGAATTGATACTCACGTTCACTACATCACTCCTGAAATAGTAGAAACAGCTTTGAGTGGAGGACTTACTACTCTAATAGGTGGTGGAACAGGACCTGCTGAAGGAACAAAAGCTGTAACTACTACTCCTGGAGCTTGGCATATTCATAGAATGCTTGAGTCAGCTGAAGGTTTCCCTATCAACTTTGGATTTTTTGGAAAGGGAAGTGGAGCTGTAGAGGGACCAAATGAGGAGCAAATAGAAGCTGGAGCTATTGGATTAAAAGTACATGAAGATTGGGGAGCAACAAGATCTGCTATAGATAATGCATTAAAATGTGCTGATAAATATGATGTACAGGTAGCTCTTCACTCTGACACACTTAATGAATTCGGATTTGTAGAGGATACAATAGATGCTATTAAAGATAGAGTTATTCATACTTTCCATACAGAGGGAGCTGGTGGAGGTCACGCTCCTGACATTGTGAGAATGGCATCATTTAACAATGTTTTACCTGCATCAACTAACCCTACAAAACCATTTACTGTAAATACTATTGCTGAACACTTAGATATGCTTATGGTTTGTCATCACTTAGATCCAAAAGTGCCTGAAGATCTAGCTTTTGCTGACTCAAGAATAAGAGAACAAACTATAGCAGCTGAGGATATTTTACAAGATATTGGAGCTTTGAGTATAATGAGTTCAGATGCTTTAGCTATGGGAAGAATCGGTGAAGTTGTAATGAGAACTTGGCAGACAGCTCACAAAATGAAATTACAAAGAGGAGTATTAGAGGGAGATGAGGAGTACTCTGATAACAACAGAGCCAAGAGATATATAGCTAAATACACTATTAATCCTGCTTTAGCACATGGTATTTCTGAGTATGTTGGATCGATAGAAGTTGGTAAATTTGCTGATTTAGTTATATGGGAACCTGCATTCTTTGGAGTAAAACCTAAGATGGTTGTTAAGTGTGGAATGGTTGCTCAAGCTGTAGTTGGAGATGCTAATGCTACAATTCCAACTCCTGAACCAATGATGATGAGAGCTCAATTCGGAGCTTATGGAAAAGCTACTGCATCTACATCTATCACTTTCGTTTCAACTTATGCTTTTGAAGATAGAATAAAAGAGAAGTTAGGATTAAATAAGATAGTTTTACCAGTTAGAGGACACAGAACTCTAACTAAGAAGGATATGAAATTGAATAATGTAACTCCAGATATAACTGTTGATCCACAAACTTATGATGTAAGAGTTAATGGAGAACTTATTACTTGTGAACCATTAAAAGAGTTACCAATGGCACAAAAATATTTCTTATTCTAGTTTTTATATAAAGGAGAACAGATGATATTAGATAAAATTTTAGGAAATATTAAAGATTTGGATATGCACCATGATGAGTGTGAACATCACCACCATGATGAGCATCACATACATATAGAGAGAATATATCTAGAGAGTGATGAGCTTTTAAAGAGAGTTTTAAGAGTTACGTCTGATCATGGAAATGAGTATGGTATCTCACTTCCTAAAGGGAGTGAAATGAGAGATGGGGATATTCTTTTTAATGATGGACACAATATGGTAATCATCTCTGTAAAAGAAGATGATGTACTTGTAATAACTCCCAGAGATATAAATGAGATGGGAGAGGTTGCTCATAATCTTGGAAATAAACATCTACCTGTACAGATAGAAGATGGAAAAATTATAATCCAATATGATTATTTAGTAGAAAAATTCTTAATGGATATAAAAGTTCAATTTGAAAGAAAAAATATGAAGTTAAAGCAGGCATTTAGACATGTTGACCACAGCCACTAATATGAGATTTTTAAGCATCTTACAAATTTGTGATTCAAATTTCCCTGTTGGTTCTTTTAATCACTCTTTTGGAATGGAAACCTATCTGAGAGATGGACAGATATGTGATAGTCAAACTCTTAAACTTTGGTTAAACTCATATTTAGAACATCAATTTATCTATTCTGATGGATTTGCTATCAGACTTGTATATGAGTATTTAAAGGATAATCAACTTGATCAGATTTGGCAATTAGATAGAATGCTAACAGTTCAAAATAGTGCAAAAGAGAGTAGAGATGGAGCTAAACTTGTTGGTCAAAGAATGATAAAAACTTATTTAGAACTATATGATATTCCTTTATTGAGGGAGTATGAAAAGAGAATCAAAGGGAAATTGTCATTTGGTAGTCCTAGCATAGCTACAGCTATTTTAATGTATAATCTAGAGATCTCTATGGAGGAAGCTTTAACATACTATATGTATAGTACAGTTTCAACTTTAATCCAAAATGGAGTGAGAGCAATTCCGTTGGGACAAAAAGATGGACTTTTAATAATGAAAGAATTTTTTGAGATTTTTGAAAATTTAGTAGAAAAAATAAAAAAATTAGACTTTGATGATTTTGGACTAACAGTACCAGGATTAGAAATTTCACAAATAAATCACGAAGGTTTAATATTTAGACTTTTTATGTCTTAATGAATAGAAGGGAGATAGAATGGAACCAGTTATAATAGGTGTTGGTGGACCAGTCGGTTCAGGAAAAACACTTCTTATTGAAAGAGTTACTAGAGTAATGGCAAAAGATTATAAGATTGCTGTTATTACAAACGATATATATACAAAAGAAGACGCAATGTTTATGGTAAAAAACTCTGTTTTACCTGAGGATAGAATAATCGGAGTAGAGACAGGTGGTTGTCCTCATACAGCTATAAGAGAGGACGCTTCTATGAACTTTGCAGCAATAGATGAATTAAAAAGTAGATTTGACGATTTAGATATAATATTTTTAGAAAGTGGTGGAGATAACCTAGCTGCTACTTTTAGTCCTGATCTAGTTGATTTTTCAATCTATATCATTGACGTGGCACAAGGGGAAAAAATCCCTAGAAAAGCTGGTCAAGGAATGATAAAAAGTGATATGTTCATTATAAATAAAATAGATTTAGCACCATATGTGGGAGCTAATCTTGATGTAATGAGAGAGGATACAAAAGTATTTAGAAAAGAAAAGGATTTTATCTTTACAAACTTAAAAACTGATGAAGGTGTTAACAGTGTTATTCAATGGATAAAATCTAACTGTCTTTTAGAGGGGTTAAAATAAGATGAGAGAAAAAATCACAGTAGATGATTTAAGACAAAATAATCTTGCTGGTTATACCGAACTCATTTTAAAAAGATTTCCTAGAAGAACAGGGGCTAGTAAAAGCTATACTGTAGGAGCTGCAAAAGTATCTCCAGCTATATATTTAGATAGTGATGAGATACCTTGCTACTACTTAATACAATTAGGTGGTGGATATATTGAAGGAGAATACTATGAGAATCAGATCAAACTCTTGAAAGATAGTCATACTATCCTCACTACACAAGCTCCTAATAAAGTATATAAGAGTGAGAATGATATTCCTTCTAAACAGTATACCAAAATTGAACTTGAAGAGAATAGTAATTTAGAATTTATCAACGATAGTGTAATCTTATACAAAGATGCTATCTATGAACAAAAAACAGAGATTTTTTTAGAGGAAAATAGTACACTTATATACTCTGATGGTATTACTGCTGGTTGGTCTCCAGATGGTAAACTTTTTCAATACACAAGTGCTAAAATGAAAACTGACATCTACTTACAGGGTGAACCTATCTATTTAGATAATTTAAAAATAGTTCCTCAAAACTATGATGTTCAGAGTTTTGGTGTTTTAGAAGGATATAAAAACTTTGGAACAATGCTTGTAATAAGTAGTAAGGTTGATAAAGAGTTGGTTAAAAAGATAAAAGAATTGACCAAAAATTTGAATTTAGATGTTAAATTTGGAATATCTCTTCTTGAAAAAAATGGATTTGTTGTCAGAATTCTTGGAAATCTTACTCAAGACATTCAAAAAGTCATTGGAACTATCCATAATTTTATAAGAGATGAATTTTTTCAACTAGAAAGTTTAGATTTAAGAAAATATTAGAACTTATACAGTATTGAATAGGAGATAATAAAGGAGAATAGATGAATTTAAAAAAGATATTTTTAGGATTTTTAATATCAATTTCAAGCTTTGCATATAATAACGTAAACTATATATTTGATGATGGTGTCTATAAAAAAGAGATCACAGTTACTAAAGCTCCTAAAAGAGCTGTAACCCTAGCACAATTTATGACAGAAACACTTTTAGCTCTAGGTTTAGAAGATAGAATGATTGGAACAGCTCTTCTGAATGAGGAGATACTTCCTGAATATAGAGAGGCTTATAACAAAATTCCTGAACTTCAAATGGGAGAGGGGCACTCTATTTCAAAAGAGTCTTTTATTGCCACTGATCCAGACTTTGTAACAGGTTGGGAGCAATCAATTACTGAAGAAGCTACTGGTTCATTAGATGAATTAGAAGAGAGAGGAATAGTCCCATTTATTTCTAGTGGTTTAGCTCCTGATGCTACTATTGAAAGTGTTTACTCTGATTTCATCCTACTTGGAAATATATTTGAAGTGCCTGAAAGAGCTAAATCTATTGTAGATAAGATGAAAAAAGAGGTAGCAACAATAACAGAAAAAACAAAAAATATAAAAAGTAAGCCTAGAGTATTAATCTATGACTCTGGAGAGGGTGAAGCCTTTGTAGGTGGTTCAGGACTTCCTAATGATCTTATCTCTCTAGCTGGTGGAGATAATATATTTAAAGATTTAGGACAAGATTATACAACAGTATCTTTTGAAAGTATTGCTGAAAAAAATCCTGAAATAATAGTGGTAACAGAGTATTATTCTGGTATAACTGGAGATGAAAAGATCAAATTCTTAAAAAATCACCCTGGATTAAAAGATATAGATGCTATTAAAAATGATAGAATATATAAGATAGGTCTAATTGATCTTGCTCCAGGTATAAGAAATTCTAAGAGTGTAGAAAAGCTATATCATATGTTTTATGGAAATGAGAAGTAATGTTAAAAAAGAAGAGTAGTTATTTATTTATATTAATTACACTAAGTTGCCTACTTATTTTTAGTATAATCTTAGGTATCTCATTTGGAAGTAGCTACATTCCAGTAGAAACAGTCTACCACTTCTTAATAAATAAAATTTTTAACTCTGAAATTTTTGCTGTAGATTGGAAAAAGAATATTGAGTCTATAATTTGGGAGATAAGAGTTCCTAGAGTTTTACTCTCTGCTATCAGTGGTTCAGGTCTTGCTATTTGTGGTGTACTTATGCAGTGTATTACAAAAAATCCAATTGCTGATCCCTATATTTTAGGTATCTCATCTGGAGCTTCCTCTGGGGCTGTAGCTGTTATCATTTTAGGTGGTAGTAGTATGGGATTTCTTAGTATTACCAGTGGAGCTTTTACTGGAGCTCTACTCTGTGGTATTCTAGTTTTTATTATAGGTACTCAATATGGAAAAAATATCTCAACTGTTAGATTAATTTTAACTGGTTTGGCTGTTTCAACCATATTCTCTTCCATAACAAATATTTTAGTTTACTCTGCTAAAAACTCTAATCAAGTTAGATCTGCTGTGTTTTGGAGTATGGGTAGCTTGGGAAGAGCTCGTTGGGGAGAGATATCTATCCCTTTTATAGCTTTGATGTCCATACTTTTAATCTCCATACTTCTTGCAAAATCCCTTGATATTCTATTGTTGGGAGATAATACAGCTAAGATGATGGGAATGGAAGTTGGAAAAATAAAAACTATTATAATTTTAAGCTCTACTCTCCTTATCTCAATATTGGTAGCTATGACAGGTTCAATTGGGTTTATAGGACTTATAGTTCCACATATTTGTAGATATTTTTGTGGAAGTAGTCATAAAAGACTTTTACTATGTTCATTTTTAACAGGAGGAATATTTTTAATAATCTGTGATACAATTGCTCGGACTATGTTTCCTCCTAGAGATATTCCTATAGGAATAATTACCTCTATAATTGGAGGTCCATTTTTTCTATTTATGATAGGGAAAAATAGATACTCTTTTGGTGGTGAAAAATAGTGCTAGAAATAAAAAATTTATCTTATAAAACAAAGGGAAAACTGATCTTAGATAATCTTACTCTAAAATTTCCAAATAAAAAATTTATAGGAATAATAGGTCCCAATGGTGCTGGGAAATCAACTCTATTAAAAAATATCTATGGTGTTCTTTCCCCCAGTTCAGGTAGCATTTTGATCGAAGGGCAAGATATAAAAAAAATTAGTAAGAGAGATCGAGCTAAAAAAATAGCAGTTCTAGCCCAAGAAGATAGTAGTCAATTTGATTTTACAATAGAACAGATAGTGGAAATGGGTAGGTATCCATATAAAAATATCTTTGAATCCTATTCACAAGAGGATAGGGATATTGCAATTAAAATGTTAGAAAGAACAGGGATGAAAAAACATATTGGAAGATATTTTAAAGATCTCAGTGGTGGAGAGAAACAAAGGGTATTAATAGCTAGGGCCTTGGCACAAAACACACCTATTTTAATACTGGATGAACCTACCAACCACTTGGATATAGGCTTTCAATTACAACTTCTACATATGATAAAACATCTGGATATAACAGTTATCTCTGCCTTACATGATCTCAATTTGGCAGCTATTTTTTGTGATTATATCTTTGTGATGAAAGATGGTAAAGTAGTAGATGAAGGTATTCCTGAAGATATTCTAACCAAAAGTAATTTAAAAACTATTTTTGGTATTGATTCTTATATTGGAAAAAATCCCGTAAATGGTAAAATACAGATCTCTTATATGACAAGCCACTACCATATTGATGGAGTGGGCTTAGATCATTCACATAAAGATAAATTTACAGGGATTCATTCACATATTGTTAAATAATTTTTCATATTATTTATAATAAACTTCATAAAAAAATTGCCAAATTCAACTCTAATATGTTATAATTAGTAAAGTAATTTTTTAAATTACATATGTAAGATAAGATGAGAAGAAAATCAAGGAGGACTTATAGTGGATAGACTAAAAGGTAAAGTTGCTCTAGTTACTGGTAGTGCTAGAGGTATAGGAAGAGCAATAGTTGAAAAATTTGCAGGAGAGGGAGCTTTAATGGTAATCTCTTGTGATATGGGCCCTGCTGAATATGCTCAAGAAAATGTTAGACACGAAATTTTAAATGTTACAGATAGAGATTCTATAAAGGATTTTGTTAAAAAAATCGTAGCTGAATATGGTAAGATTGATATTCTTGTTAACAATGCTGGAATTACTAAAGATAACTTCTTAATAAGAATGTCTGAGGACCAATGGGATGCTGTTATTGATGTTAACCTAAAAGGTGTGTTCAATATGACTCAAGCAGTAGCACCTGTAATGACAAAAAATAAAGCTGGTTCTATAATTACTCTATCTTCTGTTGTAGGTGTTTATGGAAACGCTTGTCAAACTAACTATGCTGCTACTAAGGGTGGAGTAATATCTATGAGTAAATCTTGGGCAAAAGAGTTAACTAGAAAGGGAGCTCAAGTGAGAGCTAACTGTATAGCTCCTGGATTTATTTCAAGTGCTATGACAGATGCCCTACCTGAAGATGTAGTGGCTAAAATGTTAGAGAGAACTCCATTAGGTAGATTAGGAAGTGTTGATGATATAGCTAATGCAGCTCTTTTCTTAGCAAGTGATGAATCTTCATATATAACTGGTCAAGTTATAGAAGTAACTGGTGGAATGACACTATAATCATTAAAATTTGAGAAACTATCAGATCTTGATAGTTTCTTTTTTTATATATTTTAGCTTAATAATATGCTATAATATATAAAATGGGGTGATACTATGATAAAATATGACAATCTTTTTTATATATTAAATGGTGGAGATACTTATAGATTTAATAAGAAACTATTAGCTATATTAGGAGTAGAGCTTTGTTCTCTAGTTACCTATCTAATAGAAAAATCTCTGAGCAGAGAGGAAAAAGATGAGCTTACAGAAGATGGGTATTTCAATTTAACTTAACGAGCAAGAAGTCGCCCACCTCTATAGGTGGTGCTATGAATTGCTCTATTGCTTTTTAGAAGATAAAGTGATATAACATAATCAGTAGATATATAAAAATAGGAGTGAAAGCAGAGGAACAAGGACAAAAGAATAAATAATTTTGAAGGAGATAGACTAATGAAACAGCTAAAAGCATATAAATTTAGAATTTATCCAAGCGAAGAACAAAAGATATTTTTTAGTAAAACTTTTGGTTGTGTTCGTCTTGTCTATAATCTTATGCTAAATGATAGACTTAAAGCATATGAGGA
>NZ_JAGIRL010000012.1 GCF_019012925.1 Fusobacterium sp.
CGTTCAATCTATTTAACTCAGTAAAATTTACTGATAATTTACACCAATTTATTGTTGTGTTTGCATTTATTGTCTTTCTCTATTCTGTTGCTAATGTCCTTAACATTATTTTGTCTCGCTTTCTCGCGGACAAGATATATACTATCACACATTTAATAATACGTCAATACTTTTTTATAATTTTTTATTAATTTTGTCAAAAAATAATTTATCACCACTCAATAGCAACATTGAATGGTGATTTTTTCTCTATAAATATGATTTTAAAATTTCAACTTTTCCAACAATTTGAGTTTTTAATCCAGCTGGTATTAAATATGTATCTCCTTTATTTATTGAGTATGATATATCATTACATAGAATCTCTCCACTACCATCTAAAATAGAAAGTATCTTAAAATTCTCATTAGTTTCATCTTCAAAAATTCCATCTACAATGTATTTATCTACATTAAAATACTTTCCTCTAACTAGCTCCTCTTTTTCAGCTCCAACCAATCTTATTTTTTGTCTATTTGCTGAACTTGTTATCCCTACTTTTTTATCAAAATCTATAACATCTAAAGCTTTATCTATGTGTAATTCTCTAAATTTTCCATCAACTAATCTATCAAAATCATAAATTCTATATGTTGTATCAGAATTTTGTTGAACTTCACAAATTAAAATCGATCCCTCTAGTGTTGCATGAACTACTCCTGGCAATAAATTTATAAAATCTCCCTTTTTCACTTTTACTGTATTAAATAAGTTATCAAAATCTTTTTTATCCACTTTTTCTTTAAATTGTTGCTTAGTAACTCCATCTTTTATCCCTAAAATAAGTGTAGCATCTTCACTAGCTTCCATTACATACCAACATTCACTCTTTCCAAACTCACCCTCTACTCTTAAAGCATACTCATCACTTGGATGAACTTGTACTGATAATCTATCATTTATATCTAAATATTTTATCAATAGAGGAAACTCCCCTTTAAATTTTTCACAAATCTCTCTTCCTAGGATCTCAGCTTTTTTACTCTCAATAACTTCTATCAAAGTTTTTCCAGCATACTCACCATTCTCTATATAAGATAAACCACCCTTATGTGAGCTTACTTCCCAAGATTCTCCATAAAGATTATCATCTGGTAAAGTCATATTTAAAATGGTATTAAATTTTCTTCCACCCCAAACTTTTTTTACTAATGTCTTCTTAAATTTTAACGGATACATAACTTCCTCCTCTACTTCTTTCTTTAGATTTTACAACTTATCTCCATTTTTTTCTACTAATTATTTTAACTTATTACTTTTTTTAGCTTTATATGCTAAAATAGTAAATGAGGTGAGATTATGGAAATAAAAGTTAGAAATTGGGGAACTACTAGAAATAATGAAGAGGTTTTTATGTATACCCTAAAAAATGAATTTATGGAAGTGGAAATTTTAAATTATGGGGGAGTTATTAGAAAAATAACTGTTCCTGATAAAAATGGTATCATGGAAAATGTTGTTCTAAACCTTCCTTCAATAGAAGATTATGAAAAAAGATCTCCTTATTTCGGTTCTTTAATCGGTAGAAATGCTGGTAGAATTGGAAACGCTACTCTTAAATTAAATGGAGAAATTTTTAATTTAAATAAAAACTCTGGTAACAATAATCTTCATGGTGGAATAGATAATTTTGGTCATAAAATATGGAATGTAGAGATTTTAGAAAATTTTTTAGGACTTAAACTATCTTTAGAAAGTCCTCATCTAGAAGAAGGATTTCCTGGTAATGTAAAAATTGAAGTTAACTATATTCTTAAGGATAACCAACTGATAATTGAGTATCATGGTACTTCTGATAGACCAACATACTTAAATCTTACTAATCACACTTACTTCAATCTAAGTGGAGATTTTAAAAGAGATATTAGTGATGAGTATCTTCAACTAGACTGTAACCAATTTATAGCTGTTAATGAAGAGACTCTACCTGTTGAAATAAAAAATGTAGAACACACTGCCTTTGACTTTAGAGAGCCTGTTCTTTTATCTTCAGCACTAAACTCTAATGACGAACAGATAAAAATTGTAAATTCAGGTTTAGATCATCCATTTATACTTGACCACGAAAAAACTAAAGCTATCTTTTTAGAAGATAAAATCTCTGGAAGAAGTTTGGAAGTAGTGACTGACCAACCTGCTGTTGTAATCTATTCAGGAAACTATCTGTATGAGGTTGGAAATTTAAATAGTGACACTATCTGTAAAAAACATATGGGAATCTGTTTTGAAACACAAAACTATGCTGATGCTCTTAATTTTTTACCAGATAAGGCTATTATAACTACACCTGAAAAACCATATATACAAAAAACTAAATTTATTTTTTCTAAATAATTTAATAAAAGCATAGGAGGGGAAAGAGTATGCAAACTATTATTTTGTATGTTATCATTATTTTAATCGGTTTTTTCATTGCTAAAAAAAAGATAATCCCTGAAAATTTAAAAAGTAAGGTTTCACATTTTCAAACGGGATCTCTATTCTTTTTACTTGGATTTATGGGATACAAGATTGGTGCCAATGATGATATTATAAATAATTTATCTCAGTTAGGAATTCAAGCTATTATTATTACTGCTTTTGCTATTATATTCAGTATCTTGATTGTCTTTATTATATATAGAGGAGGTAGAGGATAATGTTAGGTATTATTCTTTCTGTTATAATTGGTGTTATTGGTGGACTATTTTTTAAAAACACTTATATTTTAGAAAATGTTGATTTTTTAATTAGTTTCGGTTTATGTCTTTTACTATTCTTTGTAGGAATTGATATTGGAAATAATGATGAGGTTTTTAAACATCTACAAAATATAAGTAAAAAAATACTATTTTTACCTTTTATTACCATAATAGGTTCTCTTATTGGTGGTGCTATTGCTTCATATTTTATAGAACTATCTCTTGGAGAGAGTGTTGCTATCTCCTCTGGTATGGGTTGGTATTCATTTTCAGCTATTGAACTTTCCAAAATTGATGCACATTTGGGAGGAGTTGCCTTTCTTTCAAACGTTTTTAGAGAGCTGTGTTCTATTTTATTGATACCTATTATTGCAAAAAAAATAGGATCATATGAATCTGTAGCAACAGCTGGAGCCACTGCAATGGACTCTGTCTTACCTGTAATCAATAAAAGTAATCCACCAGATGTTTCAATCATAGCTTTTTACTCGGGATTGGTTATAACAATCGTTGTCCCAATACTTGTCCCTACTATGATTTCTCTATTTTCTTTGACTTAATTTTTTAAAAATATGACCTTTGATAAAAGTTGACAATTTTACTAAAAAATGTTAAGATATTTGCATACTAGAAATTAAATTTTATGAGGTGAATAAATATGTCAATTTTTGAAACATGGGAAGAAAATCTTTATGATTCTACATTTGATACTGTATTTGAGGCCCTTGTTGATGAGTATAAAAAAGGTCTTATTACTGTTGAGGAACTAAAAGTAAACATTGAAGAACAGCAACAAGTTTTACTTAACGCTTTCTTTGAAGGAGAGACAAAATCAGCTTACTGTAATGCTGTTGTTGATGCTCACCAATATGTTCTTGCTTTAATTAATCAAGGTAAACTTATTGTTGAAAATAATTAGGAGGCTTATATATTATGTCTAAAAAAGTTTATGTTCTTTTGGCGGATGGATTTGAACTTATTGAAGCTATGACACCTGTTGACGTTTTGAGAAGAGGAGGAGCAGACGTTGTTACTGTCTCTATTTCTAATTCTAAAGAAGTAGTCTCAGCTCAAAAGGTAACTGTTATAAGTGATACTACTATATTTGAAAATGAGATACTTGATGGAGATATGCTTATCCTACCTGGAGGTTACCCTGGATATGTTAATTTAGGTAATTCTGCAGAAGTTGGAAAGATTGTAAAATTCTATCAAGAAAATAACAAATTTATTGGAGCTATCTGTGGTGGACCAACTGTTCTTGCTAAGAACGGAATTTTCAAAGGAAAGAGAGTTACTTGTCACTCTTCTGTTGTTGAAGAGATGGAGGGTTATATCTGTACTAAAGAAAATACTCAGATTGATTCTAACTTAATCACTGGTATGGGTGCTGGTTTAGCTCTTGATTTCGCACTTGCTCTTGCAAATAAAATCTTTGACGAGGAGATTATATCAAAGATTAAAAAGGGCATGGAGTTATAGTTTTATAGACATTATTAAATTATAAGTTAAGGATTAACTTCTAAAAATCAGAAGTTAATCCTTTTTTACTTATCAGATCAATTCATTTACTTTTTTACTCAACTCTCCCCCACTTGCCTTTTTATTAAATATAGTATTATAAATTACATAGGCAGCTAAAGTTGATCCCAATTTAGAAGCATGCTTATCATCTTGATAATATAACTCCTCTTCTGGATATTTATCAAAATATCTCCACCAAACTTCACCTACATTAGCTACATCTATTCCAAGTTTTTCCCCTACCTCTCTATATCCTTCACTTAACTCTATCTGCTTATCTCTCTCATTTTTTAACGTCCAAGTCATATATAAAAATGGTTTAGCTCCTGACATATTTATGAACTCTTTTATCTTTTTTACTGAGGTATACAAAATATCTTTATCAAATCCACTCTGTAGATGTTGTAAAACAATAATATCATAATTTCCATATAAAATATTAAATCTTGTTTCTGGTTCTTTAGAGTGATAATCCAGTCCTTTATAACCTCTGGCTAACATTGTTACATCTACATCAATATTATTCTCACTGCATATCTGTTTAAATAAATATGGTAAATCATTAAAAAAAGTGTGGCTATTTCCTATAAACAAAACTTTCATCTCTACCTCCTATTAAAAAAACCTCTCTTAATATTATACTACATTAAGAAAGGTTTTATTCATATTTTATAATTTATTTGCACAATCTCCAGTTTCTAAATACTCTTGTAAATTTTCATATGATATTTCAATCATATTAGTTAATGCTTCATCTGTGTATGAACCTATATGTGGAGTTACTAAAACTTTTGGATATAGAGATAGTAGTTTTTCTACCTTTTCATCTATCGCTTTTCCTGTCATATCTTTAAAGAAAAACTCTTTTTCATTTGAAAATACATCAGTGGCAAATCCACCTATTTTTCCATTTTCCAATCCTTTTATTATATCTTCAACATTTTGAAGCTCTCCTCTGGCTGTATTGATTATAATAGCACCATCTTTTAAATTAGAGATGAACTCTCCTCCAATTAAGTTATCATTCTCTCCCTTTATGTATGGACAGTGTAATGTTATTATATCTGCAGTTCTATTTAACTCATCTAAACTTACATATTCTAATATTGATTTTGCCTCTTCATTAGGGTATAGATCATAAGCTATTACCTTTGCTCCTAGACCATGGAATAATTTAGCTGCTGTATAACCTATTTTTCCTGTTCCTATTACTCCAACTGTTAAATTTCTAATCTCTGGACTAAACATATACTCATCTACAACAAAGTTCTTATCTCTTGTTCTATCTATCATATAGCTTCCTTTTCTTACTAAATTCATAGCAAAAGTTATTGCTAATTCAGCTATAGCATTTGGAGAGTATCTTGGTACTCTAGCCATTTTAAATCCCATCTCATAAGCTGCATCTAAATCTATATGATTATAACCAACTGTTCTAGTTAATAGGTATTTCACACCAAAATTTTTCATTTTCTCTAAATTTTTTCTATTTGCTGGACAGTTCGCTCTTAACATTACAGCTTCGTGTCCTTCAATTAACTCAACATTTGTATCATTCATTAACTCTTCAACTAAAGTTAACTCATATCCAAATTTATTTAATTTTTCAAAATAACTCTTCTCTACTTTTCTAACACCGTAACAGATTAATTTCATTTTTCCTCCTTACATACTTACATAAATATATTTAAAGATTTGATTATTTCTAATACTACTATCCAAAGTGGCATACAGATTACACTAAATATTGTTGAAAGTAGTGAACAGTTAGATGTCAATACTGATTCTTTATCAAATTTTATTGCATATGCTGCTGCTACTGTAGCAGTTGGAGTTGCCATCATTATAATTACAGAAGCTAACCCAACAAATGAAATTGGTAAAATTTTTGTAACTGTTAGGATATATAATGCAGCTAAGTTAATAAATGGAACTATTAAAACTTTGAAGAAACTGTATATCCATGAATCTTTTGATGAAATTGCTTGAGCTAATGAGATATCTGCTAACTTAGCTCCTATTGCAAGCCAAGCTAATGGAGAAGCTAAAGCTGCTAAATAAGTCATTGGTTTAAATAACCAAAATGCTGTTTTATCTATTCTTAAGAAAGCATATGTTTTTTCACCAATCATAACTTGTGGTAAAGAATCTTGGAATATCCATATGAACATTCCTATAAATGTTGCTAACACAATTGAGTTTAAAAACATCTGCTTAATATTACTTTTGTTAGCTTTTATTCCTGACATCTTTATGTAAGCATATGAGTATAGGAAAACTCTATAAGCTATATTAAATATTGATGCATACATTACTCCTGTTTTTCCATAAACAGCAGCTATGATAGGAATACCAAAAAAAGTTGTCGATCCAAATGTTGTCAATACTTCTAAAACTACTTTTTTATCTCCGTCATATTTTATATATAATAGTTTAGTAGCAAATATTAAGATTATATAGATTGCAAATCCCCAAATTAATAGGTTTATTCCCTGCATTAAGCTCTCTTTATTGATATCCTGCATAAATGCATTAAAAGCTAATGCTGGTAATGAAGCTGATAATATAACATCTGTTAATATCTTAGCAGTGCTATCTTTAAAAATCTCTTTTCTTCTAAGATAAAATCCAAATAAAATAATTAAAACTGATGATGATATCGCTCCTACGATACTGTTGTTTTTTAAAATTCCGCTTAAAATCTCACTAAAATTCATAATTTCCTCCAATTATTTTGTTCTTAATAATAGAATACACTATTTAAATTACAAGTTCAATTTTTTTAATTTTATAAATCTTTTTTTAAGTTTTTTAAGTAAAAATATTTTTTTGTTCGTTCGTATAGATAACTTTTTTTTCGTTTAAAGGTCATTAATTTATCATTTTTTGGTATAGTATTTATTTTAAAAACGTGTTAATATTACTATTATGAACAAATTAAACTTTAAAACTAAACTAATTCTATATGTAACACTTATTAACTTTTTTACACTTGTTATATCCTACGGTATTTTTATCAATACAAAACTCAATACTAATAACAAAAATATTAAAAACAATCTCTATGAAATGGCTAAACTTATTGCCACTGATAATAATATTGTTACTTTTATTGAAAATAAAGAGCTAACTTCAGATATTGATAAAAAAATGGATAAATATATATCTATATTTCGAGATATTGATATAATTGTTGTAGCTGATATCTCTGGCAAAAAATACTCTCACTTAGATAAAAATCAGATAGGTAAGAATTTTATCAATCCAGTAAGATGGGAAACCCTTCTCGATAAAAATGGATATTACTCCACTATGAAGGGATCCATGGGAGTTACTACAAGATGGTTTGAGCCAATACTTTCAGCTGATAAAAAAAATGTTATCGGTTTTGTTATGGTTGGAAAATATGACTCCATAATAAAGACAATGAACAGCTCAACTGTCACTATTTTTATCTCACTATTTCTATTAGCACTCTCTGTTGCTTTTATACTCTCAATATTTTTTGCTGGTGGTGTCAACAAATCACTTTTTGGATTGGAACCAGATGAGATCAGTCAACTACATATTAAAGAAAAACTGATTATAAATAATCTTGAGTCCGGTTTGATTGCTCTTGATGATAACAATGAAATAGTGAGTGTCAATGAGGTGTTTCTAAAAAAATTCTCCTCTCTCACTCCTGAAAAAGTATTGGAACACACCATTAAATTTTTAGGTGGAAACAACATTATTAGAACGGAAATTGCAATTGATAATAACATATATCATATAAAAATCCTTCCAATATGTTATAATGAAAAGTATTTTGGAAATATTTTACTCTTAAAAACTCGTGATGATGTGGATTCCTATATCAAAGAGATCTCAGGTATTGATCAATTGGTTGAAGGTATCAGAGCTAATATACATGAATTTAAAAATAGATTACATGTTATTTTAGGTTTAATAAATATTAACAAACTAGATTTAGCTAAAAAATATATTTTAGAAGCTCAAGAGTTAAATGAATATGATTTTAAAAAATATAATCAGATTAAAAACCCATTTTTAAAAGCAATTCTCTTGGGTAAAGAAGCTATCTGTAAAGAGAGAAAGATAGAGTTTATTTTTGATCCTGAATCACATTTTGATTTTGAAGCTAAAAACTTTTTTGTCGAGGACCTGAGTACTATCATTGGTAATCTTATTGAAAACTCTATTGAATCCTTTATCGATTACAATGTTGCAAAAAAATTTATAGAGGTTAAAATTTTCCAAAATAAAAACTCTTTCTCTATTGAGGTAAAGGATAGTGGAAAGCCGATCTCTGAGAATACTCTTGATAAAATATTTGATTATGGTTTCTCCACCAAAGGAAACAATAGAGGTGTGGGACTCTATCTTATTCAAGAAAAAACAAAGCTTTATAATGGTAATATAAAGATAGAGCAAAATAAATTATATAAAAGTTTTATAATTGAGGTGAAATATGAAGAATGTCCTAATTGTTGAAGATGATGCTATGGTTGCTATGATCAATGAAGAGTATCTCTCTACTTTTCCAAATTTAAATATTATCGGTAGAACTTATACTGAATATGAAACTTTAAAATTTTTAAACGAAAACACTGTTGATCTCATCATTTTAGATGTTTTTTTAGGTGATGAAAATGGCATAGAAATTTTGAAAAAAATCAGAACTCTTGGATATTCAACTGATGTCATAATGATTACCTCTGCCAATGGAAGTAGTGAAATTAAAAAAGCTTTTTCATTGGGATGTATAGATTATCTAATAAAACCTTTCGACTTTGATCGTTTGAAAATTAGTGTTGATAAGATATTTGCTCGTGATGAAATACTCAATAGATCCAAGATTAGACAAGAGGCTATTGATAATATCCAAGTGATAAACATCAAATCAACTCCTAGATCTGTACTTCCTAAAGGATTAAATCATAAGACATTGGAAACTGTTACAGAGATAATTGATAAATTTTCCTATGAGGAGTTTGGGATAAAAGATATTTGTGAAGTAACTGAGATTAGTAATGTTACCATAAAAAAATACTTAGATTATCTTGTGGATACAAAATATATAAGTAGCTTTGTCAATTACGGCAATATTGGTAGACCTCTCTACCTATACAAGAAAATAAAATAGCAAAAACACCTTGATAGCTATCTTATGTAACTACCAAGGTGTTTTATATTATCTATCTAGCTCTAGATCATTTTTTAAATATGCAAGTAACTCTTCTCTTGTCTCTTCATTTCTTAATCCAAACTCTATATTTGCTTTTAAAAGTCCAAATTTATTTCCAATATCATATCTTTTTCCTTCAAACTCATAAGCTATTACTCTTTCTCCATCTTTTAACATATCTAAAATTGCATCTGTTAACTGTATCTCTCCACCTTTTCCTGGCTTCTCCTTCTCCAGATACTCAAATATTTTTGGTGTTAACAAATATCTTCCCAAACAAGCTAATTTTGAAGGAGCTTCTTCAATACTAGGTTTCTCTATAAAGTCATCCATTTCAACAGTTTTTTCATCTAGATTCTTAGTTGGTTTTACTATTCCATACTTTGATACATCTTCTGACTTTACCTCTTGACACCCTACTATACTAGCTCCATACTTTTCATATGTATCCATCAATTGTTTTGCTACTGGAGTATTTGGATTGTACACAATATCATCTCCAAGAGCTATTACAAAAGGTTCATCTCCTACAAAAGGTTTAGCTTTTAAAATAGCATGTCCCAATCCTTTTGGGTGGTTTTGTCTAACATAACAGATATTTGCCATTGATGAAATTTTCTCAACTTTTTCCAAAAGTGCATCTTTTCCATCTTTTTCAAGAGTATTCTCCAATTCATATGAAAAATCAAAATGATCTTCAATAGAATTTTTATTTCTTCCTGTCACTATTATAATATCTTTTATTCCTGACTCAACTAATTCTTCTACTATATATTGAAGAGATGGTTTATCAACAATAACAAGCATCTCTTTTGGTTGTGCTTTTGTTGCTGGCAAAACTCTTGTTCCCAATCCAGCTGCTGGTATTACTGCCTTAGTTACCTTTCTCATACTATCTGCTCCTTTATCCCTATTTTGCTTTTGATCCATTAACTACATCAGAGTTTATCTCGATTAATCTTAATCCATTTTTATCCTCTGTACTTAATAACATTCCTTGAGAGATCTCTCCTCTCATCTTTCTAGGTTTTAAGTTTGTAACTGCTAAAACTTTCTTTCCTACTAATTTTTCAGGTTCTGGATAATATTTAGCTATTCCTGATAAAATCTGTCTTACATGATCTCCTACACTTACTTTAAATTTTAAAAGTTTATCTGCTCCCTTTACCTTTCCAGCTTCTAAAATCTCTACAACCTGAATATTCACCTTATCAAAATCTGTTATATCTATTGGATTTTCTACCTCTAGATCTTCATTTACTTGCATAGGGTCTTTTTTAGGTGCCTCTATCTCCTCTAGATCTAATCTTGGGAATATTGGTTCTGCCTCTCCCAATTTATGTCCCTCTTTCAATAGATTCCATCCCATTATCTCTTCAACTTTTGCTGTATGAATATCTCTCTCTTCTCCCAATTGATTCCATATTTTTTGTGCTGATGTAGGCATATATGGATATACCATTACAGCTGATTTGTATAGTCCATCTATCAAATGATTCATAACAACTGCAAGTCTATCTCTCTTAGCCTCATCTTTTGCTAAAACCCAAGGAGCTGTCTCATCAATGTATTTATTCAATCTTGAGATAAATTTCCAGATACTCTCTAAAGCTTTTGAGTACTGTGCAATATTCATCTGCTCATCTACCTCTTTTACAACTTCCTTCCATAGATTTTCTATTTCATCATCATATATATCTCTTGTGCTTCCAGAAACAATTACTCCACCAAAGTATTTTTTATACATTCCTAGAGTTCTATTTAAAAGATTTCCTAAATCATTTGCAAGATCAGAGTTTATTCTTGTAACTACTGATTTAGTCGAATAATCTCCATCATTTCCAAATTGTACCTCTCTCATTAAACAATATCTAAATGCATCTACTCCATATTTTTCTACTTCTGAAATTGGATCCACTACATTCCCTTTAGATTTTGACATCTTTTCTCCCTCTGATGTCCACCAACCATGAGCTACTACTTTATCTGGTAATTTCTCTCCAGCTGAAAGTAGCATACAAGGCCAAATTATAGCATGGAATCTAACTATATCCTTTCCTAATAAATGCATAACTTCAGCATTATTCCAATATTTATCAAACATCTCTGGATTGTTCTCATACCCTACTGCTGTCAAATAGTTAGTCAATGCATCAAACCACACATATGTTATGTGTCCTGGAGCAAACTCAATAGGAATTCCCCACTCAAATGTATTTCTAGAAATTGATAGATCTTGTAATCCCTGTTTTATAAATGACACTACTTCATTTTTTCTTGAACGAGGTAATATAAAATCTGGATGTTTTTCAATATGCTCTAATAATGCATCTTGATATTTTGACATCTTAAAGAAATATGATTCCTCTTTTACTATTCTTAACTCTTTCCCACAATCTGGACAATGGTTTCCATTTACAATTTGATTTTCAGGTACAAATGTCTCACAAGAAACACAATATTTTCCTGAATACTCTCCTTTATAAATATCTCCTTTTTCATATACTTTTTTTAATATCTTTTTTACTGCCTCTTTATGTCTAGGTTCAGTAGTTCTTATGAAATCTGAATACTCTATTCCTAATTTTGCCCACATCTCTTTAAATCTTGGAGCCATTATATCAGTCCACTGTTGAGGTGTATATCCTTTTAGTTTTGCAGTTTCCTCAACTTTTTGTCCATGTTCATCTGTTCCAGTTAAAAAATAAGCATCATAACCCATTGTTCTTTTATATCTCGCTATTACATCTGCAGCAATTGTAGTGTAAGCACTTCCTACGTGTGGATCTCCATTTACATAGTATATTGGTGTTGTTACATAAAAATTTTTACTCACTATATTACTCCTCTCCTATCTTCTATAATTAAATATATTTTTCTGCTTCTTTATCTAACCTATTCAATTCCTCTTTTATTTTTAAACAATACTCCTCTATATTTGCATCTGCTGGAACTTCAATGGGCTCTCCCATAAGATATACCATAGTTGTAAAAGGTTTTGGAAATTGAAATTTATCCCAAGCTTTTTTAAACTCCCATTTACTTTTATATGCTGTTCCTGTTGGAATAATGTATTTTTTACCTTTTTGTGCCAAATATACCATTCCTTGTTTAACTTCATATATAGGTCCTTTAGGTCCATCTACTGGAGTCCCTATTGAATAACCTTTTTTCATTAATTTTATAAGTGAAATTAAACTTGAAGTAGAATTCTTATCTGATGAACCTCTTACCATATGGAATCCTAATTTCTCAAGTGGTACAGAGATTAGCTCTCCATCTTTCGATGGACTTGCTAAAACTGCTCTTTTTTCTATATAATCTAGACATAGTGTTGAAGCTACTAATTTATTATGCCAAAAAGCAAATATATAACTCTCGTTGACTTCATCTATCTTATCATTTTTTATAATTTTAATTTTTAATGTTTTTCTTATAACTTGAAGTATGATATAAAGTATAAAACCATATCTTCTATACTTTTTTATCTCTTTGTCCATTTTCTCTCCCTTCAATCTTAAAGTCTCTATCTTTTAATTATAGCATAAATATAAGCTTTTAAAAAGAGAGATTGAATATTTTTTATATCCTTGATTATTTTAGTTGACTTTTTGCCAATTATGTTTTATAATCAAAATATAAAATTATAAAAATATTCGTAAATTAAATAGGAGGTAATTATTATGTCTTTAATTGGAAAACAAGTTAATGAATTTAGAGGAACTGCTTACCATAATGGTGAGTTTATTGAGATAAAAAATGAAAATCTTTTAGGAAAATGGTCAGTTGTAGTTTTCTACCCTGCAGATTTTACTTTTGTATGTCCTACTGAATTAGAGGATTTAGCTGAGCATTATGAGAAATTTAAAGCTGAAGGTTGTGAGGTATACTCAGTTTCTACTGATACTCACTTTGTTCACAAAGCTTGGCACGACACATCAGATAGAATTAAAAAAATTCAATTCCCTATGGTTGCTGATCCTACAGGTAGAATTTCTAAGGAATTTGAAGTTTTCATTGAAGAGGAAGGTTTAGCACTAAGAGGAAGTTTTGTTATCAATCCAGAAGGAAAGATTGTAGCTTATGAGGTACATGATTTAGGAATTGGTAGAGAAGCTAGTGAGTTATTAAGAAAATTACAAGCTGCTAAATTTGTGGCTGAGCACGGAGAGGTTTGTCCAGCTAAATGGCAACCTGGTAGTGACACTATAAAACCATCTATCGATTTGGTAGGTAAACTTTAATCATTTGGAAGTGATATTATGAGTAAAATATATGATACTATTATCATTGGAGGTGGACCTGCTGGATTAACAGCAGGTCTATATAGTGGTAGAGCTAAGCTCGACACACTAATTATAGAAAAAAATATTCCTGGAGGTCAAATAACAGTTACTAATGAGATTGTTAACTATCCAGGTATTATTGAGACAAGTGGAAGTAAATATGGAGAAACATTAAAACAACAAGCTATTAACTTCGGTGTTTCTTTTGCTCAAGATGAAGTTGTAGATATGGATTTATCTGGTGACATAAAAACAATAAAAACAAAGAATGGGTCTTATCAAACTTATTCTGTAATTATAGCTACTGGAGCTTCTCCAAGAAAGCTTGGATTCCCTGGAGAGAAGGAGTATGAGGGAAGAGGAGTAGCCTTCTGTGCTACTTGTGATGGTGAATTCTTTACTGATATGGATGTTTTTGTTATTGGTGCTGGATTTGCTGCTGCTGAAGAAGCTATATTTCTAACTAAGTTTGCTAGAAAAGTTATAGTTATAGCTAGAGAACCAGAGTTTACTTGTGCAAAATCAATAGCTGAAAAAGTATTAGCACACCCTAAAATAGAAGTTAGATTTAACACTGAAATTTTAGAAGCTACTGGTGATATTCAGTTGAGAAAAGCTAAGTTTATAAATAATGTTACTAAGGAAGTTACTGAATTTGAAGCTGCTAATGGAGAGAGTTTTGGTATCTTTATTTTTGTTGGATACGCTCCTCAAAGTCAATTATTCAAAGATCATATAACTATTGATAATTTTGGATTTATTCCAACAGATGAAAACCTTATGACAAATGTTCCTGGAGTTTTTGCTGCTGGAGATATTAGACCTAAAAAATTAAGACAATTAGTAACTGCTGTTTCAGATGGTGCTGAAGCATCTTTTAACAGTGAAAAATATGTAATTGAAATTAAAGAAAAATTAGGAGTAGAAAAAGAGGTTTGCGAGGCAGATAAAGTCTCTACTGTAGAAGAAAAAACTTCTGAATTTTTAGATTCAAATCTTAAAGCTCAACTTTCAGAAATTGCTAAAAGATTTGAAAAATCAATAGAGTTAGTTGTTATAAAAAATAACGATCAATTTTCAATTGATTTAGAAAATTCAATTAAAGAGATCTCCTCTGTTTCAGAAAAAATTAAGTTTTCTTCATATAATTTAGGAGAAAATCCTGCTTTAGAAGAGAAAATATTTTTGAAAAACACACCTACTGTAGCTATCTTAGATTCTGAAGGTGCTTTCTCTGGAATTAAATACTCTACTATTCCTGGTGGACATGAATTAAATTCATTTATTCTAGCTATGTACAATGTTGCTGGTCCAGGTCAAACTCTATCAGAAGAGGTTTTAAATAAGATATTCAATATTAAAACTCCTACTGATATTAAAATCGGTATCTCACTAAATTGTACTAAATGCCCAGACACTGTTCAATCAGCTCAAAGAATAGCAATTGAAAACAGTAATATTCAAGTTGAAGTCATTGATGTTTTTAACTTTAAAGAGTTTAAAAATAAATATGACATTATGAGTGTTCCTGCCCTTGTTGTAGAAGATAAGGTTTATTTTGGAAGTAAAAATATAGAGGAAGTTTTAAATATTCTTTCTAAGTAAATATACTATTATTAACTCTCATATAAAAAGGGGCTGTTGCAAACTTAATAGCTATATGTTTTAAAATTAGCTAAAGAGATTTTTTAATCTCTTTGGCTTTTTTATTTTTAAAATAAAAAAAGGTATAAAGTACTCGAAATTTTTTCAAATTTCTAATACAATA
>NZ_JAGIRL010000029.1 GCF_019012925.1 Fusobacterium sp.
AAGATTGGCATTTGATAAAAGGACAATTAGCAATAGAATATGAAGAAAGACTGAAAGGTTTTTAGTTCCTTTCAGTCTTCAAAATAATTTAAAAATTAATAATCAAGAGATGATAAATACACAAAATTATTTACACTCTCAGAAACTCCCTCTATCTGACTATTTTTTATTTTTGGTAAAAACTCATAGCTGAATAATTACATAAATTATCTTTTCTTTAATAAAGATTTACCAGGTATTCCAGGTTTTGTCATCTCAAATGGATTTAAGATAATATCCAAATCCTCTTTTGATAATAATCCTCTTTGTAAAACTATCTCAGCAACAGGTACACCAGTTTTTATAGATTCTTTAGCTATTTCAGCAGCATTTTTATAACCAATATGTGGGTTTAATGCTGTAATTATACCAACACTTCTATCTACCCAATATTTACAGTTAGTTTCTTGTGCAGATATACCTTTTAAACAGTTTTCTATAAATGTAACTATACCATTTTTTAGGATCTCTATTGATTGGAATATATTGAAGAATAAAACAGGTTCAAAAACGTTTAATTCTAATTGTCCAGCTTCAGCAGCTTTTGTAATAGTGATGTCATTACCAAAAATTTGGAAACAAACTTGGTTTAAAACTTCTGGAATAACAGGGTTTACTTTACCAGGCATAATAGATGAACCAGGTTGTTGTTGTGGAAGTAGTATCTCAGCAAGACCAGCTTTTGGTCCAGATGCCATAAGTCTTATGTCGTTAGCTGTTTTAGATAGGTTAACAGCACAAGTTTTTAGTGCTGATGATAACCAAACAAAACTATCAAGGTTTCTAGTTCCGTCTACAAGATCAGCAGATTGTTTGAAATCAAATCCAGTAACTTCTGAAAGTATTCTAACAACATTTTTAACATACTCCACATCAGCATTGATACCAGTACCAACAGCAGTAGCTCCCATATTAACATAAGTAAGCTCTTCAACTGCAGCAGATATTCTTTTAATATCTCTAAGAACAGGTTGAGAGAAAGCTCTAAACTCTTGTCCTAGTCTTATAGGTACAGCATCTTGAAGGTGTGTTCTTCCCATTTTTATAACGTGATCAAACTCATCTCCCTTAGCTTGTAAAGTATCATATAGATATTGTAAATCAACAAGTAGATCTTTTATTAAAAGCTGAACAGTTAATTTACCAGCAGTAGGAACAACGTCATTAGTAGATTGTCCATAGTTAACATGATCATTAGGGTGACATTTATCATATTTTCCTAACTCTCCACCTAAAATTTCATTAGCTCTATTAGCTATAACTTCGTTCATATTCATATTCATTGATGTTCCAGCTCCACCTTGGATAACATCAGTAATAAATTGATCTCTAAATTTTCCACTAATAATCTCTTCAGCAGCTTGTATCATTGCTCTTTCTACATCTTCAGAGATAACTCCAGCTTCAAAGTTTGCTCTTGATGTAGCTTTTTTAACATAAGCAAGTGCAGTGATAAATGTATCATTTAATCCATACCCTGTAATATGAAAATTATTTTTTCCTCTTAGTGATTGTACTCCGTAGTAAGCATCAACAGGAACTTGTAGTGTACCAATTGAGTCGCTTTCTAATCTATATTTTTCCATTCTAATCTCCTCCAACTTTTAGAAAATTTCCTATATATTATTATCATACTTTCATTTTGATCTTTTTTCAACCGAAAAATATGATTTTAGTTTCAAAAAATATATCAAAATATTATTGTTGGATATATTCATTAAATAATAATATATAAAATTAATAATTTTAAAAATAAAAATGAAAAATTTCAATAAAATAAAAATAAATTATCAAAAAAAATTTTTAAAAAATGTTTGAAAAATAGCTTGTATTGTTTCAAATAAGGGAAAAATAAAAAACTTTTTTCAAAGAAAATAGTATTGAATTATAAAAATTATAAATAGTGAAAAAATATTTTCAAATATAATTTTAACAAAAATAAAGATCAAATAATAACCAAAATTTTATGCGAGGAGATAAAAAAAACATAATTTTGGATAAAAATTACCAAAATTATGTTTTAAATTTAGTTTAGATATTCTGAAAATATAGAAAATTTAATTGCTTCAATTGAAATATCAATGTTACTTGTAATTTTAATTTTCAAGATATCGTTCTTATCAATTAGAGATTTAATAGTGTGATTGAATATAGCGTGGAAGTTTCTTTTACCAACTGGTAAAATCTTATTGACATAGTTATCTATCTTAAGTTGCTCAATAGCCACACAGTTATCTCCAGTAATAGTGACAGATATATTTCCCTCTCTATTAGGATCTTTTCTAGTGATGTTTTTAACTCTTATAACAACTTCTATCAAATCCTCTTTTTTTAAGGAGTTTGGAATAGTAACCTCTGTTTCATAAGTTCTATAGTCATTAGTTCTAAATTTATCACATATAAAATCGTATTGATTGATAGTTTGCTCTCCACAAATATCTATTTGCATAAGTTTTTTAATCTCTTCTACAGGAAGTTTTTTTCCTAAAAGATACATCAGTTTTGTAACAGCAGCCTCAGGTGTTAGGTCTACACCACTTATTACACCAGCATCAGTAAGTTTAGCACTAGCTTCATAGAGTCCCATTTTAACAAAACCTCTACTGCATTGTGTAATATCTACAATGACTATTCCTTTTGAGGAGATATATTTTAAAACATCTAAAAACTCTTTGTTTGTAGGTGCATTTCCATTTCCAAAAGTTTTTAATATAACTCCCTTTATATTGTTTGTTTCAAATATACTTTTTAAATAGCTTGGATTTAACCCTGGAAATAATTCAAGAATGACTACTTCATTATTTATGACAGGATCTATATAAAATTTTTCAGAAGATAGAGGTAGGATTCTATCTTTTATAACTCTAATATCTGCTCCTACCTCTGCAATAGTAGGATAGTTAGGAGAGGCAAAACCAAAGTAATTAGTAGCATCAATCTTTCTAGATCTATTTCCTCTCAAGAGTGTATCCCTAAAAAATATACAAACTTCTGGAACAAGTTTTACTCCATAGATCTCATTTCCAGCAATATGTATAGCAGTTATAAGATTTTGTAAAGCATCACTCCTAGAGAATTGAAGTGGTACTTGAGATCCTGTTAAGACAACAGGTTTATTTAGATTTTTTAGCATGAAAGACAGGGCTGATGCAGTAAAAGCCATAGTATCAGTACCGTGTAAAATAACAAATCCACGATATTCATCATAGTGTTTACCTATGAATTTAGCTAGATCCACCCAGATATCAGGAGACATATCTGAAGAATCTATAAGAGGATCAAATTGATAGTAATCAGTAGAATATCTATTCAAAATAGGATGCTCTTTAGTAATCTCATTCCAATCATTGGCAGGACGAAGAGGACTACTACTATCATTTTCATCACTATGGACCATTCCTATAGTTCCTCCAGTGTTAATTATCATTATTTTATCTAACATAACTCCTCCATTATCTTATTATTATTTTATTTGAGACAGAGTTAACATCTTCACAACCTGTTAGTATCATAGCTTGAACAAGTTGGTTTTTTAAAGTGTTCACTATTGTTGTAACTCCCTCTTTTCTTCCCCCGATAGATCCCCAGATAAGAGGTCTTCCCACTAGAACACCTTTAGCACCTAAGGCAAGGTATTTTAGGATATCAACTCCCTCTCTAACTGAACCATCAGCTAAAATAGTTAGTTTATCCCCAACTGCTTTAACAATATCTTCTAAAACTTCACAACTACTTTGACAATAGTCTAAAACTCTTCCACCATGATTAGAGACAACAATAGTGTCAACTCCAGCTTCAGCACAAGCAAGTGCATCCTCTACACACATAATACCTTTAGCAATAAATGGAAGTTTTGTAGAGCTTACTAACTCTTTTAGTTCAGAGATAGATTTAGGGCCAACAGGTTGTCCAAATAGTTTCATTGTAACTAAACCAGCACCATCCAAGTCAACTCCCACAGCAATAGCACCAGCTTCCTCAGCCATTCTTATTCTCTTTATTATCTCCTCATTACTTCTAGGTTTGATAATTGCTACCCCATAGCCATTAGCTTTTTTTATAGCTTTTAATCCAAATTCAAAGCAAGTTGGATCTCCAGTATCTCCAATCATACCAATAGTACCAGCTTCTAAACATCCAAGAATTACATCTTCACAGTATTCTTCTTCAGTAACTCCACCACCCATATTAAACTTAGTACCTGTAATGGGAGCCCCTAATACTGGGAAATCAATCTCTTTTCCCCAAATAGTAGTTTTTAAAATAGGATCTTTAGCATTATGAATTGTCTTTAGAATTAAGTTGATCTCTTTTAGTTTAGTGTAGTTTCTTTTGAAAGATGATGCACTTCCTGTTCCACCCATTCCAGGAACTTTTCCAGCACACCATACCCCATCACATACCTTACACAAGTTACAAAATCCTTTCATTTTCTCTTTAGCGTTTTCTTTTAAAGTATTTAATTCCAATTGAATTCACCACCATTTTGTTATTAATTCTCTAATTTTATGATATATCATTATAATTACAATGTCAATTGAAATAGAACAAATTAATAAAAAGTTGATATAGAAATTTAAAAAATATTGACAAAAAATGTAAAATAAAGTAATCTATGGATAATAAGAGAATTTTTTTAATACAAATTAAGAGAGGGTGGAAGAAACATGACAAGTAAAACTGTTGAAATCACAAATGAAACTGGATTACATACTAGACCAGGAAACGAGTTTGTAAGCTTAGCGAAAACTTTTTCTTCTCAAATAGAAGTTGAAAATGAAGCTGGAAAGAAAGTAAAAGGGACTTCTCTTTTAAAATTACTTTCATTAGGAATTAAAAAAGGAACTAAAGTGACTGTATATGCTGAAGGAGCCGACGAAGCTGAGGCAGTTGAAAAATTAGGAGACCTTCTAGCAAACTTAAAAGACTAATTTCACTACAGAAGGTACTTTTTATAAGTACCTTCTTTTTTATGAAAAAATAATTGACAATGATTGTGAGGGAAAAAATATGAGTAAAATAGTTAAGGGTATTGAAGCATCTCCTGGAATAGCAATTGGAAAGATATTTCTATATAAAGAAGCAGAAGTAACTATTGATGATAAGAGAAAATGCGATTCTGATTGTGAAAAAGAGAGATTATTAAACGGTAGAGAAAAATCAAAAGAGCAATTACTAAAAATCAGAGAAAAAACAGCTCAAAAATTAGGTGAGGATAAAGCTGCAATATTTGATGGACATATAACTTTATTAGAAGATGAGGATCTATTTGATGAAGTAGTAGAGATCATAGATGATGAAGAGATAAGTGCTGAAGCAGCATTACAAAGAGGAATAGATGAGTATTGTGAAATGCTTGCTAACTTAGAAGATGAGTACCTAAGAGAGAGAGCTGCAGACTTAAGAGATATCGGTAAGAGATGGATATACAACGTAGCAGGTGTAGAGATATTAGATTTAGGATCACTACCACCTAATACAGTAATAGCAGCAAAAGATTTAACACCTTCAGATACTGCTCAAATTGATCTACAAAATGTAGTAGCTTTCATAACTGAAATTGGAGGAAAAACTGCCCACTCTTCAATTATGGCTAGATCATTAGAGTTACCTGCAGTAGTAGGAACTGGAAATATTTGTTCATTAGTCAACAGTGGAGATACTGTTATAGTAGATGCTTTAAAAGGTGATATAGTAATAAATCCAACTGAGGAAGAGATTGCAAAATATCAAGAGAAGAGAGAAAACTTCTTTGCTGAAAAAGAGCTTTTAAAACAATTAAAAGATAAAGAAGCTGTATCAAAAGATGGAATAAAAGTTGGAGCTTGGGGAAATATAGGTTCTCCAAAAGATATAGAGGGATTATTAAGAAATGGAGCAAAGGGAATAGGATTATATAGAACTGAATTCCTTTTCATGAATAATGATAGATTCCCAACTGAAGATGAGCAATTTGAAGCTTATAAGATAGTTGCTGAAAAGATGGAAGGAAAGCCAGTAACTATAAGAACTATGGATATAGGTGGAGACAAGTCTCTTCCATATATGCAATTACCAAAAGAGGAGAACCCATTCCTTGGATGGAGAGCAATCAGAGTATGTCTAGATAGAACAGAGATTTTAAAAACTCAATTTAGAGCTTTATTAAGAGCTTCAGCTTTCGGATATATTAAAATAATGCTTCCTATGATTATGGATATTACAGAGATAAGAAGAGCTAGAGCTATACTAGAAGAGTGTAAAGCTGAGTTAAGAGAAGAGGGAGCTAAATTTGATGAAAATATAGCTTTAGGAATAATGGTAGAAACTCCAGCAGTTGCTTTTAGAGCTAGAAGTTTTGCTGAAGAGGTAGATTTCTTCTCAATAGGAACAAATGACTTAACACAATATACATTAGCAGTAGATAGAGGAAATGAAAATATTTCTCACCTATACAACACATATAATCCAGCTGTTTTAGAAGCAATAAGAATGGCAATAAAAGGAGCTCATGAGGCTGGAATAACAATATCTATGTGTGGAGAGTTTGCTGGAGATGAAAATGCAACAGCTATCCTATTTGGAATGGGATTAGATGCATTCTCAATGTCAGCTATTTCAATACCTAGAATTAAGAAGAATATAATGTCTTTAGATAAAGCTAAATGTGAGGCTTTAGTAGAAGAAGTAATGTCACAAAAAACACCAGATGAAGTTTTAGAAGTTGTAAAAAAATTCAATAAAGAGAACATGAGATAAAAAAATATTTTTAGAGTTACCATTGTTATGGTAGCTCTTTTTTTATGGGGAGTTGTAAAGGGGATAAAAAATAATTTAAAAACTACTTGAAAAAGTATATCTTTTATGTCATAATACTACATATAGTAAAAACTTAAAAAGAAAAACAATATATATTGTATTAGGAGGAAAAAATGATAAAAATATATGGAAAAGAGAATTGTAGCAGATGTCAAACAATAAAAGGGATATTAGATGAGAAAAAAGTAGCTTATGAATATAGTGATGATTTAAAAACTCTTATGACTGTGGCTAGTAAAGCTAGAATAATGTCAGCACCTGTTGTAGAAAAAGATGGCCAGTATTACACAATGGAACAGTTTTTAGAGGCAATGTAATGAAATGGGTTGTGAATAGAGCAGGGATAAAAGAGGAATTAGATATAAAAAAAATAAGAGAGAAGTTAATAAAAGCCTGTGATGGATTAGAGGTCAATATGGTGGAGTTAGAGAGCCATATAGATGCTATATATCAAGAGGGAATAAAGACAAAAAAGATACAGGAGACATTAATAAATCAAGCTGTTAGCATGGTCAGTTTTGAAGAGCCAGATTGGACATATGTAGCTGGAAGACTTTTGATGATGGAAACAGAAAGAGAGGTCTTTCATAAAAGAGGATTTTCATATGGAAAGTTTTATCAAACTATAGAGATACTTACAAAAAAAGGTGTTTATGATAGTAGATTGATGGAATTTTCTAAAGAAGAGATAGATATATTAGGAAACTATATAGCTCCAGAGAGAGATATGTTGTATGATTATGCTGGTGCTAATATGTTGGTAAATAGATACTTGATGAAATATAGAGGAGATATTTGTGAGTTACCCCAAGAAGTATTTATGTGTATAGCAATGTTGTTAGCTTTAAACGAGGAGAACAGAGTTGAAGTAGCAAAACAATTTTATAATGCTCTATCTTTGAAAAAGATATCATTAGCTACTCCGATTTTAGCTAACTTGAGAATACCTCAAGGAAATCTATCTTCATGCTTTATAACAGCTATTGATGACAATATAGAGTCTATTTTTTATAACATAGATACAATTGCTAAGATCAGTAAAAATGGTGGAGGGGTAGGAGTAAATATCTCTAGAATAAGAGCAAAAAACTCAATGGTAAATGGTTATTATAATGCTAGTGGTGGAGTAGTTCCTTGGATAAGAATAGTAAATGACACAGCAGTTGCAGTGAATCAGCAAGGGAGACGTGCTGGAGCTGTTACAGTAGCCTTAGATACTTGGCATTTGGATATTGAAAAGTTTTTAGAACTACAGACAGAAAATGGAGATCAAAGAACGAAAGCTTATGATATATATCCACAAGTTGTTGTTTCAGATCTATTTATGAAAAGAGTAGAAAATAATGAGAGCTGGACATTGATTGATCCATATGAGATAAGAATGAAGTATGGTATTGAATTGTGTGAACTATATGGAGAGGAATTTGAGAGAGTATACACTGAAATAGAAGGAGATACTACCCTTCAATTAAAAAAGAGTATAAAAGCAAGAGAACTATTTAAAGAGATTATGAAGGTACAGATAGAGACAGGAATGCCATATATTTTCTTTAAAGATAGTGCAAACAGAATGAATCATAACCAACATATGGGTATGATTGGAAATGGAAATCTATGTATGGAGAGCTTTTCTAATTTTTCTCCAAGCAAAAATTATAGAGAGAGATCAGAGAAAGAGGAGCAAGGAGTGAGAAGTGTAGATCTAGGAATGGTACATACTTGCAACTTAGTTTCTATGAATTTGGCTGAAATAGAGAAAGAGGAGTTAGAGGAGATTACAAAAATAGCAGTTAGAATCTTAGATAATACAATAGATCTAACAGAGACTCCGATTTTAGAGTCAGATAGACACAATTCTCACTATAGAACAATCGGTGTAGGAACAATGGGACTTGCTGACTATATGGCTAAAGAGTTTATGATATATGAAGAATCTTTGGAAGAGATAGATGCTTTATACGAGAAGATAGCTCTTTATACAGTAAAAGCTTCAGCACTTTTAGCTAAGGAGAGAGGTGCATACAGATACTTTGAAGGATCTATGTGGGATAGAGGAGTATTTTTTCAAAAAGATCAAAAATGGTATGAAAATAATTCTCAATACTCTAAAGAGTGGCAGGAAGTATTTGAGTTGGTTAAGAGATATGGTATTCGTAATGGAGAGTTATCAGCAGTGGCTCCAAATACATCAACTTCTTTATTGATGGGAGCAACAGCATCTGTAAATCCAACTTTCTCAAGATTTTTTATAGAGAAAAATCAAAAGGGAGCTGTACCAAGAGTTGTAAAATATCTAAAGGAGAGAGCTTGGTTCTATCCAGAATTTAAAAATGTAGATCCAAAAATCTATGTAAAAATGATGAGTAGAATAGGAAAATGGACAACTCAAGGTGTATCTATGGAACTTCTTTTTGACTTGAATAAAAATATAAGAGCTAAAGATATATTTGAAACTTTTTTGACAGCTTGGAAAGAGGGGTGCAAATCAGTTTATTATATTAGAACAATTCAAAAAAATACCAATATAGTTAATGAGAAAGAGGAGTGTGAAAGTTGTAGTGGATAGGAAAAAACTGTTTAATCCTATGGGAGTGGACACACTAACTGAAAGAAAGATTATAAAGGGAAATAGTACAAATATATTTAATTTAAATAATGTAAAATATGGTTGGGCTAATCATCTTTATAGAACGATGATGGGAAACTTTTGGATACCAGAGAAGATAGATTTAACACAGGATAGAGTTGATTATAATAACTTGACATCATATGAAAAAGAGGCATATGATGGAATACTATCTTTTTTAATCTTTTTAGATAGTATACAAACAAATAATATACCAAATGTTTCAGATTATATTACAGCTCCTGAGATAAATTTGATTTTATCAATTCAAACATTCCAAGAGGCTATACATTCACAGTCATATCAGTATATAATAGAATCTATTCTACCTAAAGAAACAAGAAACTATATATATGACAAATGGAGAGATGATAAGGTATTATTTGAGAGAAATAGCTATATAGCTGAAATATACCAAAAATTTATAGAGAATCCAAGTGATGAGAATTTTGCAAAGGTTATGATAGCAGATTACCTATTGGAATCACTGTACTTCTATAATGGATTTAATTTTTTCTACCTACTAGCAAGTAGAAATAAGATGATGGGAACATCTGACATAATAAGATTGATAAATAGAGATGAACTTTCTCATGTAGTTATATTTCAACAGATGATAAAAGAGATAAAAAATGAAAATCCTAATTTTTTCCAAGAGGATAGCATTTATGAGATGTTTAAAAAAGCTGTTGAACAGGAGATTATCTGGACAAACCACATAATAGGAGCAAATATTTTGGGAATAACAGAAAAGAGTACAGAGGATTATACTAAATGGTTGGCTAATGAAAGACTTAAGGGGATTGGATTAACACCAATATATGAAGGATACAGTAAAAATCCATACAAACATTTAGAGAGATTTGCTGATACAGAGGGAGATGGAAATGTAAAGGCTAATTTTTTTGAAGGAACTGTTACAAGTTATAATATGAGCTCTTCTATTGAAGGTTGGGACGAAATATAGTATAAAACTTGACTTTTAATATTTGTTAATATATAATCGAAGTATAAAGATCATAGGCTACCTTACAGAGGTAGCTTTTTTTCTAAATACTATTAGAGGAGGTTATATGTTTTTAATAGAGAAAATAATATCAATGACATTAATATCACCATTGTTAATAATTATACTATTATTAATTATTGGGGTGGGAAACATCTTCAATAGAAGGAAAAAATCTGGATTAGTGCTAATAATTATAAGTGTGATACTATATTGTGCTTCTACAGATTGGATAATAGATAAAAAGATATATAAATTAGAAAGTAGTTATCCAGTTGTATCAGAAGAGGAGCTATCAAAGGGGGAGGCATATATATTACTCGGTGGAGGAATAATAACTACAACTGTAGAGGGGAACATTCCTGGAGTACTGGCAACAACAAGAATTTTAAAGACAGCAGAGTATTATAGAAAATATCCTAAAAAAATATATATTTCAGGGGGAACACCTCTACAAAATCAAGAGAGTGAGAGTTCAGTGTATGCTAGAGAGCTTAAGGAACTTGGAGTTAAAGAAGAGGATATTATAATAGAAGAAAGTAGTAAGAATACAAATGAAAATGCTCTATTAATAAAGGAAAAATTAGAACAAGATGGAGTAAAAAATGTAATATTGATAACTTCAGCAACTCATATAAAAAGAAGTATGTTTATTTTTCAAAAGAAGTTAGACGGGGTTAATATCTATCCAGCACCATGTAATTTCTTAGCTTCACAAGAAAAAGAGAATAATTTTTATTACATACCAAAATACTATAATTTTTTAAAATTTCAACTTTGGTTATGGGAAACAGTGGGAAATACCTATTATAAAATAAGATATTAATATAGAAAAAAGGAGAAAATTTTACTTGTAAAGTAAGACTTTCTCCTTTGTTGCTTTAGTTCTAGAATTTCATTTTAGAAAAATGGTTTTTTCCAGCTCCACAAGGTGGACATACCCAATCTTCAGATACTTCAGCAAAAGGTGTACCAGCAGGGATACCATGCTCCACATCTCCAACAGCAGGATCATAAACATATCCACAAACTTCACA
>NZ_JAGIRL010000054.1 GCF_019012925.1 Fusobacterium sp.
GATGATTTTTTGTGCTGCCAAAATTTAAATTAAGAAATTAAAAACCTAGGAAATCAATTAAATGATTTCTATTTTTTTGCAAAAAAAGAAAAAGGCGTTGCAACTGATATTTAAAAACCATCAGTTTGCAACAGCCCCATTTTTAGTTAGAGTATGTTATCTAGCAAAAAGACTTTTAAAATAATTTTGAGCGTTCTCAAAATCTTTTTCATTAGGGTGGGATTTAGCTCCTTCAATTCTTTCCAATCTCTCAGGTGTTAAAGGATGAACTAATTTTAGAGGGAATTTTCCCATTTTTTCAACAAGTTTAGGATCAATTTTTCCTCTACATAGGAATCCACCAAGAAGGTTATTATTTTTATTACATAGTTCTGTAACTCTTTCAAATACTTTTTTTCCGTGATCTGATTCTGGTTCAGCCCCCAATGTTCCAATAAATGCTATCTCTTTTTTAGAGAGTTTTTTAATAAATTCTCTAGTTCTTTTGTCAGCAGTACCCTTATCAACCCAAAATCCAATTATAAATCTATTAAAGCTATCTATATCCAGCTCTTTTATATCAGAAATAGAGACAATACTCTTTTCTCCTTCGATAATTTCATAGACTTTTTCACATACCATTTTTGTATTCCCTGTTAAAGAGGAATAAACCACCAATGTATTCATTTTTACCCCCGTATAATTATTTATTATCAATCATTGATTCAACTAAAGTTGCAGTAATGCTATTTCCCCAAAATACACCGTCTAAAGTATATTCCATTGTATCATCAGTTAGTATTATTAATCCTTTTTTCTCAAAGTCTTTTAAAATATGATAGATTTTATCATAAGACTCTTTAGCTAATTCTTTGATCTCGCTAAGATTTATTTTTTTATACTGTAATATACCTGAAAGTTTTTTTACTCTAAATTTTAACTCATTATCATAAGCATAGAAAGTTATCAATTTATTTAGATGGAAAAATTCATAATTAGAAACTCTTCCACCAGCACCTACACCAATAGCAATTAGATCAGAAGATGAATTGACATTTTTAATGTATCTGTATTCATCTTTACCATTTGTTATTTTAGTATGCTCTAATATTGAGTAGCCATTTGAAAGAGTAATATCTAAAAATTTATCGTGTAACTCCTTATCTCTTGCTAAATTATATCTAAAGATAACTTTATTTTCAGATCTATCTTTTGAAATTTGAGATCCCTCTTGTATCATTAAAGAATAGAAACTAACACTATCTACACCTAATTCACAAGCAAGTTTTGCATCAGTTTCAATCTCTTCATCAGTTTGGTCAGGATAGTTATAGATGATGTCAATACATATAAGTCCTTTAAATCTTTCTCTGATCTCTTTTATTCTATTGGTGATATGCTCTTGTTCATAAGTTCTATTGAGTAATTTTCTTCCTCTGTTAGAAAAAGTTTGTATTCCAATACTTATTCTATTAACTCCATATTTTTCCATTATTTCTAATTTTTCCCAAGTTAAATTGTGTAAAGTTGTTTCAAAAGTAAATTCACAATTATCAGAAATATTGAAATTTTCTCTTAAAGTAGAGAGTATCTTTTCAAGTTGGTGAGCTTTATATATTGTAGGTGTTCCACCACCAAAAAATATTGTTGTGATATTTTTCTCTTTTATGTAGTTTTTTTCTCCATATTTTTTAAACTCTTTGCAAAGATAATCTGTATAGTCATTAAGATCATTATCAATCTGTTTTCTATTCATATTACAAAATGAACAAATTTTATCACAATATGGAGTATGTACATATATTCCTCCCTCTTGTGTGATAGGGCTCTCTTTTAATATTTTATTAAATGTAAATGGTGTTACTATTTTTCTACCCATTTTTTTATCAATAATATTTTTTACATCATGGTGTGATTTATATCTTATATCAAACATTTGGTGTACTCCTTTTTATTTTTGAATTGATAGCTTATTAGATAACAATATGAATTAATTTATTATAATACTCTATTAGATATAATACATTAATTAAAAAAATATGTCAATGACTAAAAATTTAAATAGGAAATATTTGAAATTAAAAATAATTATCTAGTTAAAAAATTATGAAATAGAAATAAAACTAGAATAAAATGGCATATATAGCATAAAATTTAAAGGATATTAAAAAAAATTAACGAATAATATCATAAAAGGGAGAGTTTAAATTACTTCTTAATTCAATAAAAAGTATTAGATTAAAGCAGGAGGGAGTATGAAAATAGTAACAAAAGAGTGGGCTCAAAAATTTGAAGAAGCAGAGTATTTAAATGATATTTTAGATGGATTAAAAGAGATACAGGAAAAAAATGGATATACAGATAAAGAGATGGATGAAGACTTAGATGTAGCACTTTGGAGAGCTTATGTCTACAATAATATGGATAGTTATGATTTTTATGAACTCTCAGAAAAAACTCTTGCCAGAGTAAAGGACAAGGGGGTAAAAAGTGGCATCTGGTGTTATAGGTACTCTTGTGCACTAGTCTATCTTAGAAGATATGATGAAGCATTAGAGTATAGTAGATTAGGAACAGAAGTTGAGCCAGATTATCCATGGGGGTGGTTACAATTAGGTAGACTTTGCTACAAATTTAATTTGTTAGATGAAGCTTTTAAGGCAATTGATAAAGGACTGGAACTTGTACCAAATGATTATGAGTTTTTAACTTTAAAAGATGATATAGAAAATGATAGAGGTTATGCCTATACAAATTCTCATTACATAAATGAAGAGACTGATAAAAATTCCCAAGATAGACTTATAAGTATTGATGATGAAAGAGCATATAATGAGTTTTTAAATAAGAGCGAGTTGGAAAAGAGATTAGATATACTACATAGAGAGGACAAAAATCAAGAGATAATAGATATAATAACAAGTTTACCTAAAGAGGAGCTAAATTATATTATTTTAGGAAAACTAGCAAGGGCGTATAACAATAATGATCAGTATGAAAAAGGATTGGAAGTTTTACTCTCTTTGAAAGAGGAGGGAGAAAAGGACTCTCTTTGGAATTTTCGTGCTGGTTACTCTTGTTACTATTTGGGAAAACTTGAAGAAGCAGAGAGCTATTTTAAAAAAGCTTTAGAAATAAATCCTAATGAACCTGATGCAGAGATGCTTTTAAGATATACCTATTCTGATTTAGGAAACAGAAAATTTGAAGAAGGGGATAATGAGGGCGGAATAGATTTTTACAAAAAAATGTTGGACACTATAAAAAATGATAGGGATCTAATATATGTAAAATCTGAATTGGCTTGGGCATATGATCATATAGGTGAGTATGAAAACTCTTTACAATGTTTAGATGAGGTTACGAAGTTGGGAAGAGATGACATTTGGGTACATTCAGAATTAGGGTTTTGTTTAGGTGGGTTAAAGAGATTTGATCAAGCTATTCTAGAGTTTGAAAAAGCAATAGAAATGGGAAGAGCAGATGAATGGGTGTTTGAGAGATTGGCTGTTTGTTACAGAGAGATAGAAAATTACGATAAGGCCTTGGAGAACTATGAGAAAGCTTTAGAGATTGAACCAGATGAAATATATGTAATTTCTGAATTAGCTTGGATCTATGACAATGTAAAAAATGATACTGCTAAAGGATTAGAATATCTACAGAGAGCAAAAGAGTTAGGAAGAGATGACATTTGGATAAACTCTGAATTTGGGTGGGTGTATAACCATAGTCAAAAAAATCAAGAGGCTTTAGAATTTTTAGAAAAGGCAAAAGAGTTGGGTAGAGAAGATGGTTGGATATATTATGAACTAGGTTATGCTTTAGTTAGATTGAATAGAGTAGATGAGGGGCTAAAAAATTATTTAAAAGCAAAAGAGCTAGGAAAAGATGATATAGGAACGAATGTTGAGATAGGATACTGGTTAAATGCTACAGATAAATCAGAGGAAGCTTTACCATATTTAGAGAAAGCTAGAGAGTTAAGGGGTGAGGCTGATATTTGGATTGATTCTGAATTGGGATTTACTTTTGATAGATTGAAAAGATATGAAGATGGTTTGGTATATTTGAAGAAAGCAGAGGAACTAGGAAGAGATGATGAGTGGTTATTTTCAGAGTTAGGTTTCTGTTTAAAAAATCTTGAAAATTATGAAGAAGCTTTGGAGTATTATTTAAAGGCAGAAGAAAAGGGAAGAACAGATGAATGGCTCAACTTAGAAGTAGGAGAGATATTGGGAGAGTTAGAGAGATATGAAGAGGCTATTATAAGGTTGCAACATCTTCTTTCTCTTGAAGATTCAGACAAGACATTTATAAACTCTCAGATAGGATATTTTTATGGAAGGTTGAATAATGCACAAGAAGCTTTAAAATATCTATACGAAGCTGAAAAGTTGGGAAGAGATGATATTTGGCTATACTGTGAAATAGGTTGGAATTTAGCTGACGAGTCTATAAAGAAATATGAAGAGGCATTGGAGTATTTAGATAGAGCTATAAAATTAGGAAGAGATGATGTTTGGATCAATGGACAGTTAGGATTTATCTATAGTAAATTAGAGAGATATGAGGAAGCTATTACTTATTTTGAAAAGGCTAACTTTATGGATACAGAGGATAGTTGGTTGATTTATCAATTGGGATCAATCTATAGAAAAAGTGGTGAAGTTCTAAAGGCTATAAAAATATTGGAAGATTCTTTAGAAAAGAATCAATTTAAAGGTTGGGTAGAACTAGAATTAGCTTGGTGTTATGCTCTTATAGATGAGAGAGAGAAGGCACAAAAGTATTTAGATGAAGCTCACTTATATATAGAAGGAGAGATTTTAAACTCAGAAGAGTTGAAAAAAGATGTAGAAAATATTAAGAAACTTATCCAATCAATGACTCTATTATCATAAAACTAAGAAAACTCTAGCTTTCGCTAGAGTTTTTTTGTATAATTAATATTATATAGGAGTTTACTTTGTCATATTTAAGTCATAAATAAAAAGTATACTCATATTGAAAAATAGGATGAAAGGAGTCAAATATGAATATAAGATTTTTTGGAAATATAGATTTGAACGAAGATTATCACGAGACTGAGATTCATCTATTGGAAAAAAATATCTCTTTAGATCTAAATTTAGAAGAAGTTTTAGGGAAAAAAGATTGGATATTAGAATATGATGAGTATGTCTCAAAACTATCTAGTTATAAAGAAAATATAGAAAAAAGATTGAATGAGGATTTTGATGATTGGGGAGTTACAAAAGAGTGGATAGATTGGCATATAGAAGAATTTGATAAAAGTACTGTAGAAAAGCTTGTAAAAAATTTAGATAACAATATGCAATTAGATGAAAAACTTTTAACAAGAGTGAATTTAGTAAGAGTAGGAATATACCCAGAATATGAAGGTTATGCTATATGGGATTTTATGCTTGATGGGAAGATTAGTGACCAAATTTTAGTAGTGATTACTAACAATAGAGGAGAAATTTTAGATATAACTTGGGAAAGTTAAGGAGGACTTATGGAAAATAAAAATTTAATAAATGGATTTATCCTTTTTAAGGATAAAAATTGTGATTTTACTACAATTCAGAGAAATTTAAAAGCTGATTGGAATATAGAGTTAAATAGTGAGATAAAAGATGGGGCAACAGTATTTAATGTAGGAAATACTATGGTCACACTTGCAGTGATACAGGCACCAGTTCCAAATAACGAAGCAGAAGAAAATGCTAAAAATAATATTTTTTGGGAGAACGGAGTACAGTTAACATCTGAGCATCAATCACATATGATAGTAACTGTAAGTGGTGGAAAGGATAGTGTAAAGAGTGCAAAATTATTTGTAAAAATAGTATCTAGTATCTTAAAATTAGAAAATACAATTGGAATATATAAATATCCTACTGTTATCCCTTCTGATATATATATTGAAGTTGCAGATGAGATGAAAGATAACGGATTCCCTGTTTTGAATATGGTGTATATAGGAATGTATAGAAGTGATAATGGAATTTGTGGTTATACAGAGGGACTTAAGTATTTTGGAAAAAAAGAGATAGAAGTTTTAGATACAGATGTTGAAGTTTTTGAATTATATGAGTTTTTAATAGATATAGCAAATTATGTAATTACATCTGATGTAAAATTAAATGACGGTGAAACAATTGGATTCTCTGCAGAGCAGAAGCTACCAATAACTTTATCTGAAGGGGTGGCCTTAGAGGAAGATACTTTGAAAATTGAGTTCAATAATGAAAATAAAGGGGAGTAAATAATGGTAAATATAAGTGAAGATAAATGGTATGATACATTTGAAGAGTATTCAATAAAATTTGGTGAAGTAAGACCTGATTACAAAAAATTAAAAAAAGAGGAAGCTGAGATGGGAGCTCTATTTAATATGGAGTTAGATATGCACAATGGTGGATTTTTACAATTTTATTGCAATTGGGGATATGAGGCCTATATCTATGCTTTGAGAGGATTGGAATCTATTGGAGCTTTAGAAACTAAAAAAATCTTAGAAAAGCAGTATGGAGTCATTGCTAAGTTGAAAGATGATAAGAGAATAGATGAGTTATGGGCGATTCCTGAATTTTTAAAAGAGAGTGAATTAGATAAGATTGAGAGTTTGGATGAGGAATACTGGGAGGATAAAGAGAGTATAATGGATAGAATGTATACTCATTATATAGAAGAAAAGTAGTGTTAAATATATATTCAGAAAGGGAAGATAAGTATGTGGATTTGGTTTTTTATAGGAGTGGCCTTTATTGTAGTTGAGTGTTTAGGCTTTGGATTGATTTCAATATGGTTTGCTATAGGAGCTTTTGTAGCAATGTTCTTTACAGATCTTCCAGTGGATTATCAATTTTATATTTTTATAGCTGTATCAGCTTTATCCTTACTTTTAATAAGAAAAACAGCAGTTATTCATTTAAAAGGAAAGGGAAAAGAGCTAGATAGAATTACAAAAGCTAAGGTAAAAATTGAAAATCTAGAAGAGAGAGGAAATAGGGATATATACATTGTAAAACTAGATGGGAAGATCTGGGAAGCTATTTGTGATGAGAAGTTAGAACTTAATGAGATTGCTCAAGTAGAAAAGATTCAAGGGAATAAATTAGTTTTAACTAAATTAAAAAATTGTACCAATGAATAATTTATCTTAAGGAGGAAAAGATTATGTTTTTTATATTTTTAATTATCTTAATAACAATAATACTTTTAGCAGTACATGTAAGGATTGTATCACAGTCACAAGCTTATGTAATTGAAAGACTTGGAGCATATCTTACTACTTGGAGTGAAGGATTGAATATACTTATTCCATTTATAGATAGAATTGTAAAGAAAATATCATTAAAGGAGCAAGTAATAGATTTTCCACCACAACCTGTAATTACAAAGGATAATGTAACTATGCAGATAGATTCTGTTGTTTATTACCAAATTACTGACCCGAAACTATATACTTATGGGGTTGAAAGACCTATACAGGCTATAGAGAATTTAACAGCCACTACTTTGAGAAATATAATAGGAGAATTGGAGCTAGACCATACTTTGACATCAAGAGATACTATCAATACAAAAATGAGATCTATACTTGATGAAGCAACAGATCCTTGGGGGATCAAAATAAACAGAGTGGAATTAAAAAACATCATACCTCCTGCAGAGATTCAAGATGCTATGGAGAAGCAGATGAAAGCTGAAAGAGAGAGAAGAGAGTCAATCTTGAGAGCTGAAGGACAGAAAAAGTCATCTGTACTAGTTGCAGAAGGAGAAAAGGAAGCAGCTATATTAAGAGCTGAGGCTAAAAAAGAAGCTGAGATAAGAGAGGCTGAAGGAAAAGCAGAGGCTATATTAAAAATTCAAAGTGCAGAAGCAGAAGCTATTAGACTTTTAAAAGAGGCTGGAGCAGATAAGTCGGTTCTTACATTAAAAGCTATGGAAGCATTTGCAAAAGTAGCAGATGGAAAAGCAACTAAGATAATTGTTCCAAGTGATCTACAAAATATTATGACTTTGAGTGAGCTTTTTAATGAAAGCAAAAAAGAGGTTAAATAAAAATTAATAAAAAAGTTCGATTAACCAAAAGGCTGATCGAACTTTTTTTAACTATTTTAATTTAGAAATAGCATTAAAAATATTATTTAAAGCTTGTTCGAGAATTGCTCTAGGACAGGCAAAATTTAATCTGATATAACCACTTCCCTCTTCTCCAAACCAAGTACCATAATCTATAGCAATTTTAGCTTTTTCTTCAAAGAACTCTAACATATCCTCATCTTTTAAAATTTTCGAAAAATCTATCCAAGCAAGATATGTACCTTCAGGTAGATGATAGTTGATCTCGGGAAGTTTTTCTTCTAGGAATATTTTTATAAAATGTCTATTGGAATCTAAGTATTCAATAACCTGTTCTAACCATTCTTCACCGTAAAGATACCCAGCTTTTACCCCTTCTATTCCAAATGAGTTTGGAGTTTCCATTCTAATATTACTCAAATAACTCTGGAATTTATCTTTTAAATCTTTGTTTGGGATAAAGATTAAAGAAGTTTGTGTTCCAGCAATGTTAAATGTTTTAGTAGGAGCTGTACAGATAAAAAGTTTATTAAAGAATTTTTTATCTAAATTTAAAAATGATGTAAAGGTAGATTCTTTAAAAATCAAATCTGAATGTATCTCATCTGAGATAATGAAAACATTGTGTTTTAGACAGATGTTAGCAATTTTTTCCAATTCCTCTTTTTTCCAAACTCTTCCAACAGGATTGTGAGGATTACAAAGAATAAAAAGCTTAATATTATTATCTACAATTTTCTTCTCAAAATCTTCAAAATTCATAGTATAATAACCAGCATTGTCAACTAATGGATTTAAAATAATATTTCTTCCACACCCTTCTGGAATAAGTTTAAAAGGTGGATAGACAGGAGTTTGAATAAGAATATTATCTCCAGAATTAGTAAAGTTTTGAATAATGAGGCTGATAGCTGGAACAACTCCATTAGTATAAACAATCCAATCTTTTTCAACTGAGCAGTTTTTTCTTCTTCTATTCCATTGAATAATAGAGTTATAATACTCTTCATCAGGAAGTGTATATCCTAAAACACCATGATCAATAACTTTTCTCATTGAATCTAATATAGGTTCAGCTACTCTAAAATCCATATCTGCAACCCAAAGAGGAAGTAGATCTGTATGTCCATTAAAAATAGTTTGATATAGTTTTGGATTCCATTTTTTAGAATTAGTTGTTTTTCTGTCAATTATCTCATCAAAATTATATTTCATAAAATTACCTCCAAGTATGTGTCTAATGAGATTGTAACATATTTTTATAAGAAAAAATAGAATAAGTTAGAAATAAAAATAAAAATGTAGTATAATAGTGATACAGAGAGAATAGGAGGTTTTTATGGGCGAGATAAAACAACTTGTTGAGATTATAAAGAATAGTAATTATATAGTTGTGTTTACAGGAGCAGGGGCGTCTACAGACTCAGGTTTAGCAGACTTCAGAGGAAAAGATGGTTTGTATAAACAGAGAGATTTTATGGGCTTTGAGCCTGAAACTATTTTAAGTCATGATTTCTTTTTTTCTCATAGAGATATTTTTGATAGATATTTAGAAGAGAAATTATCAATTAATAATATAAAGCCTAATATGGGGCATAAAGTTTTAGCAGAGCTAGAAAAACTTGGAAAGGTAAAAAGTGTAATTACACAAAATATTGATGATTTACATCAAGAGGCAGGTAGTAAAAATGTTTTGGAGTTACATGGTACATTAAAAAAATGGTATTGTATAAAATGTAACAAAAGAGATACAAAACCTTTTATTTGTGAGTGTGGTGGAATTGTAAGACCAGATGTGACTCTTTATGGAGAGATGTTAGACGAAGAGGTTACAAAATTAGCTATAAAAGAGATAAAAAAGGCTGATACACTTATTATAGTTGGAACAAGTTTGACTGTATATCCAGCAGCTTATTATGTTGAGTATTTTAATGGTAAAAACTTGGTAATTTTAAATGAAACACCAACTTCACAAGATGATAAAGCAAATTTAGTAATAAGAGAGAAATTTGCAAAGGTAATGGAAGAGGTATATAAAAACTTTTAAATAAATAAAAAAGGGGAGTTAGTTATGAAAAAAGCAATAATTTTATTATCAATGATTGTTTTAGTAGGTGCTTGTACAAATATACAGCCACAAGGACCAGTACAAGTAGATAGTGTTAAGGAGATAGTTGAAAAAGAGTATGAATTGGTAAATCTATTTCCAGGTCAAGGTTTAACTGTTGGTTTTGATGAAGAGGGAAGAATATTTGGATATTCAGGTTTAAATAGATTTTTTGGTAAGGTTGAAATAAGTAATGGAAATATAGTTGTTACTGATTTAGCTTCTACAAGAATGGGTGGACCAAAAGAAGATTTAATTAGAGAAGATCAATACTTATCACTATTAAAAGGAATGAAAAAAATAGAGCAAGAAAATGGTCAATTAGTTTTAACAAATGAAAAAGAAGAGAAGCTTATATTTAAAAAAAGATAGAGTATTAGAGAGGAAGTTATGAAAAGATTACAAGATCAGATAAAGTTTTTAATGGAAATTGATAAAGTAAAGGGAATATTAAGACAATCAGTTATTCTTGGAGATGTAAATAGAAGAGAAAATGATGCTGAACACAGTTGGCATATGGCTCTTTGTGCTATAACATTAAAAGAGTATGTGGAATTTGAGAATATAAACTTAGAAAAAGTTTTAAAAATGATATTATTACATGATATAGTTGAAGTATATAGTGATGATACTCCAGCCTTTAGTCATTATGATAAAGAAGAGAAATTTCAAAAAGAGTTGGTTGCAGCTCAAAAAATATTTGGATTACTTCCAGAAAACCAAGATAAAGAGTATTTTAAATTGTGGTTAGAGTTTGAAAATATGGAATCTGATGATTCAAAATTTGCCAATATTTTTGACAGATTTCAAGGATTTATACAGAACTTATCCTCTGATGGGCATACTTGGAAAAAATGGAGTGTTACAGAAGAGATGGTAGTAAAGAGATTAGAGCCTATAATCAAATATGCACCTAAGTTATACAATGGATTTGTTCGTGTTGAGATAGACAAGTATATTGAAAGAGGTATAATCAAAACATGTTAAAAATCTATGAAAAACTATCATAGAAACATAATAGAGTTGGTGGATTGTTTTAAGAAAAATTAAGGGGTTTTTTGGAGGAATTTTATGGGATTATTTTCTGTATTTAATAAAAAATATATTGAAAAAGAGGAAAAATTAAACAAGAAAATAGCAGAGCTTGAAGAAGTTATATCAAGAAAAGATAAAGAGATTTCAGATTTGATAAATGAGTTAGATAGATTAAATCAAAGTACAAACAATGTGATGAATAATAAGCAACTTGAGTTGATAGAAAAAAATATAAAAGAGGCTAGAGAGGAAAACAGTAGATTAAAGGGTGTAATAGAAAAGTATAATTTATCATCTAGAAAAGAAAAGTATTATTATAAAGTAGATGTTGAAAAATTTTATTCAGCCTCTAAGTATAAAGAAGTTGTGATAGCTTTAACAAATACTGGAATTACTTATATTCAAGAGATGGACTTGGAGACCTTTGATAATTTACCAAAAGATATAAAAAATTTAGAAGAAGCAAGAATAAAGTTTCAAAAATTCATAGGAAAAGATTTTATTGAATGGGAGATAGTAACTTATTTGAATAAGGGAGAGAGATTATCTAAGTTTTATAGCAAAAGTAGAAAGCTTATGAATATTTTCAATGAGAGTGATATGGAGTTTATGGAAGATATAATCACTTTTGATTTTAAAAGATTAAGTGAATGTGGATTTAAAGATGAGCAAATAGATGAGTTTGTAAGTAAAAGAGATGAATATTATAGAGAGAGAAGAGTAATAATATAGAAGGAGCAGATTATGAAAAATATTCTTGTAGGAGTTACAGGAGGGATAGCAGCTTATAAGTCAGCAAATGTAGTGTCAAAACTTAAGAAAAAAGGTTATAATGTAAAAGTTATTATGACAGAGAATGCGACAAAAATAATAGCACCATTGACTTTAGAAACATTATCAAGAAATAGAGTATATGTAGATATGTGGGATAAAAATCCACATTTTGAAGTTGAGCATATTTCACTAGCTGACTGGGCAGATTTAATATTAGTAGTTCCAGCTACTTATAACATTGTTGGAAAAGTAGCTAATGGAATAGCAGATGATATGCTATCTACAGTTATTTCAGCTTGTAAAAAACCTGTGTATTTTGCTTTAGCTATGAATGTAAATATGTATGAGAACCCTATTTTAAGAGAAAACAGAGAAAAATTAAAAAAATATGGATATAAATTTATTGAAGCAGATGAAGGTTTTTTAGCTTGTAATGTAAATGCCAAAGGAAGACTAAAAGACGAAGATGAGATAGTGGAGATTGTAGAGAGAGAGAATAAAGATGTTGAAAAGAGATTGCTAAATAAAAAAGTTTTAATTACAGCTGGAAGAACAGAAGAAGCAATAGATCCAATAAGATATCTCTCTAATAGATCAAGTGGACAGATGGGATATTCTTTGGCAGAAGCTGCAGCAAAAATGGGTGCTGAAGTAATATTAGTTTCAGGTCCTACAAATTTGGATAAGCCAGCTGGACTAAGAGAGTTTATCCAAGTAAGAAGTGCTCAAGAGATGTATGAAGTTTGTATGGAGAAATTTGAAAAAGTGGATATAGCAATAGCTTGTGCTGCTGTAGCTGATTATAGGCCAAAGACATACTCAACTGAAAAAATAAAAAAGCAAGATGGAGATTTAACAATAGTCTTAGAGAGAAATCCAGATATTCTTTTAGAAATGGGAAAAAGAAAAAAAGATCAATACTTAGTAGGATTTGCAGCGGAAACACAGAACTTAATAGAAAATGCATTAGGAAAATATAGAAGAAAAAATTTAAATATGATTATAGCTAATGATGCTAGTAATATGCAAAAAACTACAAATAAAGTATATATAGTTAAGGGAGAGAATAGCATAGTAGAAGTTTCTGAAAAGGAGAAAAATGAATTAGCTTATGATATATTAGCAGAGATAAAGTTATAAAACTATTGCTTTCATACCAAATTTATGTTAAAATAGGATATACTACAATGAACTAAGTCGCATGTATGCGACTTAGTTTTTTATGGAGGAGAAGAGATGAAAAAGAAAGTAGGACTATTTTATAAAAAGAACGGTAGTTTTAACAATGCAGTTTTAACTATAGATAAAAATATAATAGATGCTTTAGGAATAAGTAAAGAAGAGAATAAAGTTGTATTTTCAATGGAAAATGGAATAATAACTTTAACAAAGGGAGAGGCTCAAGAGGAAAAAGAGAGTAAGGATATTCATGGGGATATTGTAGAATATAGAAAAACTATTGGTATTAATTTTAGTAAGGTATATAAGGATAAGGATTATTATGTGGCAAAGTTAAATATACCTTTTGGAATAGTTGATACTTTAAAGATAACAAAAGAAAATAATGAAGTAAATATAACTATTGAGAAGGATAGGGTTATAATAGATAGAGAAGAGAGACTGGGGAAAGTATACACATTAAAAGTTAATAAGGGTGGAATTGGAAAAACATTTTTAACAGTGCAGATAGCTCATGGTTTAACAATGAAAGGGAGTAAAGTAATGATACTTACATCTGACTCTCAAAATAACATTATTGATTTTACTATTCCAGAAGAAAAACAAGAAAGTTTAGAGATGAAAAAAGGTTTGAGAAGTTGGGTTATGACTGGTAAGGGGGATAAGATAAGATTAAGAAAGAATTTAGATTTTATTCCATTGGAAAGTTCAGTTTTTACAGAGAGATTTTTAGAGAAATTGCCAATTTTTATTGAACATTTAAAAAGAGAGTATGACTACATATTGATAGATAGTATTCCAACAATGAAAATAGATACAGAGTTTGTAAAATGTTCAGATAAAATTATAATACCAGCTTTTTGTGATATTCCAACTTTGAAGGGAATAATAAATGTAATTGAAGAAGCTGGAGTAGATAAGATACATGCTATTTTAGTAAATTTACATAGAGCAACAATGACACAAAAAAATATATTAGAGAAATTAAAAAGTATAATTGAAGAAACAGATATTATCTTCCCTGAACCTATAAAGGAGATAGCTTTAATTGAGAGTTTGGTAAAAAAAGGAAAAACTGTTTGGGAGAGCAAGGCAAAAAGCATATATGATGCACAAGAAAGTTTACTAGATATTGTAATGGAGATGTAGTATAGGAGGAAAAATGAGTACAGCTGAAGAAAGATTTCAGGCAATGATGGCAAAAAGAATAAAAAATAAAAAAGATGAGGATAAAACTACAAAACTAGAAAAAAAAGAGATACAGATAAAAAGTTTAGAAGAGATATTTCCAATAGATAATAATGTATTTTTAGGACTAACAACTGATTTAGATTTAATTGAGTATTTAAAGAAGAAATCGTTAGAAATGTTAAAAATTCAGGGGAATAATGTAATTCTATTGGGAAAAAATTTGACTGAAGTTTTTCAAGAGTTAGGAAGAAAAGGAAGCCCAGAGGGGTTATATATAAAATATTTAGAGTTAAATGGGTATAAAAAAGATACTGCATTGAGATTGAGAAAAAGATATGAGTTATTTAATAACACAGATTCAAAAATTGTGAAAGAGATAATTAGTGTATTACCAATTAGAAGCATGGAGTTACTATATAAAAAGCAGGACAAAATACTAAAAAAATTGGAAGAGAACGACCAAGTACTAACATATAAAAAGATGTTAGATATAATAAATGACAATAATGAGTTAATTGAGATCAAAGAAAAAAATGAGAAGATGATATATAATTACAGTGTTGAGAAGATAGATGATTTATATCAAAAAATTAATGACAGATATAATGAATTAGATAATAAAAGTAAAGAGAAGATAGATAAATTATTATTTGAGATAGAAAAAATATTAAAATAATATTAGGAGTAGACTATGTATAAGATCTTAAAAAAGAAGTGGTTGAGTGAAAATATTTGTTATATGGATATAGAAGCTAAAGAGTTGGCATATGGAGCAAAGCCTGGGCAATTTTTAATTGTGAAAACAGATGAGTATGGAGAAAGAATACCACTGACAATATGTGATTATGATAAGGAAGTAGGAAGTGTTACCATTGTTTTTCAAGTAGTTGGAGATGAAACAAAAAAAATGTCTGACTACAATGAAGGGGATTATTTTCAAGATGTTGTGGGACCACTAGGACAACCAAGTGAATTTTTAGATAAAGAATTAACTGAATTGAAGGAGAAAAAGTATATATTTATAGCAGGGGGAGTAGGAACAGCACCAATCTATCCTCAAGTAAAGTGGTTTAATAAGAAAGGAATATCAGTAGATGTAATAATAGGGGCTAGAACAAAGGAGCTAATAATATTAGAAGAAGAGTTAAAAAAATTAGCTAATGTATATATTTGTACAGATGATGGAAGTTATGGGGTACAAGGAAATGTTACTCAATTATTAGAAAAGTTAATAGCTGAAGAAAAGAAAAAATACGATCAAGCAGTTGTAATAGGTCCTATGATAATGATGAAGTTTACCTCTATGAAGTGTAGGGAGTATAATTTACCAAATACAGTAAGCTTAAATCCATTAATGGTAGATGGGACAGGAATGTGTGGTGCTTGTAGAGTTACTATAGATAATAGAGTTAAATTTGCTTGTGTTGATGGACCAGAATTTGATGGAGATAAGGTTGATTATGATGAAGCTATTAGAAGACAAAAAATGTATAAAACAGAAGAGGGCAGAGAGATATTAAAGATAGAGGATGGAGAAACACATCATAATGATTCTTGCCCTATACATTTAGAATTAGATGAAATAAAGGGTAGAGTTCCTGTTAGAGAACAAAAACCAGAGATAAGAAATAAAAATTTTGATGAAGTTTGTTTAGGATATAGTATAGACGAAGCCCAAAAAGAAGCTGAGAGATGTTTGAATTGTAAAAATCCACTATGTGTTAAGGGGTGCCCAGTTTCAATTGATATACCTAATTTTATTCAAAAAATAAAAAATAGGGATATTGAAGGAGCGAGTGAACTTATAGGAAAATATTCAAATTTACCAGCTATATGTGGAAGAGTTTGTCCTCAAGAAACTCAATGTGAAGGAAAGTGTATACTAGGAATCAAAGGTGAAGCAGTAGCAATAGGTAAATTAGAAAGATTTGTTGGAGATTGGGCTATAAAAAATAAAACCGTTATAAAAAGAGAGAAAATGTCAGAGCAAAAAGTAGCTGTAATTGGAAGTGGACCAGCAGGACTTACAGTGGCAGGTGACTTAGCAAAATTGGGATATAGTGTTACTGTTTTTGAAGCACTACACAAATTAGGTGGAGTATTGAGTTATGGAATACCAGCTTTTAGATTACCAAAAGAGGATATAGTAGATAAGGAGATAGAAAAACTTAAAGATTTAGGAGTAGAGTTTTATACAGATGTTTTTATAGGAAGAACATTTACAGTAGATGAACTATTGGAAAGAAAAGGTTATTCAGCAGTATTTATTGGAAGCGGAGCTGGATTACCTAGATTTATGAATATTCCTGGAGAAAATTATAATGGAGTAATATCAGCAAATGAATTTTTAACAAGAGTGAATTTGATGAAAGCTAATAAAAAAGAGTATGCTACTCCAATAAAAATAGGGAAAAAAGTATTTGTAGTTGGTGGTGGAAATGTTGCTATGGACGCAGCTAGAACAGCTAAGAGATTAGGTGCAGATGTAACTATACTCTATAGAAGAGGAGAAGAGGAGTTACCAGCTAGAAAAGAAGAGGTACATCATGCAAAAGAAGAGGGAATAAAATTTAACTTTTTAGTTAATCCAATAGAGATAGTTGGAGATGAAAATGGTTGGGTAAAAGAGGTTAAATGTGTAAGAATGAGATTAGGAGAGCTAGATGAAAGTGGAAGAGCAAAGTTTTCTGTAATAGAAAATAGTGAATTCACTTTGGAAGGTGAGACAGTAATAATGTCTTTAGGAACTACTCCCAATCCATTAATAGGAAATACTACAAAAGATTTAGAGTTAAATAAGTGGGGATGTATCTTAGCTCAAGATAATGCTATTACTTCAAGGGAAGGAATATTTGCAGGAGGAGATGTAGTAACAGGAGCAGCCACAGTTATATTAGCTATGGAAGCTGGAAAAAAAGCTGCAATTGAGATTGATAAATACTTAAAAATGAAAAAATAGTTGACAGATGCAATAAATGGGTATATAATCAAAACAGAATTGAATAGAATTGCTAGGGGAGCTTATGAGTAAGCTGAGAAGGAGAGTGTCCTGACCCTTGGAACCTGATATGGATAATACCGGCGTAGGGAAGCAAAAGATATAATAATAATTATTATAATTAGCTCTATACATAGGTGTATAGAGCTTTTTTTATTAACTAGGAGGATAAAATATGTATTGTACACAAATGGAAGCAGCAAAAAAAGGGATATTTACAAAAGAGATGGAAATTGTTGCAAAAGATGAAAATATGTCAAAAGAGGAGTTAATGGAAAGAATAGCTAAGGGTTCAATTGTAATTCCAGCTAATAAAAACCATAAAAATATCTATCCTAGAGCAGTAGGGGAAGGAACAAGAACAAAAGTAAATGTAAACTTAGGAGTATCTGAAGATTGTTGTGATTACTGTGGTGAGATGGTAAAAGTAACTAAGGCTATAGAGTATGGAGCAGATGCAATAATGGATTTGAGTACATTTGGAGATACTCAAAAATTTAGAAAAGAATTAGTTGAAAAATCATCAGTAATGTTAGGGACAGTTCCAATGTATGATGCTGTTGCAAAATTAGGTAAGAATATAAAGGATATGAGTGTAGAAGACCTATTTAGAGTTGTTGAGATGCATTGTGAAGATGGAATAGATTTTTTAACAATTCATGCTGGATTAAATAGAACTTGTGTAGATAGATTAAAAAATAATAAAAGATTAACTAAAATAGTAAGTAGAGGAGGATCAATTTTATTCCAATGGATGATATTGAATGATAAAGAGAATCCTTTCTATGAGCATTATGATAGATTACTTGAAATCTGTAGAAAATATGATGTAACTTTAAGTTTAGGAGATGGGTTAAGACCAGGAAGTATAGCTGATTCTACAGATGCACCACAAATACAAGAGCTTTTAATTTTAGGTGAGCTTACAAAAAGAGCTTGGGAAAAAGATGTTCAAGTAATGATAGAGGGACCAGGACATATACCTATGAATGAAATAGTAACAAATATGCAAATAGAGAAGAAATTATGTCACAATGCTCCTTTTTATGTATTAGGACCATTAGTAACAGATGTGGCACCAGGATATGATCATATTACTGCAGCAATAGGTGGAGCAATTGCTGCTGCTAATGGAGCTGACTTCCTATGCTATGTAACTCCAGCTGAACATTTAAGATTACCTACACTTGATGATATGAAAGAGGGAATTATGGCTTCAAGAATTGCTGGACATGCAGCTGATATAGCCAAGGGAATAAAAGGAGCAAAAGATTGGGATAACAGAATGAGTAAACATAGAGGAGAGTTAAATTGGTCAGGAATGTTTGAAGAATGTTTAGATCCAGAAAAAGCTAAAGCGTATAGAGAATCTTCAGCACCAATTGAAGAGGAAGTATGTACAATGTGTGGAGATTTATGCCCAATGAAAAGATGTAATGAAATTTTAGACTAAGGAGATTGTATGGAGATTATATTAAATGGTGAAAAATATATTTTACCAAAAGAAGATATGAGTGTCCAAGAGATAATAGATGAACTTTCTAGTAAATGGAAGATAGATTTGTCAGGAGCTGTAGTATTAGTAAATGATGAAATTGTAAAAAAAAATGAATGGAAAAATGAAAAAGTAGCTAGTAATTATCATCTAGAAGTTCTTTCTTTCGTTTCTGGCGGATAATTTTATAACTAATAATATAGGACAAAAATTATAACGTTTGGAGGAAAAATGGAGAAATTTATATTAAAAGGAAAAGAATTTAAAAGTAGATTATTAACAGGTACAGGAAAATTTTCAGATAAGAATTTAGTAGCTCCTATGTTAGAAGCGAGTGGATCACAGATAATTACAATGGCTTTGAGAAGAATAAACTTTCAAAATCCTAAAGAGAATATATTAAACTATATTCCTAAACATATTACTTTATTGCCTAATACATCAGGAGCAAGAACAGCTGAAGAAGCAGTAAAGATAGCAAGAATAGCTAGAGAAGCTGGTTGTGGAGATTTTATAAAGATAGAGATAATTAATGATAACAAATATTTGATGCCTGATAACTCAGAAACAATAAAAGCTACTAAGATATTAGCAGATGAAGGATTTATAGTATTACCATATATTATGCCTGATCTAATAACAGCTAAAAGATTAGAAGATGCAGGGGCAGCGGCAGTTATGCCTCTAGGATCACCTATTGGATCAAACAGAGGAATTTTGACAAAACCATTTGTTGAGATGCTATTAGAAAACAATAGAGTTCCGATTATAGTTGATGCAGGAATAGGAAAACCTTCTGACGCAGCTTTGGCTATGGAGATGGGATGTGATGCTGTATTAGTAAATACAGCAATAGCAACTGCACAAGATCCAGTAAAAATGGGAAGAGCTTTTTCATTAGCAGTTGAAGCTGGAAGAGAAGCTTTTTTAGCTCAATTGGCTGAAGAGAAAAAGTATGCAAGTGCATCATCACCATTAACAGGTTTTCTATTTAGAGGTGAGTAATTAAATGAGTTATTATGATGAATTAGTAAAGTGGAAAGAGTTTGATTTTAATAGATATTTTGAATCAGTTACAGATGAGGATATTTTAAACAGTATAGAAAAAGAGAGACTATCTGTCTATGATTATTTGAACTTACTCTCTCCAAAAGCACAAAAACACATTGAGAAAATGGCTGTAAGAGCATCTAAATTAACAAGACAATTTTTCGGAAATGTAGTAAGCTTATATTTACCAATATATGTTTCAAACTATTGTACAAGTAATTGTATATATTGTGGTTTCTCTAAAAAAAATCATATTTTAAGAAGGCATATGAAATTTGATGAAATAGAGAGAGAGGCAGAAGAGATAGCAAAATCAAGAATAGAAAATATACTATTATTGACAGGAGAAGCAAAAGGATTAGTTGATAAAGAGTATTTAAAAGGTGCAATAGATAGATTAAAAAAATACTTTTCATCAGTTTCAATAGAGGTTATGCCTTTAGATGAAAAGGATTATAGGTATTTAGTAGAAGATGGATTGGATGGATTAACTGTATATCAAGAGACTTATGATGAAAAAAGATATGCAGAAGTTCATCTGTCAGGAGAAAAAAAGAACTTTAGATATAGATTGGATACTCCAGAAAGAGGAGCAAAAGCTGGAGTAAGATCAATAGGAATAGGTGCATTACTAGGACTTGGAGATATTAGAAGCGATGCTTTTAAGACTGGATTACATTTAAAATATCTAGTTGAAAACTATCCAAATAGTGAATTTAGTATATCTTTTCCTAGAGTTAATGAGGCAGAGGGAAATTTAAAAGATAGCTATGCTGTAGATGATATAACATTTGTACAGATAATATTAGCTAATAGAATATTTCAACCTAATGTTGGAATAAATCTTTCTACTAGAGAGAGTGCATATATGAGAGATAACTTGCTACCATTAGGAATTACTAAGTTTTCAGCTGGATCAAGAACAGAAGTTGGAGGATATTCACATGAAAATGAGTCTACAGCTCAATTTGATATTACAGATAGCAGAAGTGTAGAGGAGATTGTAGAAGCAATTAGAAAGCATGGATTAGAGCCTAAATATAAAGACTGGGAGACATTGGTATGAAGATAGGAATTGCTGGTGTCGGAGGAATTGGTTCAAATGTAGCTATGCATCTAGTTAGATCTGGACTTACTGATCTCAAATTTGGAGATTTTGATAGGATAGAGGAGAGTAACCTTAATCGTCAATTTTATTTTAAAGATCAGATAGGAGAGTATAAAGCACAGGCTTTATACAAAAATCTTACCAAAATAGCACAAGGAAATTATCAGTTTGAAATTATAAAATTTGATAGAGATAATATAAAGGAATTTTTTAAAGATTGTGATATTATTGTTGAAGGATTTGATAAGAAAGAGTTCAAACAGCTATTTGTAGAGGAATTATACAATACTAAAAAATTGTTAATTACAGTATCAGGTATAGGTGGAATAGATACTTCTCAAGTTCAAATTATGAAAAAGATGAAAAATTTATATTTGGTAGGAGATCAATATAGTGATATTTCAACATATAAAACATATTCACATAAAGTGAATTTAGTGGCTGGAAAAGTAGTTGAGATCATATTAGGAGAGTTAGATAATGAGAAAGAGAATAGAAATTCCTAAAGGAATATATGGAATTACAGGAGATAATTTTTCTAATGGAAGAACTAATTATTTTTGTGTTAAAGAGATGATTGCTGGTGGAATAAAGATAGTACAATATAGAGCTAAAACAAAATCTAGTAGAGAAAAAATAGAGGAAGCTAGAGAAATAAGAGAGTTATGTAAAAAAAATAACGTTTTGTTTATAGTAAATGATAATGTGGATATAGCTTTATTAGTTGATGCTGATGGAGTTCATATAGGGCAAGATGATATGCATCCTGATGATGTCAGAAAACTTTTGGGAGATGATAAGATAATTGGATTATCTACACACTCAGAGGAACAGGGAATGGAAGCTTATAAAAATATGAATGTTGACTATATAGGTGTTGGACCAATATATCCTACTACAACAAAAGATACTAAACCAGTTGGATTAGAGTATTTAGAATTTGCTGTAAGAGAACTAAAGCTCCCATTTGTAGCTATAGGAGGGATAAAAGCACATAACATAGATACTATCATATCTAAAGGAGCACAGCGTATTTGCCTTGTTAGTGAAATTGTCGGAAATGATAATATTTCAGAATTTGTAACAGAATTACAAAAAAAGTTCAGTTAGGAAAATAATCAAAAATATAGAAATATGTAAATTAAGGAGAGGTAACTTCAAAAATTACCTCTCCTTTGTTTTAACTTTTTTTTAAGTAATTTTATTTATATTGTATAATTTTTTATCTCCCTCAGTTAAAGTCCTATAATTATAAGTATAAAATATAGATTTAAAAAAACAAAAATAAAACAGCCATAGTAAATTATGACTGTTTCTTTGTAACAATATATTATATTTTTTTATCGTACTCTGTTAGATCGTTATAATTCATTGTGGTAATAACTTTTTTTACATATTTTTCTCTTTCCTCAGAGTAATTAATTAAGCCAGTAGCAATTATTTGTGGTAACTGATTTTCATTAACCAGTTTTCTCAGATTTTTATAAGCTGAATTTCTTGAAAGATTTAAAACAAAGTCATCAACAGAATCTTTTATTGAGAAATATTTTTTTAGATGTGGGACAAAACCATTATCTCTAATCCCTTTAGCAGGTAATCTTGGTTCATTTGGATCTGTAGACCACATTCCAAAGATATTATTTGCTTGTCTAAAGAATCTAGAAGTTCCCCAACCGCTTTCAATAGCTCCTTGAGTTAAAATAAGTGAAGTAGGGTAAATAATCAATCTAGAAGAAAGTTCTTTCCAGTTTCCATACTCAACTCTATATTTTTTAAAAATATTTTGTGCATATATTTTTTCAGCGTCATTTAAATCAGCTTTTTTAGATAGTTTTTTTATAATATCACTATCATTTTGGATTTCAGCATTAACAACATTAATACTTGGTAATAAAATATCAATAAAGGTATTCTTTTTTTGAGAAGGGGATAACTTTCTTAAATCGATATTTACAGTTGTAAAAGCATATAGTCCTTCATAAGTTCTCCATTTTTCTATATCATCTAGACTATTTACTGTTACTTTTTCATAATTTATTTCTTTTAAAATTTCTTCAGAAAAAGCAAAGTTAGTAAGAATTAGAAAAAAAATAGAAATAAAAATATTCTTTAATTTCATAAAGTACTCTCCTTTTAAAATAATCAGTGTATAGTATACCAAAATAATTGAAATAAGTAAAGTACTAAATTTAACCACAAGAAATAAGTCCTATAATTATTAAGATAAAAATTAATTTAAAAAAGGAAACTTTCCTTTTCTAAATTAACTAAAAAATTTTAAAATAAATAATTCTACCCCAATCTCAATATCTAAATTTCCACTTTTAATCTCATACTCTAAATTGGATATCTCTTTTAATCTTTTTCTCAGAAACTGTTGTTCAAATATATCAAAATTCTTTATCTTCAAAAATATTGTATATGGATGAGGGTATCCTTTATCAGTTAAAAAATACTCTTTTATATCTTCATAAACTACCTCATTAAATTTTTTATAAGAGATATTTTTATCTATTTTTTTATCTGACATAATTGAATTTAATTTTAAAAGAAATATAAGTTCATCACTCATTATATATATAAAATTTGTATATAATTTTTCTTTTTGGATAAAGTGTAACAATTCATTTTTTTTCTGATTAAGGATAAACTCTTCAATTAAATTTTTTAAATTAAACTCTTCTGCAATAGAGAGAATAGGTTTAACTTTATCTAGGTTGAAAAGCTCTCCATTTAAAAAGCTTTTGACTTTTTCAACCTCATTTTTAATTTTAAAAAAATCATTTCCTTCTAGTTCAATAAATTTTTCAGCTTCATATTCAGAGATATTAAGTTCTTGCTGAACATAAAATATAGCTGATTTCTTTTCATTCTCTTTTCTGAAACAGATAATTTCAGCAATCTCTTTAAAACTATCCAAAGCTTTTTTAGATAATGGATTTTTGATTTTGCCAAAATCATTTAAAAACTCTTCATATATGATAACAATCTCCTTTTGATTAAGATTATATAACTTTAGAGATTTTGCTATATTTTCTATATTTTTAAAGGATTCGGCTCTTTTTAAGACTATTAACTCCTTTGGAGAAAAGATAGAGTTGGTAGAGACTGAATCAAAAAATTGTGTAATCTCATCTAATGAGGCATCAAAAGTTTTTTCAGGAATAGAGGGGTTACTATTTCTTATTTTTGAAATAATTTCCTCATATTTGATTTGTAAAGGAGCTGTATCTCCATGTAAAAAATATATCATAAATTCACCCTTTTAAATTTAATTTTATATTAAATAATATCACAAATTCTAAAAAAAAAAAAGCAGAATAGAAAATAAAAATCTGATATAATATTAGAATAAAGAGAATTTTAAATAAAATGAAAGGATGAGAAGTATTTGAAGGTAAAAAATATAAGAAAAATTTTTATAAATTTTCTCTATGGTATTTTATGGTTTATTCCAATATATTATTTTGCTACTGATTTTTTTCAGATATCAAGTTTAGAGATTTTAAAGGATAACTATATTAAGGAAGTAGTATTTTTTTCAATTAAGCAGGGATTTTATTCAAGTGTAGTATCCTTACTTATAGGATTGATACCAGCTTATTATGTAAGTTATCACAATAATAGTCTTTCAAAGGCTATACAAGGATTGATTTTTATTCCTTTTTTCTTTCCTGTAATTTCAATAGTTACAATATTTTCTATAATATTTAATTTACCAATATTAAAAGATATGGGGATTTTATATAGTTTAAAAGGAATAATATTAGCTAATGTATTTTACAATTCACCAATATTTGTTAAATATATAAGTGAAGGATTAAAAAAAATACCTAAAGAGTTAAGTGAAGCAATGAGAATAGATGGAGCTGGAGGAGTAACTATATTTTTTAAAGGACAGTTACCACTTATATTACCACAATTATTTAGAGCCTTTATTTTGGTTTTTACTTATTGTTTTTTAAGTTTAGGGATTATTCTTTCACTAGGTGGAATAAAATATTCTAATATAGAGGTTGAAATTGCAAATACTCTCATGGGGGGAGCAGATTTTTCAAAAGCTATGGTATTAGGAGGTGTACAATTTTTAATACTACTTATTCTCAATGCTTTTGGAATATTTGTAAAGGAGTATGAAGTTTCGGGAGATCAAGAGTTAAAACAGACAAATATATTATTTGAAATATATTCAATAATTTATATGTTATTTCAATATGGTGTAGTGCTATTTTCTTTCCTTTTCTCCTTCATTAATCAATTTACTGGGAAGTTTACACTAAAAGCATATTTTAATCTTTTTTCTAAAGAGTTTAATCAAGAGTATAGCATTGTAGCTAGTATATTTAGTTCTATAGCTATTTCAACTATTGTAAGTATTATATCTGTTTTTTTCATATATGTAATTATAAAAAACTACAATAGAGTAACTGATATAATAATATTTTCAAATATGGGAATTTCTGGTGCCTTTCTTGCAATAACACTCTATTATATGAATGTATTATTTAATATTCCACTAGTTATTTTGTTGGGAATAGGATACTTAATTGGAGCTATTCCAGTAGGGTACTCATTTATGTATCAATATGTGAAAAAATTTCCTACTGAAATTCTAGAAAGTAGTGAGATAGATTGTAAAAATTTTTATCAAAGATTTAGATATGTGGAGTTTCCAATTTTAAAAAACATATTTATCTCCTCTTTTCTCCAAATCTTTGCAATAATTTTTGGAGAATTTACTATAGCATATACTATGCAGTTAGGAGATATAATTCCAATAGCTTCATTGGTAAATTACTCTTTAGTGGCTAATAAAAAATATATGGAAAGTTCTGCTTTTTCAGCAGTAGTTTTATTTATAGTTTTAATTACTTTCTTATTAGGGGAGTATTTCAAAGAAAAAGAATAATGAGATATATAGGAGGAAAAGATGGTAAAATTTGCAATAATAGGAACAAGTAGTATAAGTGAAAAATTTATTACTGCGTTGAAAGAAACAGATGGGTGTGAAGTTTATGCTCTTCTATCAAGAGATAAAAATAGAGGGGAAATTTTTGCAAATAAATTCAATATAAAAAAAGTTTATCAAGATATAGATGTGATGCTAAGTGATATGAATATAGATGCTGTATATATCGCATCACCTAATGGAATTCATTTTCAACAGGCAAAATTAGCACTTGAGTCAGGTAAACATGTAATTTGTGAAAAACCTATAGTAACTAAAGTGGAAGAGTTTGATATTTTAGTAAATATAGCAATGTCAAAAAAATTAACTTTTATGGAAGCAATGCGTCCAACAGTTAATCCAAACTTTCAAATTATAAAGGATAATTTGTATAAAATAGGAGCTATCAGACAGGTTTTTATAAAATATTGTCAGTACTCTTCTAGATACGACGTATTAAAAGAGGGAAAAATTACTAATATCTTTGATAAAAGTCTAGGTGGAGGATCACTTTATGATATAGGAGTGTATCCATTACATTTTGCTGTAGCAATGTTTGGAGAACCAGAGGAGTATTTTGGGTATAATTATCTATTAAGTAGTGGAACAGATGGGTGTGGGACAGTACTATTCAAATATTGTGATAAAGTTGCAAATATCTCATATTCTAAAATAACTGATGAAAAAACTCCTTCTGAGATATTGGGAGAAGAGGGTTCTATTGTAATAGAAAAAATTTCCCAAGTGAAAGGAATAAAGATAAAATATAGAGATGGAAGAGAGGAAGGCATTGAATTACCAATTTATAAAAATGATATGAGATATGAAGTAGAGGAATTTATAAAACTTATAGCTGAAAAGAGAGTAGAGTCAGAATTAAACAGTTTTTCAACTTCGAGAAAATGTGTGGAGATAATGGAGAGATTGGCCAATAAATAGGAGAGGAATATGGTTGATGTAATTGATAGAAGAAGTAAATCCAAAGCGACATTAGCATTAAAAAATGAAAATGATATATTTTTAAAAAGGAGTATTAGAAAATTAGAGAGTAGAGAGGTAGAGAGTGTTAATACCTCTCTTTTATCTAATAATTATAGTTTAAATTATAACTCACTTTTAAATGAGGAACAGAAAAAAGCATTATTATCAACAGAGGGACAGTATCTAGTAATAGCAGGTGCTGGTTCTGGAAAAACAAGAACAATAGTTTACAGAACTGCTTGGTTGATAGAAAATGGGATAAAAGAGGAAAGGATATTGATGATTACCTTCACAAGAAAAGCAAGTGAAGAGATGAAGAGCAGATTAAAAGAGATTTTAAAAAGAGATGAAGTAAAAGTTACAATAACAACATTTCACTCTTTTTGTGCTAGGTTGATTAGAAAATATGAAAATATATTTAAACTTATAGATTTTGAGATAATAGATGAAGAGAGAAGAAAAAAGATATTTGAATATTTAATTAAAAAAATGGATTTGAATAGAAAATATAAAGATAATTTTTATACAGTTGATGAATTGAGTGAAGGATTAAGTAAGGTTCAAAATAGAAAACTAAAGGTAGAGGAAGTTTTTGAAAAAGAACAGATGAAAGATGATATCTATAAATTAAAGTCCGAATATAAAAAATACAAAAAAACAAATAATATATATGAATTTGATGATATGATAGATATTGTATTAGAAAAATTTAGAGATAATAGAGAGTTTAGGGATTATATAAAAAATAAAATTGATTATCTCATTGTAGATGAATATCAAGATAGTAATATTTCGCAGATGGAATTATTAAAAGAATTAATAGGAGATACAGGAAATCTTATGGTAGTTGGAGATGACTATCAGAGTATATATGGATTTAGGGGAGCAAATTTTACTAATATTTTAAAATTTGGAGATGATTTTCCAAACTCAAAATTAATAAAACTGAAAATGAATTATAGAAGTAGTGATGAGATCATAGAGTATACCAATAGAATTGCCAATAAATTTAATTTAAAGTATAATAAAACAATAATAGGAACAGATGTACATTGTGAAAAAGTTCATAAAAATTCGTTTAAAAATATTGAAGGGGAGGGAGATTATATCTGTAAAAAAATTTTACAATTAAAAGATAAAATCCCTTTAGAAGAGATTGCAATACTATATAGAAATAGATATATTATAAAAACTTTGGAAAAACTTTTGAAGGAGTATGGAATAGAATACCACAAAAAAGAGGAAGAGAGTAATGGAGTTGCACTGTATACAGTGCACTCAGCTAAAGGCTTGGAATGGGAAGTAGTTTTTATACCCACTCTTTTGGAAGGGGTATTTCCAAATGGAATAGATAGTGAAAATTTAGAAGAGGAGAAAAGATTGTATTATGTGGCTTGCAGTAGAGCTAAAAAATATTTGTATCTGAGTTATCCTAGATATTATTATGAAAAGTTAGGTTATTTTGATAAAAGGTCGAGATTTCTCAATTATTAAGAAAATAAATATAAGAATTTTATAAAAATATTAATTATATATATTCTAAATATTTCTCTTTTCTTGACTAAAATGTTTGAGATATAGTATAATATGTAGGAAAAGTCACGACAAGTAAAGGTTTTAAATAAGAGAAGTTAAGTGAAAATCTTACACGGTCCCGCCACTGTAATGATGACGAGAACACATAGTCCACTAAGAAATTGGGAAGGAGTGTCAGTAGGGTGAATCTAAGTCAGGATATCTTATTTAAAATTATTTAACTATCCTGCGTGGACGGGAGGAGAAAAATAAAGATGAGAGAATAGACACAGTAAAAGAGTTGAAATATTAATAGTTATAAATATAGCTAATTTTTAAGTTACACTCTTTTTATTGTGTTTTTTTATTTTCGGGGGAGAAGAAGATGAAACATAGAAATATTATGGTAGTCGGTACATCATCAGGAGCTGGAAAAAGTATTACAGTTGCTGGTTTGTGTAGAGTATTAACAAAAGATGGATATAGAGTTTCTCCATTTAAATCACAAAATATGGCATTAAATTCATTTGTAACTAAATCTGGATTGGAAATGGGTAGGGCTCAAGTGGTTCAAGCAGCAGCTTGTGGTATTGATCCAGAAGCATATATGAATCCTATACTTTTAAAACCAACAACTAATAGAAAAATACAGGTTATAGTCAATGGAAAGTCAATTGGAAATATGAGTGGAATAGAGTATGGAAACTTTAAAATATCTTTAAAACCTGAAATTATGAGATCATATAATTATATAAAAGAGAATTTTGATATAAGTGTAATTGAAGGAGCAGGAAGTCCTGTTGAAATAAATATAAAGGGCGAGGATATAGCAAATATGAAAATGGCTGAGATGGCTGATTCTCCAGTTATATTAGTAGCCGATATAGATAGAGGGGGAGTGTTTGCTTCTATCTATGGAACAATAATGTTGATGACAGTAGAAGAGAGAGCTAGAGTAAAAGGTGTAATTATAAATAAGTTTAGAGGAGATATAAATATACTCAAGCCTGGATTAAAGGAGATAGAAGAGTTGACAGGAGTTCCAATAATAGGAGTTATGCCATATAGTAATATTGATATTGAAGATGAGGATAGTGTTACAGAGAGATTTAAAAAGATGCAAAAGAAAAAAGGGATCAATATCTCTGTAATTAAACTTAGACATATATCTAATTTTACAGATATAGATGCTTTGAGAATAGTTGAAGATGTAAATATAAAATATGTTACCTCACCTGATGAAATGGGAGATGAGGATATAATAATTATTCCAGGCACCAAAAATACAATTGATGATTTAAAGGAGATAAAAGATAGTGGAGTTGCCACTGAGATTATCAAAGCATCAAAAGCTGGAAAGAGTATCATTGGAATTTGTGGCGGTTTTCAGATGATGGGGGAGAAGATAAAAGATCCTTATGGAATAGAGAGTGAAATAAAAGAGATTCCAGGATTAGGTTTACTAGAGCTTGAGACTATAATGGAAAAAGAGAAGAACACTCTACAATATGAAGGTAAATTAGAAAATTGTTCAGGTCTATTAGCTGGATTGAATGGAGAATCTATTAATGGTTATGAGATACATCAGGGAGTGACTATTGGAAAAGAGAGAAAGATTACTTCAGATGAAAGAGTTGTAGCTATAGAGAAAGGAGATACAATTTTTGCTACCTATCTTCATGGAATATTTGATAATGAAAAAGTAACTAGAACAATCTTAAATAAAGTTAGAGAGAAAAAGGGAATCGAAACTCAATTAGAAGGTGTTACCTTTGCTGAGTATAGAGAGAAAGAGTTAGATAAGTTAGAAAAAGTATTTAGAGAAAATATTGATATGGAAAAAATTTATGAGATATTAGGTGAGTAAAGATGAATTTTATAATTAGATATAGTATAGCATATGTAATGGATCTTATTTTAGGAGATCCTCACTGGTTTCCACACCCTGTTAGATTTATAGGGAAATTAATAGAGAGTTTAGAAAAATTACTTTATAGATTTAGTTGTAAAAAATTGACAGGTGGAATTCTTGCTATATTAACCATTGGAATTACTTTTTTAGTATCTTACTATATAGCAAAACTTTCAATTTATTTAGAAATATTTTTTCTATACACAACTTTAGCTACTAAGAGTTTAGCAGATGAAGGTTTTAGAGTTTGCAGAATCTTAGTAGAGGGGGATATGGAAAAAGCTAAAAAAGAGTTATCTTATTTAGTGAGTAGAGATACAGGAAATATGGATGTAACACAGATCACTAGAAGTGTATTGGAGACTATAAGTGAGAATACAGTAGATGGAGTTATAGCTCCAATGTTTTTTGCCTTTTTAGGAAGTTTTTTCTCAGTTGAAGGAGTTTCATTGGCATTGCCTTTTGCTATGGGATATAAAGCTATTAATACTTTGGACTCTATGGTAGGATATAAAAATGAAAGATATATGGATTTTGGAATGATTTCTGCAAAAATAGATGATGTAGCAAATTTTATTCCTGCAAGAATAGCTGGAGGATTTATAATTCCTATCGGAGCTTTTATTTTAAGAATGGATTATAAAAGAGCTTGGAAGGTATTTTTTAGAGATAGATTGAATCACTCTAGTCCAAACTCTGGAAATTCAGAAGCAGCTTTTGCTGGTGCTTTGGGAGTTCAATTTGGAGGGAAGACAAGTTATTTTGGAAAAGTTTATGATAAGCCAACTATAGGAGATAAGTTAAAACATTTTGGAATTCCTGATGTAAAAAAAGGAATAAGATTGTTGTATGTTTCTTCTTGGGTAGGATTAGCAACTTTTATGATCGTGTCTCAGTTAATTAAAGCTTTTATTTAAAAATTAAGTGAATAAAGATAAAAAAGAGGAAGATAGATGGACTTACATGGTGGAAATATATATAAATTGAAAAGAGAGGGAAAAGGAGAACTTCTTGATTATAGCTCGAATATAAACCCTTTAGGTGTTCCAGAAGAGTTTAAGAAAAAAGTGATAGAGAATTTTGAACTATTAGAAAAATATCCAGATCCTGATTATATAGAGTTAAGAGAAAATATAGGAAGATATAATGGTGTAGATCTGAAAAATATTGTGGTGGGAAATGGAGCTACAGAGATACTGTTTCTTTATATGAAGAGCTTAAAACCTAAAAAAACTTTTTTGATTGCACCTAGTTTTGCTGAGTATAGAAGAGCATTAGAAAGTATAGATTGTGAAATAATTTATCATATCTTAGATGAGAAAAGAGATTTTAAATTAGATGTTGATAAGTTCGTAGAGTCTATACCTCAATGTGATTTAGTTATAATTTGTAATCCAAATAATCCAACAGGAAATTTTCTTAAACTTGAAGAGATAAAAAAGATAAATGATCAATTGAAAAAGAGGGGAATAAAACTCTTTATAGATGAGGCATTTATTGAGTTTATAAGAGGGTGGGAGAATTTTACAGCTGTTAATTTAAAAGATAGTAATATTTTTGTAATGAGAGCTCTCACTAAATTTTTTGCTGTTCCAGGAGTAAGACTTGGTTATGGAATAACTTATGATAGTGAGATATTAGAGAAAAGCCAAAAGTATAAGGAGCCTTGGAGTATAAATAGTTTTGCTGATTTGGCTGGAAAAACTATGCTTTGGGATAGAGAATATATAGAAAAAAGTGAGAATTGGATAGAAGAGGAGAAAGAGTGGTTTTATAATAAAACTTTAAAAATTAAAGGTATAAAATCCTACAAAACTAATAGCAACTTTATTCTTATAAAGCTAATAGATAAGAGTTCTATTGAAGTGAGAGAGAAGATGATACAGAGGGGAATATTAGTAAGAGATGCATCAAACTTTGTAGGTTTAGATAAACACTTTATTAGATTAGCTATAAAAGATAGGGAGAACAATAAAATAGTTTTGGAAGCTTTGAGTGAGGTGGTAAGATGAAAGGATTTATGATAGCTGGAGTTAGTAGTGGTATAGGGAAAACTACTGTTTCAATGGGACTTATGTCACTATTTGAAAATGTGTCTCCATTTAAAGTGGGACCTGATTATATAGATCCAGGATTTCATCAATTTGTGACAGGAAATAAAAGCTATAATTTAGATCTATTTATGATGGGGGAGAGGGGGGTAAAATACTCTTTCTATAAACATCATAAAAATATCTCAATAGTTGAGGGAGTAATGGGACTTTATGATGGAGTGGATCACTCTCTTGATAATAATAGTTCAGCACATATCTCAAGAGTCTTAGGGCTACCTGTTATATTAGTAGTAGATGGTGGTGGTAAGAGTACAAGTATTGCTGCTCAGATTTTGGGATATAAGATGTTTGATAGTAGAGTAAATATAGCTGGTGTAATTTTAAATAAAGTAAGTGAAGCTATGTTTAAGCATTATAAAGAAGCTATTGAAAAATATACTGGAATAAATTGTATAGGTTACCTGCCTAAAGATGAAACACTCTCTGTTTCTAGTAGACATTTAGGATTACTTCAAGCAGAAGAGATAGATGATCTAAAAGATAAGAGTCAAAAATTAAAAAAAGTTTTAGAGAAGACAATAGATGTAGAAAAACTTTTAGAGATAGCTGAAATTGGAGAACCTGAAGATGTTATCAATCCATTTGAAGAGATGAAGGATAGGTATTCTGGTCTTAAAATAGGAATTGCTAGAGATAGAGCATTTAGTTTTTATTATAATGATAATTTAGAGTTATTAGAGCATTTAGGAGTTGAGTTGATTCCCTTTTCTCCGATAACTGATAAAGAGATACCAGATGTAGATATACTATATTTTGGTGGAGGTTATCCTGAAAATTATGCACAAGAACTATCTGAAAATAAGAGTATGATAGAGAGTATCAGAACTTTTTATAGAAGAGAGGGTAAAATCTATGGAGAGTGTGGTGGCTTTATGTATCTAACTTCTGGAATAAAGCTTTTAGATGAGAAATATATTCCAATGTGTGATATAATTAAGTGCAGTATAGAGATGAAAGATAGATTAGATATATCTCGTTTTGGATATATCAATGTGTATGAAGATGAAAAAGAGTTAGGAAAAGGGCATGAGTTTCATTACTCTAAGATATTTAAGATAGAACATGAAAGTAGAGAATATAGAGCAGTGAAACCTAATGGAAAAGAGTGGGCTTGTATTTTTAAAGAGAAAAAATGCAAAGCTGGGTACCCTCATATACATTTTTTTAATAGTTTAGATTATTTAAAAGAGATATTAGATTAAAAACAAAAGGAGAGATAGATGAGTACATATATAAAAGTTCCACAAGATATTGAAAAAAGAAGTTTTGAAATAATAGGTGAAGAGCTAGAGGAGAAAAGAGATAAATTTGATGAGAAAACATTTCCAATAGTAAAAAGAGTTATACATACAACAGCAGATTTTGAGTATGCAGATTTAATTGAATTTCAAAATGGAGCTGTAGAGAGTGCTATGGAAGCATTAAAAAATGGTTGTAAAATATATTGTGATACAAATATGATAGTTAATGGACTTAGCAAACTAGTTCTTTCTAAATTTGGTTGTTCAGCTTACTGCCTTGTATCTGATGAAGAGGTTATAAAAGAAGCTAAAGAGAGAGGGGTAACTCGTTCAATAGTTGGAATGGAAAAAGCAGGTAAAGATGAAAAAACAAAAATATTCTTAATAGGAAACGCTCCAACAGCACTTTACCAGTTAAAGGAGATGATAGAAAAAGGAGAGATAGAAAAACCTGCTCTAGTAGTTGGAGTACCAGTTGGATTTGTAGGAGCAGCAGAATCAAAAGAGGATTTTAAAAAATTAGGACTTCCATACATAACAATTAATGGTAGAAAAGGAGGAAGTACAGTAGCAGTATCAATTCTTCATGGTATTCTTTATCAAATGTATAAAAGAGAGGGATTTTAAATGGCTGAAGAGTTAAAATCTGGTTATACTACTGGAAGTTGTGCAGCAATCGGAGTAAAAGCAGGATTAGAAGCCCTATTAAATAATAATTATCTAGATGAAGTAAATTTTACAACATCAAATGGACAAAATATATTAGTTCCAATATATAGATTGAGAGTTAGAAAAAATTTTGTAAGTGTAGCTGTTACTAAGTATGCTGGTGATGACCCAGATGTAACAAATGGAATACAGATATGTACTAGAATAAAATTAGTAGATGAATTACCAGAGATAGATAGAGGAATCTCATTTAAAAACTTTATTTTAGTAGGTGGACGTGGAGTAGGGACAGTTACAAAGTTAGGATTACAGGCAAAGGTAGGAAAGTCTGCAATAAATCCTGGACCACAAAAAATGATTGAAGAGGTAGCAGATGATTTTCTAGGCAAAAAGGGGAAAAAAGCTGTGATTACCATATATGTTCCTGAAGGTAGAGAGAAAGCTAAAAAGACATTCAATCCAAAACTTGGTATTGTAGGTGGAATCTCTATATTGGGATCAACAGGAATAGTAAAGCCTATGAGCGAAGAGGCTTTAAAAGATTCTATGTTTGTTGAACTAAAAGTTTTAAGAATGGCGAGAGATAGAGATTGGTGTATATTTACCTTTGGAAACTATAGTAAGAACTATTGTGAGAAATTGGGACTAGATCTAGAGCAAACAATAGTAATAAGTAACTATGCAGGATTTATGATTGATTCAGCTGTTAAATTGGGATTTAAAAAAATATTATTTTTAGGACATATAGGAAAGGCAATAAAAATTGCTGGTGGAATATTTAATACACACAGTAGAGTTGCAGATGCAAGAGTAGAGATAATGGGAGCTAATGCTTTTCTATGTGGAGAAAGCTCAGAAAATATTCATAAGATACTAGAATCTAATACAGTTGAAGAAGCGTGTGATTATATTGAAAAAAGAGAGTTTTTTCCTTTTATAGCTGAAAAAGTAAAAAGAAGAGTAGAAGAGTATTCAAGAGGAGAGATACAGTGTGAAGTTCTCTTATTTTCTTTCAAAGGAGAAACTCTTGGATATACAGAGAAGTTCTATCAATTGGCAGGTGAGTTAGCTGGAAAAAATTAGAGTAGTTGGACTTGGTCCAGGAAATATAGATTATATAACTAAAAAGGGAATAGATACAATAAGAAGTAGTGAAATCGCAGTTGGAGGGGCAAGACAGTTGATGGAGATCTCCTCTTTGCTCCCAGCTGACTGCTATAAATATACTTTGGAAAAATTATCAGATTTAATAATATATTTAAATCAGAATAGAGATAAAAAAATTACAATTATAGTTTCAGGGGATACAGGCTTCTATAGCTTACTTAGTTTTTTAAGAAGAAATTATAAAAATGAAGAGTTGGAAGTAATACCAGGAATATCTTCATATCAATATCTATTCTCTAGAATAGGAGAGGTATGGCAAGAGTATAAACTTCTAAGTGTACATGGAAGAGAAGCTGACTATATAGAGGAGTTTACTAAAGAAAAAGGAATTGTTCTACTTACCGATAATATAAATACTCCATATGCAATAGCAAAAAAGTTTTATGAGAATGGCTTTGCAGATGCAGAGATGGTAATAGGAGAGAGATTATCCTATTCAGATGAAAAGATAACTATATTAAAAATAGCTGAATATGAGAGTTTAAATAGAGAATTTTTAATGAATATTGTTATAATTAGAAAATAGAAGAGGAGGGAAAGATCTTGCACATATACGATAAGGAGTTTATACAAAGAGAGCTACCTATGACAAAACAAGAGGTAAGGGCTGTGACTATAGCTAAGCTTCAGTTAAAACCTGATTCAGTGTTGATAGATGTTGGAGCTGGAACTGGAACAATTGGTATAGAAGCAGCAACATATATGCCTTTAGGAAAGGTAATAGGTATAGAAAAAGAGGAAAAAGGTCTAGATACAATTAGAGAGAATGTAAAGAATTTTAATCTTGAGAATTATGAACTTATTCATGGAAGAGCTCCAGAAAATATACCAAATATCTCTTACGATAGAATGTTTGTTGGAGGATCAACTGGAAGTATGAGGTCTATATTGGAGCATTTTAAAAAATATGCAACTGATGATGCTAGACTAGTTGTAAATACAATTACATTGGAAAGTTTGAATGATACAATGTCTCTATTGAAAGAGTATAACTTTAACGATATAGAAGTTGTAAATATGATGGTTTCACGTGGTAAAAAAGTAGGACCATACACAATGATGTATGGAGAAAATCCTATTTATATAATAACAGTTAACAAATAAGGGAGGATATAAGTAATGACAAATAAGTTTTATGGAATAGGTGTAGGAGTAGGTGACCCAGAGCAACTTACCATAAAAGCTGTTAACGCTTTAAAAAAATTAGATGTAATAATCGTACCTGAGGCAAAAAAAGCAGAGGGAAGTACAGCTTACAACATAGCTAAAGAGTATTTAAAAAGTGATGTAGAGATAGTATTTATGGAATTTCCTATGTTAAAAAATCCATTGGATAGAGTAGAGGGAAGAAAAGCTAATACTAGAGTGGTTGAAAATCTATTAGAGCAAGGAAAAAATGTTGGTTTCTTAACTATTGGAGATAGTATGACATATAGTACGTATGTTTATCTTTTAGAAAATATGCAAGATAAGTATAAATCACAAGTTGAAACTATTCCTGGAATATCTTCATTTGCAGATATGGCTTCTAGATTTAATTTCCCAATAGTAATGGGAGATGAATCTTTAAAAATAGTTTCAATAAATGATAATACAGATATTGAGAAAGAGTTACAAGAGAGTGAAAATATAGTTTTTATGAAAGTTAGTAGAAATTTTGATAAATTGAAAGAGGCTCTTATAAAAACTAATAATATGAATAACATCATAATGGTATCAAATAGTGGAAAAGAGAGTGAAGAGGTTTTTTATGATATATCTAACCTAACTAAAGAGGATATACCATACTTTACAACTATGATATTTAAAAAAGGGGGATTTGAAGAATGGAAAAAGTTTTCTTTATAGGAGCTGGACCAGGAGATCCAGAATTAATAACAGTAAAAGGACAGAGAATAGTAAAAGAGGCTGATATTATTATATATGCAGGGTCTTTAGTACCAAGAGAGGTAATAGATTGTCATAAAGAGGGAGCAGAGATATATAATTCGGCATCTATGACATTAGAAGAGGTAATGGATGTAACAATTAAAGGGATAAAAGCAGGGAAAAAAGTTGCTAGAGTTCATACAGGAGATCCAGCAATTTTTGGTGCTCATAGAGAACAGATGGATGTTTTAGATGAACATGGAATAGAGTATGAAGTAGTTCCAGGAGTAAGTTCATTTTTAGCCTCAGCTGCCGCAGTAAAAAAAGAGTTCACTCTTCCAGCAGTCTCACAAACAGTTATTTGTACTAGATTAGAGGGAAGAACACCTGTTCCAGAGGGAGAATCATTAGAGAGTCTTGCTTCTCATCAAGCTTCTATGGCTATATTCTTATCCGTGCATATGATAGGTGATGTAGTAAAAAGACTTGCAACTTCTTATCCTATGACTACACCAATAGCTGTAGTACAAAGAGCAAGTTGGCCAGATCAAAAAATAGTACTAGGAACATTAGAAACAATAGAAAATCAGGTAAAAGAGGCTGGAATTTCTAAAACAGCTCAAATTTTAGTAGGAGATTTCTTAGGAAATGAGTATGAAAAATCAAAACTATATGATAAGACATTTACTCATGAATACAGAAAGGGAGTAGAGTAAGAAATGAGATTAGCTATATGGAGTGTAACAAGAGGAGCAGGGAATTTAGCTAAGAAAATAGGAGTAAAGTTAGAGGCTGATATTTATACTTTGAAAAAATTTCAATTAGAAAATACTATACAGATAGAAAACTTTACAGATGAGCTCACTAAAAAATTTAATAATTATGATGGTCATATTTTTATTATGGCAACGGGAATAGTTATTAGAAAAATTAGTTGTTTAATAAAGAGTAAGGATATAGATCCAGCAGTATTGGTAATAGATGAAGGAGGAAATTTTGTAATATCTCTTCTTTCAGGTCATATTGGTGGAGCAAATGAACTTACTTATAAGGTTGCTAATACTTTTTCACTTCTTCCAATAATAACAACTAGTTCTGATGTTACAGGAAAGATAGCTATAGACACCTTATCTCAGAAATTAAACTGTGAAATGGAATCTTTAACTAAAGCTAAAGATTTAACATCTTTGATAGTTGATAATAAAAAAGTTGAAATTCTTTTACCAAATAATGTGAAAATAGGAGAAAATACTAACTCTTCAGGAGTTGTGATAGCTTCTAATAAAAAGAACATAGATATAATGAGAATATACCCTAAAAATTTAATAGTAGGTGTTGGTTGTAGACGTGGAACACCTAAAGAGGAGATATTTAAGGCTTTAGATGAGGTTATGAAAAAACACAATCTAGCTTATGAAAGTATAAAAAAAGTAGCAACAGTAGATATCAAGGCTGATGAATTAGGATTGCTCTCATTAGTAGAAGAACTTCAAAAAGAACTTGCGATAATTTCAAGAGAAGAGATAAAAGAGGTAGAACAAAGATTTAAAGGATCTGAATTTGTAAAAAAACAGATAGGAGTAAGTTGTGTTTCAGAACCTTGTGCTCTTTTAGCTTCAAATGGAAATGGAGATTTTTTAGAGCAAAAATATATTTATAATGGAATAACAATATCAATTTATGAGGAGAAATTTGGATATGAATAAAGGGAAAATATATGTAGTTGGAATTGGTCCAGGGAATATGGATGATATCAGTGTAAGAGCGTATAGAACTCTTAAAAGTGTAGATATAATAGCTGGATATATAACTTATGTTGATTTAGTAAAAGATGAATTTAAAGATAAAGAGTTTTATGTATCTGGAATGAAAAAAGAGATAGACAGATGTGAAAAAGTATTAGAGCTAGCTAAAGAGGGAAAAACAGTAGCTCTAATAAGTAGTGGAGATGCAGGAATATATGGAATGGCAGGAATTATGATTGAAGTTGCTCTTGGTAGCGGAATAGAAGTAGAGATAATTCCAGGAATTACATCATCAGTAGCTGGAGCTGCTCTAGTAGGAGCACCACTTATGCACGATCAAGCTATAATAAGTTTAAGTGATCTTTTAACAGATTGGGATGTTATCACTAAGAGAATAGATAGAGCTAGTGAGGGAGATTTTGTAATTTCACTATATAACCCAAAAAGCAAAGGAAGAACAGAGCAGATTGTAGAGGCTAGAGAGATAATGTTAAGACATAAAGCTCCAACAACTCCAGTAGCACTTTTAAGACATGTGGGAAGAGAGGATCAAAACTATACACTTACTACTTTAGAAGAGATGTTAGAGCATGAAATAGATATGTTTACTGTAGTTGTAGTTGGTAACTCTAAAACATATATAAAAGAGGGAAGAATGATAACTCCTAGAGGATATCATCTATGATTTGGGTGGTAGGTGGTACCAAAGATTCAAGAGAGTTTCTTGAAAAGTTTTGTAAAAAAACCACTGATATTATTGTTACTACTGCTACTGAATATGGAGGAAAACTTTTAGAGAATCTACCTGTAAGAGTAGTATGCCAAAAATTAACTTATCCAATGATGCTAGATTTTATAGAGAAAGAGAGTATAGATAAGGTGATTGATCTTTCGCACCCTTATGCTGTTGAAGTTTCTGAAAATGTATTAAAAGCATCTAAAGATAAGAAAATAGAGTATTTTAGATTTGAAAGGGAGGAAATCTCTTTTCTCCCTAAACTCTATAAAGAGTTTGAAAAAATTGAGGATATTATCAAATATATAGCAGAAAAAAAGGGGAATATATTAGTTACTCTAGGTAGTAACAATATACCTTTTTTTTCTCAATTAAATAATTTAAATCAATGTTATTTTAGAATTTTACCTAAATGGGATATGGTAAAAAAATGTGAAGATCTTGGAATACTACCTAAAAATATAATTGCTATGCAAGGACCTTTTAGTAAGAGTATGAACAAGGCTATGATTGAACAATATGATATAAAATATATTATAACTAAACAAGCTGGAAACACCGGAGGGGAAAGAGAAAAGATAGAAGCTGCTGAAGAATCAGGAATAGAAGTAATTTTTCTTACTCGACCTAAGATAGATTATCCTAATTGCTACAACAGCATAGATGAATTATTATTAAATGTAGAAAAGAGGGAGTAAAATGAAAAAAATACTATTGTCGCTTATATTAAGTTCTTTTATTATAGGGTGTGGATCAGAGAAAAACTCAGAAAAAAATATGTTGAAAATAACAATACCAAAGGATATAGGAGAATTGAATCCTCATTTAATGGCAAGTCCACATTATGCTCAAGGATGGGTATATGAAGGATTAGTAACATTGAAGGATGGGGAGATAGCTCCTGTATTGAGTGAAAAATGGGAAATTTCGGAAGATGGAAAAGAGTATACATTTAAACTTAGAGAAAATATAAAATTTAGTGATGGATCTAATTTTAATAGCAATATTGTAAAGAAAAATTTTGAAGAAGTACTTATGAATAAAAAAGCTTTTTCATTTTTACAATCTTTAAAAGAGATAGAGAAAATAGAGATAATAGATGATTATACAATTAAATTTGTTTTAAAAAATCCATGTAACTCATTTTTAAAAGATCTTACATTTTCAAGACCACTTGTATTTTTAGGAGAAAAGGGATTTGTAGATGGACAACTGAGTGCCAAAGAGATTTCAGCTCCTATAGGAACAGGGATGTGGAGTTTAGATAAGTATGAGGCGAATCAATTTGCAATCTTCAAAAGAAATGAAAACTATTGGGGAGATAGGCCGAAGTTTGAGTATTTTAAAACATATGTTGTATCAGATATGGGAACAAGTGTAGCAATGTTAAGAGCTGGAGATATAGATATGATTTATGATAACTTTGACTCTTTAAATGTGGAAAATATTGAACAATTAAAAAAAGAGGGATTCAATGTTAAAATTTCAGAACCAAAACAGGTAACTAGCTTAAGTTTAAATACTGCTGGGAAAATTTTGGGAGATAAAAGAGTTAGACAAGCTTTAAATTATGCTACTGATAATCAAACAATCTCTAAGGAGATTTTTAAAGGAATTAGAAAACCAGCAGATTGCTATTTTACAAATGATGTGGAGTATGTTAAAAATACTGTGAAAAATTCATATGTATTTAATTTAGATAAAGCAAATAAATTATTGGAAGAGTCAGGTTGGAAATATGATAATAGTGGGGAGTATCGTCAAAAAAATGGTGAAATATTAGAAATAAAATTAAGTTTAGACAATAGTATAAAAAACGGAAAAATTTTAGCAGAGATATTACAGCAACAGTATAAAAAAGTGGGAGTTAAACTTAATATATCACAAGAAGAATCAAAATTATTTCGTCAAAATTGGACTAAAGGTGATTTTGATATAATAATGTTTAATTCTTGGGGTGGATCTTATGAACCTTTTGCAACATTGGCCGCTATGATAAGTGATGGAGATAAATTTAATATAGTTCAAAAGGGAATAGAGAATCGTGAAGAATTACATCAAGTTATGAGAGATTCTTTGATGGAGACTAATAAAGATAAACTTCAAAGTAATTTTGATTATATAGTTGAAAGTTTTTATGAGCAAGCTATATATGTACCTCTTGTAACTACTGTTGTAGTGGCAGTATCAAGAGAAGACATAGAAGGAGTAGAGTTTTCTTCAATAAAAGAAATTATACCTTTACAGAATGTTAGAAGGAAATAGCAATGTTTAAGAAAATAATAAATATATTGATCTTATTTTTTATAACATCCTGTATTGCTTTTATGGTGACAAGAATTATTCCAGGAGATCCTAGAATAGCTTATCTAAATACCTTTAATCTTCCATTAACCGAAGATAATTTGAAATATATCGAACGGGAGATGGGATTAAATATTCCAATATGGAAACAATACTATATTTGGCTAAAAAATATTCTTAATTTAAACTTAGGGAAATCATATATAAGTGGTTTAGATGTATATAATTATATGAAAGTTTCATTTATTTATTCGTTAAAATTAATGATTTTTTCAATTGGAATAATAATTTTTATAAGTTTTCCATTGGGGATTTTTTCAGCTATAAAACAAAATACAGTTTTTGATAAGATTATAAAGGGGTTAAGTTTAATAGGAATGTCTTTTCCTAAATTTTGGTTAGGATATATATTTATTAGTTTATTGGGAGTAAAATTTAAATTACTCCCAATTTCAGGTGCTTATGCAAAAAATAGTATAATACTACCTGGAATAACTTTGTCTTTATCATATATAGGATATTATACACAACTGATTAAAGAAAATATTTTGATGGTTTTAAAAAAAGATTTTATAAAATATGCAAAATTAAGAGGAGTAAAGAAAAAAAGGATAATGATAAACTATGCTTTATTAAATTCATTAACTCCTATAATAACTTCATTTGGAAAAACGGTTGGAAGCTTATTAGGTGGAACTGTAATAATTGAGAATATATTTGCTTGGCCAGGACTAGGAAAGATGATAGTAGAAGCTATTGATGGAAGAGATTATCCTATAATACAAGGATATATTTTTTTAGTCTCTACTCTCTTTATCATCTCAACAGAGATAAGTAGTTTAATTTGTTATTGGATTAATCCAAGGATGAAGGAGAAAGAGGAATGAGATATATAGTTAGTTTGTTTATGTTTATATCTATATTTGGTAAATTTTTATCTCCTAATGATCCAATAGAAATTAATTTACAAAAAAAATTATTATCACCTTCGTTTAAATATTTTTTAGGAACTGATTATTTAGGGAGATGTATTTTTTCAAGAATAATATTGGGAATACAGGTAACATTTTTAACAGCCTTGATTGTAACTATATTATCAGCATTATTAGGAATGTGTTTAGGAGTTATTGCTGGAAATTGTAATAGGAGAATAGAGAATATCATAATTAGAATTACAGATATCTTTGATTCATTTCCAAGTATAATAATTGTTCTTTTGATTGTAAATATAATGGGGAGTAGTGCTTTTAGTTTGGGTCTATCTCTCCTTTTAGTTTCTTGGACAAATTATTCTAGAATTTCAAGAAACTTGACAAAAGAACTTATGAGTTCAGAATTTATTATAATGAGTACTCTTTTAAATAAGTCTAAATGGAGAATTTTAAAAGAGGATTTGATTCCTAACATAACTCCACAAATTATGATAGTAGCTTTTAATAGTTTTGCTGGTGTTATTCTTAGCTTAGCTGGTTATTCTTTTTTAGGTTTTGGAGTAAGAGCTCCATATTCAGAACTTGGAATGATGATAAATGAAGGAAAGGATTATATATATAGTAGACCTGAATTGATGATAGGACCAGGTATAGTAATATTTATAATGGTAATATCTGTGAATTTATTAGGAAATGAGATAAAAAACCAATATGAAATAATTAAGGATTAGATATGGAAATATTAAAAATAGAAAATTTATCTGTATGTATAAAAGAGAATAAAATACTTAACTCAATAAATTTAATATTAGAAGAGGGACGGGTTTTAGGAATTGTTGGAAAAAGTGGAAGTGGAAAAACGACATTGATTTCTAGTATACTAAATATTCTTGATAAGAAGTGGAGTATAGAGGGAAAATTAGAATTAAATATTGATAAAGTAGCTTTAATCCCACAAGATTTTAATTCTGCTTTCAATCCTTTAATGAAGATAAAAAGCCATTTATATGAATTAATGGGAAATATTTCATATAGTGAAAAAAAGAGTAAGGCTATAAAAATTTTAAAAAGAGTAAAGATAAATAATCCTGAAATAGTTTTAAATTTATATCCTTATGAGCTGAGTGGAGGAATGTTGCAGAGAATAAATATTGCTTTTGCTCTACTTATGGAAAGTAAACTTATAATAGCTGATGAATTTACTAGCAGTTTAGATACAATTACACAAAATGAGATTTTAAAACTTCTTTATGATATACAGAAAAAAGAGAAAAAAACAATGATAATAATATCTCATGACTTAAAAGTTATTTCAGATTTATCTGATGATATCTGTGTAATGAAAAATGGAGAAATAGTAGAATGTGGGAGAAAAGATGAGGTTCTCTTTTCTCCTAAAAATGAATATACAAAAAAATTACTACATAATAAATTTTTAAAAAATGATTTAAATTTAGAGAAATTAGATAAAAAAATACTTTTATCAGTAGAGAATCTTTATAAAAGTTATGGAGATAAAGAGGTACTCAAAGATATAAATTTTAAAATCTTAGAGGATAGTAGTATTGGAATAATAGGTGAGAGTGGAAATGGTAAAACTACTTTGGCCAAGGTGCTTGTAGGACTAGAAAAACAAGATAGAGGAGAGATATATCTATATAATAAGCTTTTGAATAAAGAGATTTTTAAAAATAATAGAAATATGATACAAATAATATTCCAAAATAGTGTAGGAGCACTGAATCCATATAGAAAAATTAAAAATATTTTGGGAGATGTTACAAAAGATATTGATAAAATTAGTAAAATTTTATTAGAAGTTGGCCTAGAAAAAGAGAGTTTAGAAAAATATCCAAAGCAATTTAGTGGTGGACAGGTACAGAGAATATGTATAGCGAGAGCGTTGCTGTCAGAACCTAAATTGTTAATTTTAGATGAGCCTACAAGTAGCTTAGATAAATCTACTCAAATCCAAATTCTAAATCTCTTAAAAAAGATAAAGGTTGAAAAAAATATATCCTATTTAATAATTTCACATAATTTAGAAGTTATCGAATCTCTCTGTGATTCAATTTTAGTGATATATAGGGGAGAGATAGTAGAAAGAATTAAAAATTCTGATGAAATTACTATAACAAATGAATATACTCAAAAATTATTTTCATTAGCTAAATAATGTGTCAATTTTGTGAAAAAAATCTTTGACATAACTCCTAATTTATCTTATAATAACTGTTAGAAGTTTTTAAAATATTATAATATTAGGAGGAAATGATAATGAAAAAAAATACTAATACACTTGCTATTAAGATGAGTATAGCTTTGGTGTTAGGTATACTTGCTGGATTTTTATGTATTTTTTTAAGAGAGAGATTGGGAGTAAATAGTCCAACTTGGAAATTTATAAACTTTTTACTATTCCAAGACATTAGTGCTAAGGGTGGAGAAAAAGCTTTAGGACTTTTCTACATAGTGGGACAACTTTTTATAAATTCGTTACAACTTGTGATTATACCAATGGTATATACTTCAATAACACTTGCAATATGTCATATAAGTGACACTAGAAAATTGGGACGTATTTCATATAAAACATTGGGATTCTTCTTAGTTTCATCTGTATTTGCTTTAATCTTAGCTGGATTTGTAGGAATGGCTTTAAATCTATCAGGGGCATTTAATATCCACATAGAGTCAGGAGTAAATGTTGTAGCTGGTAAAACTGGAAGTAATCCACTACTTATGTTAATTCAAATGGTTCCAAACAATATATTTGCTGCCTTTTCTCAAAATGGTGGAGTTCTAGCAACTGTTTTCTTGGCAGTTTCTACTGGATTATGTATAAACTCTCTAGGAGAGAATTCTAAGTATGTAAAAGGGTTTTTACAAGAGATAAATGATATTGTAATTAAATTTTTAACATTTGTTATCAATGTTTTTGGACCAATAGCAATATTTGTACTATTGACAAGAACATTTGCTGCATATGGAGTAGAGCACTTAAAACCTGCTTTAATATACGTTGTATCTACAACTATTACACTATTTTTATTCCTTATATTCGGATATTCAATATTAATAGCAGTTTCTACTAAATTAAATCCATTACCTTTTGTAAAAAAAGCAGCAAAAGTAGCTTTATTTGGATTCTCAACATCTTCAAGTGCTGCTACATTACCATTAAATAAGAAAACAACAGTAGAGGAATTAGGAGTAAATAGCGATATTGCCTCTTTCGTTCTTCCTTTAGGAATGACAACAAATATGAATGGAACAGCTATAATGCAAGTTATTGCAGCTGTTTTCGTAGCAACTACAGCTGGATATGATCTAGGGCTATCAAATATATTTATTATTGGAATTTTAGCTCTTATAGCTTCAGTTGGAACACCTGCTGCACCAGGGGCAGGAGCAATAGTGTTATTTACAATCTTATCAGGACTTGGATATGTAAATGATACTGCTATATTGACATACTCATTGATACTTGCTATTAATAGACCAATTGAGATGTTAGTAACTTCTCTAAATGTAATTGGAGATAGTGCTGCAAGTATATATGTAGCTAAGAGTGAGCATATGTTAGATGAAGATGTATATAATAAATAGTTAAGTATTTAATACACTTGAAACTTAATTTGAAAGTTTTAAGTGTATTTTTTTATGAAAATATTATGAATTTATAATAAATATTTTGAATTTTTTTTTAAGATATGATAGAATGAATGAATAAATTAAAAATATTTAAGAAAGAGGGATGTTTATGAAAATATCAAATAGAGCTTTAGAGATGAATTTTTCTCCAATAAGAAAATTAATTCCTTTTGCTGACGAAGCAGAGAAAAGAGGAATCAAAGTATATAGACTAAATATAGGACAACCTAATATAGTTACTCCAGATTCTTTTTTTGAAGGATTGAACAATTATAAAGAGAAAATAGTTACATATTCAGATTCAAAGGGGATACTAAAATTAAGAGAGAGTTTTGTAAAAAACTACAAGCTTAGTGGAATAGACATTGATGAAGAGGATATATTGATAACTCAGGGGGGAAGTGAAGCTATATTATTTGTTTTAATGGCTATTTGTAATGAGGGAGATGAGGTATTAATACCTGAGCCTTTTTACTCTAACTATTCAAGTTTTTCTACATTTGCAGGAGCAAAGGTTAGAGCTATACCTACAACAATAGAGAATAGTTTTCATTTGCCAACTCAAGAGGAGATTGAAAAATTAATAACACCAAAAACAAGAGCAATTATGTTTTCTAATCCAGTCAATCCAACAGGAACTGTGTATACAAAAGAAGAGATTCTAATGATAGGAGAGATAGCTAAAAAACATAATTTATATATAATAGCTGATGAAGTTTATAGGCAGTTTGTCTATGATAATATAGATTATACTTCAATTATGAAGATGGATGATCTAAAGGATAGAGTTATACTTGTTGATAGTATTTCAAAACATTATAGTGCTTGTGGAGCGAGAATTGGACTTATTGCTAGTAAAAACCATGAGCTTATGAACTATATTTTGAAGTTTTGTCAAGCTAGACTTTGTGTTTCAACTATAGAACAACATGCTGCTGCAAATCTTATTAATACAATGGATAGTTACTTGGAAGATGTTAAGTTAAAATACAAGAGTAGGAGAGATCTTCTATTTGGATATTTACAAAAAATTCCAGGTGTAGTGTGTTCAAAACCTGAGGGAGCTTTCTATATTTTTGCTAAACTTCCTATTGATAATGCAGAGAAGTTTGCTAAATGGTTATTGACTGACTATTCCTATGATGGTAAAACTATTCTTATAGCACCAGGGCCAGGATTCTATCAAACAGAGGGAAGAGGAGAACAAGAGGTAAGATTCTCATTCTGTACGAATATTGATGATATAGAGAATGCAATGATAGTTCTAAGAAGAGCTTTGGAAGAATATAACAAAAAAAATATTGACAATTAAAAAAAATTAGAGTATAATCAAGAAAATTAAAACAAAAGGAGGAAGAGTAAATGTTAAGGAATTTAAGGATAAGGAAAAATAAACAACAAAATAATATAGTTACCTTGTCTTTGAAATTGACTGAATTACATTTATCTTCTTGAAAAGATTAGAGATATTGAGATATATCTTTATGAGCATAGAGTTGATGACTTTTAAATATTTATTAAGTATTTGAAGTTAGGTTTTATTTTAGTATGTAATACAGACATTTTCATGTCTGTATTTTTTTTATAAAAAAATAAATTTATATAATATATTTAAGGAGGAACAATGGAATACTTAATACTGTTAAAAGAGATTTTTATTGGAGGGGAGAGATATAAGTACATCTTGGATGGACTAGCATTCTCAGTTGGAACAACAGCTTTGGCAGCTATTATTGGAATAGCTTTAGGAATATTTATAGCCTTGTTACAACTTTCACATTTTTATCCATTTAAACATACTAAGAGCTGGAAAAAATTTAATCCTTTATCTAAAATAGCATTTGTTTATGTAGATTTAATAAGAGGAACACCAGCAGTAGTACAATTAATGATACTTGCAAATCTAATATTTGTTGGAAGTTTAAGAGATACACCAATACTTGTGATTGCAGCAATATCATTTGGAATTAACTCTGGAGCTTATGTTGCAGAGATAATTAGAGCAGGAATAGAGGGACTAGATAAAGGACAGATGGAGGCAGCAAGAGCCTTAGGAATGAACTATGGACAAGCAATGAAAGAGATTGTAGTACCTCAAGCTATTAAGAAGATACTACCAGCTCTTGTAAGTGAGTTTATAACACTTTTAAAAGAGACTTCTATAGTAGGTTTTATAGGTGGAGTTGACCTACTTCGTTCAGCTAATATAATTACAAGTCAAACTTATAGAGGAGTTGAACCATTATTAGCAGTTGGATTAATATATTTAGTAATGACAGCTATGTTTACAAGATTTATGAGAAAAGTAGAAAAGGGGTTGAAAGTAAGTGATTAAGATAGAAAAACTTTTTAAAAGTTATGAAGAATTAAATGTACTAAAAGGGATAGATGCACAGGTAAATAAAGGGGATATTATAGCTATAATAGGACCTTCAGGAAGTGGAAAATCAACATTCTTGAGATGTATAAATAAGTTAGAAGAACCAACTAAGGGACATATCTATATCAAAGATCAAGATATTATGTCAGATGAAGTTGATATAAATGTAATTCGTCAAAATGTAGGTATGGTGTTTCAGCATTTTAACTTATTTCCACATAAAACAGTTATGGAAAATTTAACTCTAGCTCCAATGAAGTTAAAAAATATATCACAAGAGGTAGCTGAAAAGAAAGCCATTGTACTACTTGAAAAAGTTGGACTTAAAGATAAAGCTAATGTCTATCCAAACCAATTATCTGGAGGGCAAAAGCAAAGAATAGCAATAGCTAGAGCTTTAGCAATGGAGCCAGAGATTATGTTATTTGATGAACCTACTTCTGCTCTTGATCCTGAGATGATAAAAGAGGTATTGGATGTAATGAGAGATCTAGCTAAAGAGGGAATGACTATGTTAATAGTAACACATGAAATGGGATTTGCTAAAAATGTAGCTAACAGAGTTTTCTTTATGGATGGGGGAATAATTTTAGAAGATACTACTCCTAATGAACTATTCTCTAATCCAAAACATAATAGAACAAAAGAGTTTTTAAATAAAGTTTTAAACAAATAGTAAGGAGAGTGTTTATTATGAAAAAAATGTTAAAAAATGTTTTAGTGGGATTGATGGTTTTATCTTTATCTAGTTTAGCTATGGCTAAAGAGAAGATATACGTGGGAACAAATGCAGAATTTCCTCCTTTTGAGTATTTAGAAAAAGGGGAGATAGTAGGGTTTGATATAGAGATGATGAATGAGATTGGAAAGGTATTAGATGCTGATATAAAAATACAGGATATGGCTTTTGATGGACTATTACCAGCTCTACAGATGAAAAAAGTTGATGTGGTAATAGCTGGAATGACAGCAACTGAAGAGAGACAAAAAATGGTATCTTTTACACAACCTTATTATACTGCTAGTCAAGTTATTATAGTAAAAGAGGGAAATAACAGTATAAAATCATTTGATGATCTAAAAGGAAAAAGAGTTGGAGTTATGTTAGGATTTACAGGAGATGTAATAGTAAGTGATATGGAAGGAGTTAAAATCGAGAGATATAACGCAGCATATGCTGGTATAATGGCTTTAAAAGTTGATAAGATAGATGCTGTAGTTTTAGACTCTGAACCTGCTGAAAATTATGTAAAACAAAACTCAGGACTTCAAATAGCAGAGGCTGAAAGTGCTCAAGAAAAATATGCTATTGCTGTTAGAAAAAATGATAAAGAGTTATTAGAAAAGTTAGAAAAGGGATTAAATGAGATAAAAGCTAATGGAACTTATGACAAGTTATTAAAAAAATATTTTAACTAATAATAAATATTAAAGGAAAGAGAGAAGATGTTAGGAGTTGATATTTTCTCTCTTTTATTTGACTAGAAAGTATTTAGAGTGCTATTATATCTATGAGTACTAGAAGGAGGTTGTAAATGAGAATTGATATTATAGATACAGCAGGAAATGTAACTTTTGATAAAATTAAGGGGAAAACTGTTATAATTATTGATGTGCTTAGAGCTACAAGTGTTATGATAACAGCTTTAGCTAATGGAGTGAAGGGAATATACCCATATAGAGATATAGAGAGTGTTTTAGAAAATTCTAAACTAGATATCAATCCACTACTTTGTGGAGAGAGAAAAGGATTAAAAATAGATGGATTTCATTGTGGGAACTCTCCTCTTGAGTATAAAAGAGAACTGATAGAGGATAGGAATATGTATATGACTACTAGTAATGGAACGAGGGCAATCGAAAGTTGTATTGGAGCAGAGAGAGTATATATTGCTGCTTTTTTAAATATAGAGGGTGTTGTTAAACAGATTATAAAAGATGAAAAGGATGTAGTCATAATTTGTTCAGGAACAGATGATAATTTCTCCTTAGATGATGCCTTGTGTGCTGGAGAGATAGTTAAAAGAGTTGAGAAAGTCAAGAAGGTTGAACTTTCTGATATGGCAATAGCTTTGAGAAAAATAGCTGAGAATTCAAAGGAAGTTTGTGATACATTAGAGGGAACAAAACACTATGAATATCTAAAAAGATTAGGATTTATAGAGGATTTGAAATATTGTCTTTCTATGGATAAGTATGATATTGTCCCAATATATAGAAATGGAAAAATTACAATAAATATAGAGAATTAAATATGGATTTTTATGGTATAATATAATAAAAAATAGAAGGATTAATAGATGAAAAGATATAATACATTAAATGATTATTTTAAAACAACTTTTGGGAAAAAAATTTATAAAGTATCTTTAGATGGTGGATTTACTTGTCCAAATAGAGATGGGACTTTAAGTAAAAGAGGCTGTATCTTTTGTAGTGAAAGAGGTAGTGGAGAGTTTGCTGGAAAAAGAGGAGATGATATCTATAATCAAATAGAGGATCAATTAAAACTCATAGAGAAAAAATTTCCAGATGGAGAAGTAATAGCTTATTTTCAAAATTTTACTAATACATATGCAGATGTGGAGTATTTGAGAGAGATATATACAAAAGCCTTGTCACACCCTAGAGTAATAGGACTTGCCATAGGAACAAGACCTGATTGTTTAGGAGAAGATGTTCTAAATCTTTTGGATGAATTAAATAAGAAGCATTTTATTTGGATAGAACTAGGGCTACAGACTATAAATGAAGATGTAGCTAAAAAAATTAATAGAAAATATCTCTTAGAAACATATGTTAAGGCTACTGAAGAATTAAATAAAAGAAATATAAAATTTGTAACTCATATAATAGTTGGACTTCCTTATGAAAATGAAGATGATCCACTAAATACAGCAATATTTGCAGAAAAATGTGGGACTTGGGGAGTTAAAATTCATCTCTTACATGTAATAAAAAATACTATGTTAGAAGAGATTTATAATAGAAATGAATTAAAATTGCAAAAAAAAGATGAATATGTGAAAAAAATAGTTAAAATTTTGGCAAATTTATCGTATAATATAGTCATACATAGAGTGACGGGTGATGGAGATAGAAATAATCTGATTGGTCCTCTTTGGAGTCTAAATAAAAGAGATGTATTAAACAGTATTGATAAACTGATGAAAGAGGAAGATGTTGTTCAAGGTAAATATAAAATAGAGAGGGGGTAAGAATGGGAGTACTCATTAAGATAAGTAATATTCAAAATGATCTTTCTGCAGGAGAAAAGAAAGTTGCAGATTACGTTTTAGAAAAACCTGAAGAGATAAAGGATCTAAATACTTATGAGATAGCGGAAAAGACTAATACTAGTCAGGCTACTGTTGTAAGATTTGCTAAAAGAATTGGATTTAAAGGGTTTCCTGATTTTAAATTAGCCTTAAGTCAAGATTTAGGTAATAGAAAAGCAGAATCTCATATTAGTATTATACATGAGGATATAAAAAATGATGATAGTTTTGAAATAATTGGAAGAAAAATAGCAAATGCAAATGCAATAGCTATTAATAATACTTGTGAAGTAACTGATTTTGAGGAGCTTGAGAGAGCTGTTATAGCTCTGGGAAAAGCTAAAAAAATAATGTTAACAGGAGTTGGATTTTCAGGTATAGCAGCTAAAGATTTTTATTACAAGCTGTTAGAATTAGGAAAACCAGCAGTCATTGAAACAGATACTCATATGCAACTAAGTTGTTTAGCTACAATGACAGAAAATGATGTTTTATTTATAATCTCTCATAGTGGAAAAACATTGGAAATGTATAATATAGCTAAGGTAGCAAAAGAAAAAAATATAAAAATTATAGCTATGACTAGTATAGCTCCTAATCCAATTAGAGAGTTAGCAGATATAAAACTTAATACTGTAGAGATGAAAAGTAATTTTAGATCAACAGCATTGACACCGAGAATATCACAATTAACAATAATAGATATGTTATATGTTAAATTGATGTTGGAGAATAAAAAGATGCAAAATTATATCTTTGATGCTATTGAATTAGTTCAAGGATTTAAAATAAAATAAATATATTAGGAGGAAAAAGATGAGAGTAGTTATAACTGATAAAAATGTAGGAGATTGGGCTGCTGTATATGTAGCAAGAAAAATCAACGAATTTAAACCAACAAAAGATAGACCATTTGTATTAGGATTACCTACAGGTGGAACACCATTAGAAATGTATAAAAGATTAATACAATTAAATAAAGATGGCATAGTTTCATTTGAAAATGTAGTTACTTTTAATATGGATGAATATGTAGGATTAACACCAGACAATGATCAAAGCTACCATTACTATATGCACCATAACTTCTTCGATCATATTAACATTCCAAAGGAAAATATAAATATATTAGATGGAATGGCTGAAGATTATCAAGCAGAGTGTGAAAGATATGAAGAAAAAATAAAATCATATGGAGGAATTCACCTATTCTTAGGAGGAATTGGACCAGATGGACATATAGCTTTTAATGAGCCAGGATCTTCTCTTTCTTCAAGAACTAGAGATAAAGAATTAACTATGGATACAATAATAGCTAACTCTAGATTCTTTGGTGGAGATGTAAATAAAGTTCCTAAATTAGCTTTAACTGTTGGAGTAGGAACAATATTAGATGCTAAAGAGATATTAATTATGGTAACAGGAGCTAATAAATCTAGAGCTTTACACTATGGAATTGAAGAAGGAGTAAATCATATGTGGACTATATCTGCTCTTCAACTACATAGAAGTGGAATAATTGTTTCTGATGAAGCAGCTTGTGCAGAGTTAAAAGTAAGTACATACAGATATTTTAAAGATATTGAAAAAAATAACTTAGACTCAGAAAGATTATTAAAAGAATTATACGAAGAGAATAAATAATTAGAGAGTAATATTAGGGGTCGCAGTTATGTGACTCCTTTTATATAATAGGAGGTCTTGTGAGAAAAGCAATAATAAATGGAGAATTATTTATAGGGAATAGATTTTATAAAGGGAAAGTTCTAATTTTTGAAAATGATAGAATAGTTGATATAATAAATGAAGTTGATTTTTCAAAAGATGGAATAGAAATTATTGATGCAGAGAACAATTATGTTGTTCCAGGGTTTATAGATCTTCAATTGAATGGTTGTGGTGGAGTTCTATTTAATGATGATATAAGTGAAAAAACTCTAGAAACAATGTATAAAACTAATTTAAAATATGGTTGTACATCTTTTACTCCTACACTTATTACAACTTCAGATGAAAATATCTTAAAAGCTATATCTCTTGTAGAGGGGATAGATAAAGAAAAGTATGGAGTGTTAGGATTACATATAGAGGGACCATATATAAGTGTTGAGAAAAAAGGAATACACAATCCTAAATACATTAGAAAAGCTGATGAGGCTATTATTGATAGAATAATTGAAAGTGGAAAAGAGAATGTAAGAATAATAACTTTAGCACCAGAAAAAACAGATGGTAAAATTATATCAAAATTACATAGTGCTGGAATTGGAGTAGCTCTTGGTCATACAAATGGAACTTATGAAGAGTTGAAGGAAAAAGAAGGATACGGTATAACATTAGCAACACATCTATATAACGGGATGTCATCATTTAACCATAGAAATCCTGGAGCTGTAGGAGCAGTATTTGATAGTGATATATGTGCTGGAATAATTGTTGATGGATTCCATTGTCATTACTCTGCAATAAAATCTGCTATTAAAGTGATGGGGGAAAGATTGTATCTTGTAACAGATGCTGTATCTCCTGTAGGAACAGATATGGAATACTTCTATTTTGAAGGAAATAAAGTATATTATAAAGATGGAAAATGTTTTGGAGAAGATGGAACATTAGGTGGTTCAGCTTTAACTATGGATGCAGGAGTTAGAAACTTAGTAAAACATTGTGATATTACTTTGGAAGAGGCTATAAGAATGGCTACTCTATATCCAGCTAAAGCTGTTAAAATAGATGATAAATACGGAAAACTTCAGCCAAATTACTTTGCAGATATAGTCTTCTTAGATAAACATTTAAATCTTAAAAAGGTAATAGCTAAAGGAATCGAGTATTAAAATATTTAATTCTATTTGTTGAAGTCTTCACTTTTAGTATCAAAATAAATTGATAGAATCATAAAAATTATTCTAAATAATTTTTATTCTTATGCATAAATTAATCAAACCACATATAATGTTAATTATATGTGGTTTGATTATTAAAATAATTTTTATTTATATAATTATTAAAATGTAATCTCCTAATAAATTGTTTAAAAACGTTATAATTATGAAGTATTATAATGAATATAATTATAAATCTTAATATAAATAATTATTATAATTTTATATTTAAAATTATATGACTATATTTTTTCTAAATCTGGAAGCTTTTCTAAAACTCTTTTTTCTAATACTGACTTAGCATTTATATATACTTCTGTTACTCTTGTATCTGCGTGTCCTAAAAAATCTCTAATTTCTAAAATGTCAGCTCCATTTAAAGAAAGTTCAGTCGCTACTGCGTGACGAACATTGTGAGGGCTAATATCCTTACCTATCAATTTACCAAAATTTTGAATTATATCATATAGGGTTCTGTAAGCTAATTTTGTATTTTTCTCAGCAGAACTATTGAATATAAAAATATCTTCAATCTCTTCATTACTGATGTTATATATCTGTTGCTTATATTGTTTATATTCTAAAAGTTTTTCAACTAGAGTTGGATAAATAGATTTATACTGTTCTTTTCCACTTTTTGTTTGTTCTAGTTTTATAAAGTAATTTCCTTCTCTGTTTAGTAGATGTTTAAATTTTAAATTAATAAGTTCAGAACTTCTCATACCTGTATAAAAAAGAGTGTATAATATAGTTAGGTTTCTATACTCCTTTTCTCCTTTTATAGTATATTGTCCTATAATTTTTTTTATGTCTTCAGCAGAAAGTTTTAATACGTTATCTATATTTCTAGAAACTTTGAACAACTCCACATACTTAAATGGATTATTGTAACCATTTTTTTCTAGCTCTTTGTATAGGGATTTCAAGGCAGATATAATTTTATTAATAGATGTTTTTTTCATCTTTCTATCCTCAATTAGATGAGTAAGATAATCTTCTACATCTTGTTTTTCAATCTCCTTCATTAGGTCTATCAGTTCATCAGCTCTTATATTTTCCCCTTCATAAATATATTCTAAAAAATCTTTTAAATAAAAAAGATAATCTTTTATAGTTTTTTCAGAACGATAAATTTCAAAAATACTTTTTCTATTCTCTTTTTCTCTTTTTTTTCTTCTTGGAGTATCTAATCTAGTTTCTCCTCTTTTAATGATATCCATTTTTTCTCCTAAAAGTCCTAATATATTTTTTATAAAATACTATCAAATAACAAAAGAAATTAAACTTTCTGATATAAACTATGGCTCAATTTTATAAAAAATAAGTTATTTTAAAATTTCTTCAATAGAAATCTCTTTTACCTCACCTAGCTCCATACCTTCTAATTTTAAATTTCCAAAACTTAATCTTTTTAGATAAATAACTTTATTATCTACAGCTTCTAACATTTTTTTTACTTGATGAAACTTCCCTTCTGAAATTGTTAGTTCAATCTCTTTGTCAGAGATGATTTTAGCTTGGGCAGGTTTAGTAATATATCCTCCAATATCAACTCCTGATTCCAATTTTTTTATATCTTCTTGATTTATTATATTTTCTAGTTTTGCATAATAAGTTTTATCTACATGTTTTTTTGGAGAAAGTAGAGAGTGAGATAATTTTCCATCATTGGTAAAAAGTAGTAATCCTTCTGTATCTTTATCCAATCTTCCTACAGGAGCTAGATCTTTTTTTATTACCCACTCAGGTAGTAACTCCATAACTGTTTTCTCTTTTGGATCTTCAGTTGCTGTTATATATCCAGCTCTTTTATACATTATATAATATCTAAACTCTTTGTACTCTAATATTCTTGAATCTAACTCTACTTTATCTATACTCTCTTTTATATTACTTTGTGGATTTTTAACTATAATTCCATTAACTTTAACTCTATTACTGTCTAGGATTTTTTTAACTTCTCTTCTACTTCCAATTCCACACTCTGTTAAAAATTTATCTAATCTCATTATTACCTCCAATATATGTTACTACATCTATACTATCATATATTTAGATAAGTTTCAAATTTACTTTTAATATAGTAAATGTTATAATAGATTAATAACATAACAAAGGAGCAGTATTATGGTAGATTTTAAAAAAATAGATAGTATGATTGAAACAATTGAACAGGGAGTTATTCCTGATGGATATACAAATAATGAGTTTTTTATGGAGTTTTTTGATACTGTAAATCTAATTCCACTTTCTAAATATCTTAGAAGCAAGGGAAAGGATAGTAAGCTTCCTAAAATAATGAATGCCAAAAAAGCAGGAGAGGTACTTCTTTTAACCTATAGAGATGATGAGGTAAAAACATATTTAAAAAGAAAGGGCTATACTGAAATACCTCAGTTGGATTATAGATCTATAATGTTATTAAGAAAGATAGATTTATATGGAAATTGGAATAAAGTTATCTCATTTTTAGAAGGGAAAGGTAGTGTAGGGGAGATAAATCAATCAACTAGGAAACTGCTTTTACCTCAAGAGGTAGAGCTGTTGGAACTACATATAAAAACACTTTTATCTATTGAGGAAAAGGAACTGAATTGGCTATTGAGCAAGATAAAGAAGATAGAAGAAAGCAAAGAGTTGAAAAGAGCAATAAAAAAATTGATAGGTAATATATAAAAAAGCGATGTCAAAAGGCATCGCTTTTATAATGGGATAATATATCAGCTAGGTAGCTTTTCAAAGAACAAACTTATCTTATCCTACTATTGTCCTAGATTTTATAAAATCTTAACACTATATTCTATTCTTAAAACTTGACTCTAAACTCTAAAAACTAAATTCTAAAGACTAAAAGCTAAAAACTAAAGACTTAATCTCTTTGGATTTACTATTATATTTACAGATTTTATCCTTCTTTTTCTTTACTCTTCTCAATAAAAATGTTTTTAGTTGTAAATTTTTTTTATTTTTATAATTCAGATAACAAATTTACAAAATCTTTCTGAATAGGTTGTTTTAGAAATATTCGATATATTATCCCAATTTTAAACTATATTAACTCTATCTCAAGAGTATTTTGAACATTTAAAATATTGATTAAAGTATTGATTTTTTGATCAAACTCATCTTTGAACTCTTTCTCTTTTTCAAGTTCTTTTTTTAGATCAAAAATCTCTTCAATAACAGGAGTATATGATTTTCTTCTCTCTTCTAATTTCTCAGAGATTGCTATATTTCCAATTGATTTATTAGAACCATATAACATTTTTTCAAATTCTTTAACCTCGTTTTCTTGCACCAATTTTAATTCTGCTTCTTTTGAGATCATATTATTAATATTCTCTTCTAAGATATCAATAATAATATTCTCATTGTTTTTTAATCTTTCTAAAGCTTCTGCAATAGTGATTTTCATCTCTCCAATTTCAATGAAAGTACAAGCATTAAATTGTAAGATAGCTTGTCTTATCTTATTTCTATTAGCAACAAGTTGCTTATAACTTTGATAAAGTGCATTTGTTTCCTCTAAATATTTTTTAGCTTTTTCTTTATCATATCTAATATTAGTATCAGCATAAAAAAGATCTGTATTCTCTAATTCAAACTCTTTTTTAGCTATCTTTTTATTGTATAATTTAACTTCTCCTAACCATTCCATAACAGTTTTTTTCATTACTATCACCTCACATTTATTTTCAAATATAATATAACATATTTTTGTAAAAATGTAAAGTAAAATGTAAAAAAATATAAAATTGATTTTTTTTGTAAAAAATGATACTATTTATATTATGGAGATAAAGAATTTTTTAAAAAAATATAAAATAACCTTAAAAGAATTAGCCGATATTTTAGAGATATCTAGACCTACTCTCAATACATACATATATCAATATGAACAAGAAGAGGAGATACAAAATAAATTATATCAAAATATATTCAAAAGTATCTTTACAAAGGAGTGGGGAGATAAAGTTGAGATATTTGAAGAGATTAACCATTTAAAGAGAAATAAAAACAATGAAAATGTGGATTATCTAAGTGAAAACCTAGAACTTATAAATTCCATAAAAGAAAAAATGTATAGTGATATGAAGGGAGCAAAGGAGGTTTTACCACTATATAAATTTATTAATAGTGTCTTATATAACTATAATGGAGATGATGGATTGACTGGTTATATAGACTATAACCTTTATTTAAATGGATTAAAAGAGTTAAAAAATATCTCAGAAGAAGAGAAAATACTCATATCAAATATCTACCCTATAATGAAAAATTTTGTCAAAGATAAGCTTATATTTGATGAAGAGGGTTATAAATTATTTTGTCAAAGAGTAGAAGAGATAAAAAAAATGAGGATAGAAGAGACAGAAAGAATAGAGAAGGAGTTTCAAGAGAGAATAAGAAGGGAGTTAGAACTTAAATTCAATATTGGAAAAACAATAGAGGAGAAAAAAATTTTGGAACTTTTGGAAAAAATTAAATTTTAAAATATATAAAAAAAGAAGTTGATTAGCTATATAACCAACTTCTTTTTATAATTAATTATTTAATAAGACTATATAGGTATTTAATCTCCTCTTCCCAAATAGTATCATCAATAGTTTCTAATATTATTGGAATATTATCAAATCTAGGATCATTCATAAATCTAATAAAAAATTCCTCTCCTAAAAATCCCTTTCCAATACTATCATGTCTATCCTTTTTACTTCCTGTATCAAACTTAGAATCATTTAAATGAATTCCTTTAAGATATTTAAAGCCTACACACTTTTCAAACTCTTCCATAGTCTTTTCATAACCAGCAAGATCTTTTAATTCATATCCTCCAGCTAAAGTATGGCAAGTATCTAAACAAACACCTATTCTACTTTTATCATCTATTTTTTCTATAATTTTACCAAGATGAGAAAAATCATATCCCATATTTGATCCTTGTCCAGCTGTATTTTCCAATACAACAGTAACATTTTTAGTAACAGCCAAAGCTTTATTAATAGAATCAGCTATATTATCAATACACTTTTCTTCACTGATTTCATTTAAATGACTTCCAGGGTGAGTGTTTAAGTATTTTAAACCAAGCTGTTCACATCTTTTGATCTCATCTATAAAAGCATTTAAAGATTTTTCTCTCTTCTCCATATCCTCTGCTCCTAAATTGATTAAATAACTATCATGTGGTAGGATATATTCTGGAGAATATCCATATTTTAGTAAATTATTCTTAAATTCATTTATATCATCTTCACTAAGAGGTTTAGCTTCCCAACGTCTTTGATTTTTAGTAAATAAAGCAAAAGCTCTAGCTCCAATTTTATTAGCATTGATCGGAGCATTAAATACTCCACCTGTTGTAGATACGTGAGGTCCGATCCACTTGTTTTTTATTTTATCTTCTCTTGTCATTAATAAATCACTCCTTTATATTATACTAATTATATCATAAATTGGAGTAGAGAGGAATAGGTAACTTATTTTAAAATAGAGGAAATTTAACTTCCTCTATTTTTACTATCTCTATATTGTTCAAGCATATTCTTTAACTTTTCAGGGATAGGAACTCCACAAATACTTGCATTTTCCAAAATAGAAAGCCCCTCATTACTTAGTAAAATTCCTATTGTTAAGCTCTTAATGGCAAACTTTCCCTCAAATAATAAATCTATCTGATATGCTAATACAACTACTCCAATCATAACCATTTTTTTTAGTAAACCTTTAAATCCAGCCTTACTATTTACCTTTTCAATTATGAAAGCTTTTGCTACTCCTGTTATATAATCAACAGTCATTAAAACTACTAAACAACTCATCATTTTATCTTCTCCACCTGTTAGTAGGAAAATAAAAGAAATGATAGCTCCAATACCCAATACTATCTTATTGATAAGGAGTGTTCCTACATCAATAAATAATTCTATTACTTCTGTTAATGTCATTATGTAATCCTCCCTTTAGTTTGTGAATAGATAATTTATCATTCTTTCAAAAATATTAAACCACCACTCCGTTATAGAAAGCTTTGGAAATATTGAAGCTAGCACACACATTAAGAATACTCCTAACATAATAATTGCAATAACTTTATTGAATAGATCTAACTTTTTAACTTCTATATCTTGTTGTTTTTCTCCATTTTTAGATTTTTTAGAAAATAAGTCAATCAATTTATTTGTTACACCTCCAATAATAGCTACTATATTCATATTTCTCACCCCTATTTTAATATCAATTGAAAATGAGGATAATCACTGAAATTTTTCCAATCTCCTCCCCATTCTATATTATATTGTTTCATCAATTCTCTAGCTGAATCAGCTACTTCTTTAAATATTCTTTTATCCCAGTTGGCTTTATTATTAATTATGACAGCTATATCAAAAGCATATCCTAATCCATCAGTTTTTACTTGATGCTTAGATTTAATTTTATAACCATCACATTTAGTTATAATTTTCCCTGGAATAGTTCTTCCTTGTTGATATAATTTATTTTGTTCTTCTGCTGTTCTAATTCCACAAGTTATAGAAATATCGTGAGGAGTTACTTTTATTAACTCCATAGCAAACTCTTTTAACTTGGGATGTAACCCCTCTAATCTTTTTAAACTTCTTTGACTGTATTTATACATAATATTCACTCCTTTTTTGTTTTAAAATGTTTGTAATTAAAAAATTTCTGTCC
>NZ_JAGIRL010000033.1 GCF_019012925.1 Fusobacterium sp.
AAGATTGGCATTTGATAAAAGGACAATTAGCAATAGAATATGAAGAAAGACTGAAAGGTTTTTAGTTCCTTTCAGTCTTCAAAATAATTTAAAAATTAATAATCAAGAGATGATAAATACACAAAATTATTTACACTCTCAAAACCAGAGGTTGTAACTATGACCTCTGGTTTTATTTTGCTTATAATAAATTTTCTGCTATTCTCATAAAGTTTTCATAAGCAATCTTTCTTATATCACTTTCACTGTACTCTCTTCTTCTTAATTCCTCAATTACAGCATAAGCTTTTGAAGCATTTTCCAGTCCTTTTGGATTTATATCCTCCTCTTTTTTCTCTGGATTCAAATACTCACAAAAATCAAAACCTAGTGCTACATGTTTTACTCCTACAAGAGAGATAATATACTCTATATGATCTACATATCTTTCTAAATTCTGTCTAGCTGGATCAATAGCCACAAATCCTTTATAAGCATTTACTCCTATTATTCCATCTCTACTTGCAATAGCTTTAATCTGCTCATCAGTAAGATTTCTCCTGTGTTTGCATAGAGAATATGCATTTGAGTGTGAAGCTATTATCGGTTTAGTTGTATTGTTAAAAATATCCCAAAATGTCTTTTCATTGGCATGAGAAACATCAATAATCATACCTAATTTCTCCATTTTTTTAACAGCCTCTATCCCAATATCAGTAAGTCCTCTATTCTCATCTCCACCCACTCCTGTAGCTAAGTCATTCTCCTCGTTCCAAGTAAGTGATGCATGTCTAAATCCCAACTCATATAGAGTATCCAACCAATCCAAATTTTTACCAATAGCTCTTAATCCCTCTATTCCCATAAGAACATTTAATTTTTCCTCTACTAACCCTCTATTAAAATCTCCTTTTTTCTTGATTATATTAAAAAGTTCAGGATTATTTTTTATCTCATGGATAGTGGAATTGACTAGATGTAACATCTCTTTTACATCATCTTGCCCCTCTTCATAACCAAGATATGCTATGAATATACCTCCCATTATATTTCCAGATCTCATTCTATCCAAATGGTATCTCTCTACAATTCTCTCTTCTCCCAACTTTCTTTTTTTTGCTACATCATACCAAATATCTGCATGACCGTCAAACATCTTCATAGTTGCCCCTCCTAAATCTATTTAAAAGAAAATTATCTCTGCCTCTGCCTCATACCAAGGTCCCTCTTCATCTTCCCCTTCAGTTACAAAAAACTCTACCTGAACATCTTCAAGAGTTATTCCCACAGAGTTTAGCTCCTCATCTTGAAAAAACTCTATTTTCTTGAACTTTGTATTCTCAATTCTTTCAGCTATATCCTCTCTTGTTTCACACAGTTCTATTAAATCCTCTTCCAATGTGTAACCTCTCTTTTCAAACTCTTTTGCTATTGTTCCTAATTTTTTTGTTAATTTTTCACTCAACATATTTCCTCCTACTTAAACTTAAAAATTGTCTTCACTCTTTTTATTTTTTTCACTATTGAAAGAATTAATTTAATTTTCTTCATTTCAAAAGGTATTCTGTCTAATGCCCTTTCCATCTGCCTCTCTATCTCAGCCTCTGACATATTTCTCTTCAAATCTCTTCTCCTTATGAATCTCTCTACTTAAAATTATTTTTTAATTTTTGAAATGAGAGTTTCTTTTTAAATCAATAATATTTATAGCTTATATGTTATTTTTACCTCTTTTAACTGACACTACTATATCATATTTTCCTTAAAAAAACAAGGCAATTCACCTACCACTTATAGATGTAGATAACTTCTTCTCTATTAAGTTAAAGAGTTTCCTCTTTTTATTTAATTTCTTTGAATTTAAAATTATCCCAAATCAATATTTTCACTATACTACTTTTACTAATATTTTTTAGTGATATTTTTAAATTTGTTCCATTGATTTTTTTACTGAAATATGATATACTCTTATTTGTAAGGGATTAATTTTTTGAGATTAAAATTATAAAATTACACTTTATTTTAGCTGTAATACAGTATTTATAATAATCATAATATCTGTTAGCTAACACTTTTTTACAAAATATGTCCTCAATGCTAAAACAAAATAGAAAATATGTTTTCAATTTGAAAACATATACATGTTATATTCACTTTGCTCAAAGTAGCATAAATTGGAGTTTAGTTGCAATTTACCTATTTTGAGGAACGACCATTTAAAACAAGGTTTTTAAAAAAACAGGTAGAAAAAATCTACCTGTTTTAATTTATAGTCTAAATATATAATATCTCCTCTTCATATATCCTATAGTTTCCTAACTTTCCTATAGATAAAATATTAAAGTAATCATTTTTACTAATTGGAATACAGCAAATACTATCACTTTTTTTATCTATTAAGGCATCTATTTCTTTTGTCATCTTCTCATATATTTCAAGTTTTACTTCTCCTAAAAATACTGATTTTTGTATTCTAATAAATCCTATATTTTTGAGATAATCCGAAATTAATCTTCTAATTTTATCATTACTTACATCATAAGAAACCATATAATTCATAATACCAACTCCATTATTCTTCCAAAATTAACTTTTTTATATCTTTTATATCTATTTCGATTAATTTTTCTATGGAATATCTTTTGTTTTTATATGTTTTTATTTCCTTTAATTTTTCATTAAGATACTTGCTTACAACTTTTCTTCCAGTTATACTCAATACATTTTCTTCAAAATCTTTTTCATTAAGCATATTTTTATTCAAAATTTCAAATACACTTTCAAATCCTAAATATCTATATTTTTCTATAAAATCATACAATAATGGTAATTTCTCTCTTCCTTCTACATGTATTATCCCAATTGTCGAATCAAAACCATTAGCTAAAATAATTGATTTTATTTTTCTATACAAAATACCATAAAGATAATTCAAAGTTATATTGTATGGAGTTACAGCCTTTTTATGTTCTCTTACTTTAAACTTCCATTTTTCATCTAAAAGTTTAGAAATTTCACTATAATATATCTTGCTTGCTATTCCTTCAACCCCTCTTATCTGTTCTTTTATCTCCTCACTATCTCCTTTTATTCCTTTTAATTTGTTTATATATGAATTTAAAATAAATATTGGTTTTAAATCTTTTTTTCTTCTTTTAAATAGTGTTTCTAAATGTGCTTTCTGTTTATTCATTTTTTCAATTATCCAATTTTTACCAAGTTCTATTCCACACTCCTCTTGAAAATATTTATACTGTGCTTTTCTTAATTTTCCACTTTTCCCATCATTAACTTTATAAAGCTGTCCTAATACTGTTCCATCTATATAAGATTTGAGAGAAAGTCATTAAACTTTCTCTCTCAACCTTTTAATCTAAAATTTCATCAATAATATCTGCTATCACTCTTAATAAATCTCCCATATTTTACTACTCTCCTGAAATTAATCCTGTTAAAATTTCTCCAACTCCACCTAAGATTGCTATAACTTCTAATATTATTGTCTTTTCCTGCTTATTCATCCTATTTTCACTCCCTTAATAATTAATCAAAAATCTCTACTATTGTTCCAATTAGTAATATTCCTAGCATATTCAACACCTCCTTTTTCAATAATTTATTTCTTAGTTTTACTATCAGTTTCTATTTTTAAATTTTACTTGTTTAATATTGTACAAATCCTCTATGAACAAATTTCGATATTTTTACTATTGTTTCTCCCTCTTTTTTTTCTTCCACCTCTCTTTTAGTACTTGAGTATATGGGAATTAAATTATTTTCTTTACAGTAATTTACCATTTCATAAGTTGCTCCCCATTCCCCTTGAACTAATACATAATCTCCAATAGTTGTAACTTCTTTTAAAAAATCCTTAAATTCATTTAATTCTCTTTCCATTCCCAAATTTTGCCATTTTTCTTTCAACTCTTTAGGCATATATAAAATTTCACTACACTTTAAACCTTCTTTAGCATCTAGTTCCTGTTTTTCTGTTAATTGATGTGAAAATAATAATACTAATCTTTTCATCTTACCTCCAATATCTTTATCTTTATGTATTTATTATAGTATATGTTTTTACTTTTTTTATCTTATTTTTTACCTTTTTATTAAATTATTCACTTTCTTTATACCTCATGATATAATTACACTATAAATACTATAGTTGAGGTTGTGAAAAATATGAAAAATTTGGAGTTTAAAAAAATTGATGAAAATATAATTTTAATTTTAAATATTTGGGAATTGAATGAAGAGAATTATATAAATCTCATAAAAATTGAAAAAGAATTCAGTGAAAAGGGAATCCAATATATTGACATCTCCGTTTCTATTCAAGATATGGAAAATATTAAATTTCTTTTGAATAATGGGTATTATTTCAAAACTAGAAATTTTGATAGATACATTCTTGAGAAAGAGTGTTTTAGAGTAAAATCTTGGAGAATATCTCTTACAGAAAATTGTAACTATGCTTGTTTTTTCTGTTATGAGGAAGGATTGGATATGACCAAAACTAGAGATAATCCAAAAACTCTTGAAGATATTTATGATCTTATAAAATATGGTATAGATAATCACTATACAGATATCACCTTCACTGGTGGAGAGCCCTTACTTAAATGGAAAGATATTATCTACTATTTAGATAGATTAGAGTGTGAAAATCTATTTCCAGATATAACTATAGTTACCAATGGAGTATGTGTAAATGATATTCTTTTAGATAGAATAGAAAAATATAATGGAAAGATTAAATTTAACTTCTCAATGCACTCTCTAACCAAAACAAATTATCTTAAAATAGTCAGAGCTAAAAATAAAAAAGAGGACAACTTTGACATTGTTCTCAACAATATTAAAAAAATTAAAGCTAGAAATATTGAAATCAAACTTAATTTTGTTCTTCTAAAAGGGCTTAACACTTCTAAAGAAGAGATACAAGCTATATTAAATTTTGCTTATGAAAATAAGATTGATTATATAAAATTTCTTGAGCTTCTAATTACAGATAAGTTAATTAGTTTATACGGTTACTATTATAAACTTTCATCTCTTTATGAAGATTGGAAAGAAGAATTTAAAATTTTAGGTAAACAGCCAAGAAGAGAGGTTTATAAATATCGTGACAGAGTAAAGATTGAACTTCAACAATGTACTTGTAGTGCTGGTTGTTCTAATTGTCTTTTAAATAGAGATATCAATATTACAGCTGAATTAAAATATTATCCTTGTTTCATTCTTTCGGATAAAAATTACCTAGTAAATTCTAAAAATTTATTATCTGAAATAGAAAAAGGAAATCATATGATCACTCAATTTGGTAAAGAATATGGTAATGGAAATCCTCTGCTTATTAAAAATAAAAAATATATAAACCAAAAGATAGAATTCTACTATATTTCAAAATTAAATTCTAATTTCGGTAACTTCATCTCAATTTTAGAAAAAAATGGATATAAAAAAAGTGAAAAGAGAGATTTTAAAGAAGAGTACTTTATACCTAACTCTCCTAGTGAAAAATGGTTAAATTTTGAAATGGTTTATAAAGCTTTTTTAAATACTTATACGAATGAATATATTGAAACTATTCAAGAGCGAAATATTTTTACTTCTAAAGAAGATATTGGTTTTAAAATAACCTTCTTGAATCGTCTATTTGGTGAAAAACCTCGACAATTTAAAAATTTAAAGGATTATGAGGAGTTCCTAGCTAAATTAGATTTTAAACCTTACTTATCTCTTTCTTGGGAAACTCTCACTTTTTCTAAAGGAAATTCTAATATTAGCCTAGGTTATAATAAAGAATACGATAAAATAACCTTTATGACACAAGATACTGTTTTTGAAGATATTGAAATGAAAAAACTTCTCAAACTAGAACCTCTTTCTATTTCTCCCCAAAAATACCTTCTTAATTAAACTTTAGAACCTTTATACTACATAGTTCTAAAATATGATATAATACATATATATAATTAAATTATTATAATGAAAAAGGGAGAAAAATTTTATGAAAAAAGTAGATATAATTTTAAAAACTGATAGAAAATTCAATAATAATGCAGCTGAAGGATTAAGAGGATACTGTGGAAATTATTTTAGAAATATAGTTCAATTTCACAACCATTTAGATGAAATATCATTCAACTACAAATCTTCATATATACAATATCGTGTAATAGATGGAGAACTAGCTTTATTAGGAATAGATGAAGGTGCTGATATTCTTTTAGAGCATATTGAAGAATTAAAATCTATAAAATTAGGTGAGGAAATTATCGAAGTTAAACCTATAGTTACTATTACTTTCCCTAAGCCTGAAGTAACTGATACTCTATATAGATATAAGTTTGATACTCTTTGGTTTGCTTTAAATGACATAAACTATAAAAAATATATCAAGGGAGAGTTATCATTAGATAATCAATTGAGAAATAATATACTAGAATTTTTTAAAATGTGTAAAATTTGGGTAGATAAAAGAATAATTGCTAAAGGAGAGTTTAAAGAGGAAAGAATAATAAAAAAAGATACTGAAATTTTAGTATTTTCTGGAGAATTTGAAACAAATGCTCTTCTTCCTGATAATATCTCATTAGGAAAAAGAAAAAGTATTGGGCTTGGACGTATAAAAAGATTAAAATAATATTTCTCAACAAACACTTCTTTTTTTAAAACAGAAATCTTGATTTTATAAATTCTCTTTTAAACAGCTCTAGAATATGGTATAATCATCTAGGGAGTAATTCACAGTTTATTTACTTATAGTAAGGGAGTTGAAATGTTTTTTATTGGAGTTTTAGGAATAGGTAATAAAAATAAAAATTTGGGTACTGTTTCATTTAAATGTACTGGATGTATTAGTGAGACATTTTCTCTAATGGAGTTATCTCGAACTTTTGATATTTTTTTTATTCCAATTTTTAAATATTCAAAAGAGTATATAATTATTTGTAATAGTTGTAAGAGTGTTTACAAATTAAAAAAGAGTTCTATTTTAAAAGTTTTAGAATCTAAAAATGTAGAGTATGAAGATATTGAAAATATTATATTAGAAACGAATACCTGTCCTCATTGTGGTACAAGTATAGCGAGAGATTTTTCTTATTGTCCTAAATGTGGGAAAGCTTTAAAGTAAATTATTTTTTGGAGGTAGGTACCGTTGATATTAACAGCATTAAAAGGAGTCGTTACTGGATTAATACTATCATTACCCTTTGGACCTATAGGAATATACTGTATGGAAAAAACATTAATAGAAAATCAACGAAAAGGGTATATATCAGCTTTAGGTATGGTTACAGTTGATGTAATTTATGGATTAACGGCTTTGCTTTTTATTACTCGTGTAGAAGACATTATAGTAAAATTTGAATCTTTTTTACAAATTATTGTAGCTTTTTTTCTAATGTTTGTGGGTTGGAAAAAATTAGAGAAAAAAGTAAAAATAAAAAAAATAGAGTGTACTCCAGCTGGAATGATCAAAGATTATTTTACAACTTTTTTCTTAGCACTAGCTAATATTTCTAGTATTTTTACAATACTAGTTATTTTTACAACTTTAAAAGTATATGGTGAAGATGTTGACTTAGTAGCCCCATTCATTGCCTTTGGTATATTTGCTGGAGGAGCTGTTGAGTGGTTTATCACTACCTACATCATCTCTAAATGTACTAGAGTTTTAAACGAAGATAAATTGATTAAGATTTCAAAAATTTCAGGAGGGTTAATCTTTGTTGGAGGAGTAATAACTCTAGCATTAACTCTTATTAAGTTTTTTTAGAAAAAGGAAGGTTTGTTATAAATGGAAAATTTAAATAAAGACTTTGTAAAATACTTAGTCTACAATGAAAACAATAAAAATATAAAGATTGCTGTAGCTATGAGTGGAGGAGTAGATAGTTCTACAGTAGCTTATATTTTAAAAAAACAGGGATATGATGTGATTGGTATAACTATGAGAACTTGTAATCCTGAAGATGAAGATGCAAAAAGAGTGTGTGAAGATTTAGGAATACCTCACTATGTTTTAGATGCTACAAAAGAGTTTCATAGTAGTGTAATGAACTACTTTGTAGATGAGTATATGAATGGTAGAACTCCTAATCCTTGTATGGTATGTAATAAGCATATTAAGTTTGGTATGTTGATTGACTTTGCTCGTTCAAAGGGGGCAAACTTTATGGCTACTGGTCACTATACACAGCTGAAAGATGGAATTTTAGCTATGGGAGATGACCCTAATAAGGATCAGGTTTACTTCCTATCTCAAATAAAAAAAGAGAATTTAAAATATCTAATGTTTCCAATTGGTGATTTGGAAAAACCTAAAGTTAGAGAGTTAGCTGAATTTTTAGGTGTTAGAGTTTATGCTAAAAAAGATTCTCAAGAGATCTGTTTTGTAGAAGATGGAAAATTAAAAGAGTTTCTTTTGGAAAAAACTAAAGGAAAAGCTGGAAAAAAAGGGAATATTGTAACTGTTGATGGTAAAATTTTAGGTCAACACAACGGATTATCTTTCTATACAATTGGACAAAGAAAAGGATTGGGAATATCTCAAGAAAAACCTCTCTATGTTATCAAACTAGATGGAAAGACTAATAGTGTTATTGTTGGTGATAATGAGATGTTGTTTAAAGATGAGTTAGAAGCTAAGGATATAAACTTAATCTCTGTAAACTCATATGAAGATCTTGACGGAATAGTTTGTTGGGCAAAAACTCGTTCAAGAGATAAATTACATAAGTGTACTTTAGAAACACTAAAAAATGGAAATTTAAAAGTTAAATTCTTAGAAAATAAAGTTAGAGCTGTAACTCCAGGGCAAGGAGTAGTTTTCTATGATGAAAATAAAAAGGTTTTAGGAAGTGGATTTATAATTTAATTAAAATAGAGGGGGAAACTTATGACAATAAAAAAAGTTAGGTACTATTATTTTAGCCCTACAAACACAACTAAAAAAGTGGTAGAAAAGATAGCTGAAGGACTTGGAGTAGAGATGATAGAGGAAAATATTACCTTTATTGACAACAACAAACCAAGTTATGATAATGATGAGGATACTTTAGTAATTGTTGGTGTCCCTGTCTATGCTGGTAGAGTTCCTCAAGTGATACTCCCTACATTAAACAACATTAAGGGAACTGGCCTAGCTATCCCAATTGTGGTATATGGTAACAGAGCCTATGAAGATGCACTAGTTGAGTTAGAAGATATTCTAAAAGATAATGGTTTCTCTATCTTGGCTGGTGGTGCTTTTATAGGTGAACATTCATATAGTAAGAAAGTTGGAACAAATAGACCTGATACAGAAGATTTAGAGATAGCCCTAGAATTTGGAAAGAAGATAAGAGAAAAATTAGAGAGAAATGATCTTTCTCAACCTACTCTTCCTGGAAATCGTCCATACAAACAGGGAATGCCTAAACTTCTATTTACACCTATGGCTAATAACAACTGTGTCTATTGTAGAAAGTGTTGGATAGTGTGTCCTGTAAAGGCAATTGATCCTAGAAAACCTGATATTGTTGAAGTTGAAAAATGTATACATTGTTATGCTTGTATCAAAATTTGTACTTTTAATGGTAGAGAGGTTTTTAATAATCCTATTCAACCTATTATTGATATGCTTGAAACTAAGTATATTGAGAGAAGAGAAGCAGAGATATATTTATAGTATAAAATAATAAGGAAAAAATTACTGTAATAGTTATGTTTATATATAAATCTACTACAAAAATTTTTTCCTTTTCTTTTACTATTTTTTCAGCTAAAATCTATTCTTAAATTATTTAATCCTTTATCAATTCAAATAATTTTTGTGCTGCCTTAAGTGGTCCATCTTTCTCCATACCTTTTATTCCTAACTGAGTTTTTATCTCTCCCACTTTAACACCCTTATTAAATATCTCTTTAAAGAATCTTTCAATTAAGATATTAGTTTCTTCCTGTTTCTGTACAGGTCCAAATGGATTAGCAAAGTATGAATCCACTATTCCAACCTCACTTGTAGTTCCCTTAGCCATTCTTCTTCCAGCCTTAAATACTTCAATAGCTTCACTAGGAGTAGAGAAAAATTCCAACTCATTATCCTCTACCTTATCATAGTTATTAGCATAGAAAAAGAAATCTATTGGATAACCTTTCATAATATCACTATAAGAAGCTATTGGAATTATAATTCTTGAGTTTTTCTTATCTGGGTTCATAAATATACTTCTATCTATCTCTTTATAAGCATAGCCAGTATCTAAGTCATCTAATCTTACAAATGCCCCTATCTCTGTACCTATTCCCAAAGGAGCTCCATTTTTAGGATTCAACATCAATGTTCCCATATCATCAAATATTACTTTCATATCCTTTACATACTTCTCACTCAGATTTCTAAATGCTTCCAAACTCTCTGATTTTCCAGCTCCACTATCCCCCATTATCACTATGTTATAGTTCTTTCCATTTTTCATTATAACATGTACCATAGCTCCATGTATTGGCAGTCCACCTTTTTTTATCATTCTTATATTATGAAGAGTTAGTATCATCTTTTTCATATATCCAAAATAATCTATATCCTCACCATAATTAGCATAGCCAACCAACATATCATTCTCTTTATCATCATAGAAAACTGTCTTCATCTCTCTATCATAATCTTTTACTCCATACATATATACAATATCTGGCTTTCTATTTTTGTACTCCTCTTCTCTAGCCAATTCAAATAGATTACATAGTGCCACTCCTTGTGACATAAAAGATCTATTAAAATATACAAAAGCTAAAGATTCTCCAACTTTTGCTGGATAACAAAACCAGTTCTCTTCATTTATACATACCTCTTTCAAAGGATTTTCAAATACCTCTTGGAATATCCCTGTTCTTGTATTTCTCTTAGGATATGTTATAAATGGTGGCTGAAGTATCACAGTTTCAATAAATGGTATTCTCTCTAAAACTGAATATTCTGCTGGACAGTTTCTATTCATATCATTCAATATAATTCCAGCATTTATCCCAGCACTCAACTGTCTATATACTCTATGTTTATACCCCATTATAGTCTCTTCTATTTGACGATAAGTACTCAATATCAGATTTTTAAAATTATTTATAGCTTCAATAAAGTTTACATTTTGAAGTCCTTCACCCTTTTTACTATTTCTTACAATTGCATATCTCTCATATCTTCTCCAGAATGTGTAAAGATTCTCTATAAACTCTATCAATGTATTCCTATCTTCCAATAATTTACAGTATTTCTCATCTAATTTAGCCAGTTCATCAGCTTCTAAAACTATTAACAGTTTAAATAATTTTGTAATCTCCTGAACTAAATTACTATTTTTTCCACAACAATCCTTTATATAGATATATACAGGTGTCTCTTTTTTTTCAATTTTTTCAATAAAAGCTGTAAGAACTCTTTTAAATCCATCACTATCTAATAATGACTCCGAATTATTACAATACTTTACTGTAAAGTTAACTGTTATACTATTTCTATTGATCGTTGCTTCTTGTCTCATTTTTATCCGTTGCCAAAAATCTATAAAAATATAGAAATTTGTTTATTTCCTTCTTCTCAGAGTCTGATTTTGCCGTAGCTACTTTCGTTTTATATAACTCTCCAAAGGCTTAAATTCGGATACAACGAATCCTACACATTAGCATTTTCTTGTTTGTGAAATTATGCTAATTTATACATAGATAAATTTAGTGAAGCATTATAATCTCTATCAATTATCGCTCCACAATGTGGACATCTATAAATTCTATCTTTTAGTTTTAAATCTTTTTTTATATA
>NZ_JAGIRL010000050.1 GCF_019012925.1 Fusobacterium sp.
AAAGTCTCTTGTTATCTTCTCCTCTAGTGAGTATGGACTTAAACTATATACTCCTGGTAAGTCAACTAGTTGTATCTCCTCTCCCTTGTAGATAAATGTTGCTTCTTTCTTCTCTACTGTTACTCCAGGCCAGTTTCCTACTTTTAATTTTGAACCTGCAATAGCATTGATCAAAGCTGATTTTCCTACGTTTGGATTCCCTGTAAATGCTAATTTTATCATTTTCTTCTCTCCTCTATTTTAATTATTCTTCAACCTTTTCCACTTCAATATTTTTTGCATCTTCTTTTCTTATTGCTATCCCTGTACTCTTCACGATATACTCTTGTGGATCCCCTAAAGGAGCATTTCTCTCTAACTTAATAGTCTCACCAGCAGTTACTCCCATATCTACTAGTCTCTTCTTTAGTTCCCCAATTCTCCCTATTTTTATGATTCTAGCTTTCTCTCCATTTTTTAAATCACACAGTTGCATTTTTTCCTCCATATTATAAATTGTTTGTCTTGCAAATCATTTAGTTTTATAATACTATATTATTATAAAAAAATTATACATTTCATATAGAAAATTATATATTTTTTTGTTAAAATATATGTAATAATCTATTTTTAAAATATATAAAACATTTATGAAAGGATTTAAATTCAATGGTTAGAATATGTCTTATTGAAGATGAGAGTGATCTACATCAAATTTTAAAATTTTATTTGGAAAAATCAGGATTTTCAGTATACTCTTGTAAAAATATTCAAGAGAGTACAAAATATTTAAAGGAAGCTATTGATCTGTGGGTTGTAGATATAATGCTACCTGATGGAAACGGACTAGAGTTACTAAAGACTATAAAGGGCAATAACAGTAAAGCACCTGTAATTATAATATCTGCTAAAGGAGATTGTTTTGATAGAGTTACTGGATTTGAAATAGGTTGTGATGACTATATTTCAAAACCATTCCTTCCAGCTGAATTGGTTTATAGAGTGGAAAAACTACTAAAAACAACTCAGTATGAAAAAGAGGAAAACAACCTCTCTATTATTGAGATACCACCATACAAGATAGATATCACAAAAAGGGTTATCTCTCTTAATGATGATGTGCTAGAAATTACAAGTAGAGAGTATGATATTATCTGCTTCTTTATTGAGCATAAAGGACAAGCTATTTCTAGAGAGTTTTTACTTAACTCTATCTGGAGTAATGATTATTTTGGAAGTGATAGAGTTGTGGATAACTACATAAAAAATATTAGGAAAAAACTTCCATTTTTTGCAATTGAAACTATCTATGGTTTTGGGTATAGGTATAATTAATGAAGATGAGAAGTATTAAGTTTAAATTTATTATCTATGGAATTTTATTTGGTTTAATTATTATGTCAACCTCAATACTTACTGTATATTACTGGTCGTTTACATATTTTGAAAAACTCTTTGAAGACCAGATAATCTCAACACACACTCTAAATAAAAAAGAGACTCTTGGAGTTAAGAATGAATGGATACTCGGTGTATCTACAAATTCAATTGAAGTGGTTCAAGGAGTACATGGAGATGAACTGGCCACTATTATTGAGGATAGGGCACAATCTCAAAAAAAATCCAATCAATTTTATCATGAAAATCTTTCAGATAAAAAAATTCTATGTAATATAAAATTAGATACTCAAAATGGAGAAACTATCTATCAATACTCAATTATTAGAGATATTTATGCTGAGATATTCCCTAAAATCTGTCTTTACTTCATCTGTTTTACTATTTTTTTAATATTTCTTTCAATATGCTATACTAATTTTATTAGCAACAGATTGTATCAAGATATTTATAAATTAAGGGTATATACTAAAAAAATCACTAAAAAAGAGAAAATAGATGAAATTGTAATTGATAGTGAGGATAAAGAGTTGCAAAATTTAGTAAATGATCTAAAAATTCTAAAAGACACATTAGATAGAGAAGAGGCTCTTAGGCAATCTACTCTACAGTATATCTCTCATGAAATGAAGACTCCTATTATGATTATTGAAGGTTATACCTCTTCTGCTAAAGATAATCTTTTTCCGAAAGGTGATCTCAACTCTACTTTGGATACTATACTAGCTCAAGCATATAGAATTAAGCAGAAAGTTCGTGATTTAATTACAATTATAAAAGTGGAATCCAATGATTATTATTTTTCTACTGCTACTTCAGTTAATATCTATGATACTATACAGGAGATCTTAATTTTACTTAAATATAATTACTCAAATAAAAAAGTAGAACTTAATATCCCTTCAAACTATTTTATCGAGTGTGATAAGGAGCAACTAAAGATAATTTTTGAAAATTTAATAACCAATCAAATTAAATATTCTGACACTTTTTTCTCTATAACCTGTGAAAAAAAAGAGGATACACTATATATGCACTTCTTTAATGATGGAGAAAAAATAGGGGAACAGATAAAGCCATATCTATTTTCACCATTTGTTAAAGAGTATCATGGAGGAAGTGGTCTAGGTCTCTCTATTTGCAAAACAATTATTTCAAAGTTAAATGGAGATATCTATTTGGAAGACACAACTGCTGGAAACCTCTTCACTGTGGAGTTTAACTCATTTTTAGAAAAATAATTTGTACAATTTGAACGATTTTATTTTATTTTTAAATAAAATTGTTCTTTTTTTTTACAAATTATACTTGACTTTTTTAATGCACAGGAATATAATGAGTTATATAGATAACTAATCAAGTATAGATTAAATATTGTTGATAGATTAAAAGAGGGGGTCATTTTATGCTTTTTAAAACTAGTGAAATCCACGAGGAGTTACGTAAAAAGGTTAGAGAGTTTGCTGAAACAGAAGTTAAACCAATTGCTTTTTCTTTAGATCAAAATAATGAATTTCCTACTGAAGCTATTAAAAAATTTGCTGAATTGGGACTTATGGGTATACCTTATCCTAAAGAGTATGGTGGGGCAGGTATGGACACTTTAAGCTATGCTATAGCTGTTGAAGAGTTATCAAGAGTTGATGGTGGTACAGGAGTTATACTCTCAGCACATGTTTCTTTAGGTACCTATCCTATCTATGCTTTTGGAACTGAAGAACAAAAACAAAAATATCTTATCCCTTTAGCTTCTGGTGAAAAACTTGGGGCTTTTGGATTAACTGAACCAAATGCAGGAAGTGATGCAGGAGGAACTGAAACTACGGCTGAATTAGTTGGAGATCACTACATTTTAAATGGTGGTAAAATATTTATAACAAATGCTGATAAAGCTGATACATATGTTGTCTTTGCTGTTACTACTCCAGATATAGGAACAAGAGGAATAAGTGCCTTTATTGTAGAAAAAGGGTGGGAAGGATTTACATTTGGTGATCATTATGACAAGATGGGAATCCGTTCATCGTCTACTGCTGAACTAATTTTTAATAATGTTAAAGTTCCTAAAGAGAATCTTCTTGGAAAAGAGGGAGAAGGATTCAAAATTGCAATGGCTACCCTTGATGGTGGTAGAATTGGAATAGCTTCTCAAGCTCTAGGAATTGCACAAGGAGCTTATGAAAATGCTCTTGAGTATGCTAAAGAGAGAGTACAATTTGGAAAACCAATAGCTCAACAACAGATCATATCTTTCAAGTTAGCTGATATGGCAACAAAATTGAGAGCAGCTAGATTTTTAGTATATAGTGCTGCTGAATTAAAAGAGAATCACGAACCTTTCGGTATGGAATCAGCTATGGCTAAACAATATGCTTCTGATATATGTCTTGAGGTAGTTAATGATGCTTTACAAATATTTGGTGGATCTGGTTACTTAAAAGGAATGGAAGTAGAACGTGCTTATAGAGATGCTAAAATTTGTACTATCTATGAGGGAACTAATGAGATTCAAAGAGTAGTTATAGCTTCTCATATCATTGGAAAAATGCCTAAAGCTGAATCAACTAAGAAAAAAGCAAAAGGAAATGGTGGAGCAACTGGACTTCGTAAAAACATTATTTTTAAAGATGGAACTATGGAAGAAAAAGTTAATGCACTAGTTGAAAGTTTAAAAAATGATGGTTATGATTTCACTGTTGGAATACCTTTAGACACACCAATTCCTCAAGCTGAGCGTGTAGTAAGTGCTGGAAAAGGAATTGGAGCAAAAGAAAATATGAAGCTTATTGAAGATTTAGCTATTCAGGCTGGAGCTGCAATCGGGTCATCAAGACCTGTAGCTGAAACTTTAAGATACCTTCCTCTAAATCGTTATGTAGGAATGTCTGGTCAAAAATTCAACGGTAACCTTTACATTGCCTGCGGTATTTCGGGAGCAGGGCAACACTTAAAAGGAATTAAAGATGCTACTACAATAGTTGCTATCAATACAAATCCTAATGCTCCTATATTTAAAAACTCTGATTATGGAATTGTTGGAGATGTCAAGGAGATCCTTCCTCTATTGACTAAGGCTTTGGACAATGGTGAACCTAAGACTCCAGCTCCTCCTATGAAAAAAATGAAGAGAGTAGTTCCAAAACCAAGTAGACCTTCATCTTGGAAAAGATATGTATGTGGTGGTTGTGGTTATGAGTATGATCCAGCAATTGGAGATGAAGAAAACGAAATTGCTGAAGGAACACTTTTTGAAAAATTAACTGAAGAATGGATTTGTCCAGACTGTGGTGAAGAAAAAACTGCTTTTATTGAGATAGAAGATTAATCTTAGGAGGAAGATACTATGCATAACGTAAGAAAGATAACTGATGATCTATACTGGGTAGGAGGAGATGAACACCGTCTACACCTATTTGAAAATATACACCCCATATCTAGAGGAGTTTCTTATAACTCTTATCTACTTTTAGATAAAAAAACAGTCCTATTTGATACTGTGGATTGGGCAATAGGACGTCAATTTATAGAGAATATAAAATATGTTTTAAAAGATAGAAAATTAGATTATATGGTAATCAATCATATGGAACCTGACCATGCTGCAATGATACAAGAGATCATAATGCATTACCCTGAAGTAAAAGTTATTAGTTCTGAAAAAGCTTTCTATCTTATGAATCAATTTGGATTTAATGTAGATCCTGAAAAGTGTGAGACAGTTGTTGAAGGAGATACAAAATCTTTTGGTAAACATAAAATACTATTTGTAGCCGCTCCTATGGTTCACTGGCCAGAAGCTATGGTAAGTTTTGATTTAACAAATGGAGTGCTATTTAGTGCTGATGCCTTTGGAAGTTTTGGAGCTTTAGATGGAAAACTTTTCAATGATGAGGTAAATTTTGATAGAGATTGGATAGATGATGCTAGAAGATACTATACTAATATAGTTGGTAAGTATGGACCTCATGTACAAGCTCTTTTGAAAAAAGCTAGTGGTATAGATATTAAAATGATCTGTCCTCTTCATGGTCCAGTATGGAGAAATAACTTTGAGTATTTCTTGGATAAATATAATAGATGGAGTAAATATATTCCAGAAGAAAAAGGAGTTATGATCGTCTACGCTTCAATGTATGGAAATACTGAAAATGCTGCATCTGTACTAGCTACTAAACTAGTAGAAAAAGGTATGACTAATGTTCATATGTACGATGTTTCAAAAGTTCATGTTTCTGAATTAATAGCTGAAACTTTTAGATATAGTCATATTGTTCTTGCATCTGTTACTTACAACCTTGGAATCTACCCTCTAATGCATAATTATCTAATGGATATGAAAGCACTAAATGTACAAAAAAGAACTGTAGCTGTAGTTGAAAATGGTTCTTGGGCTTGTAAATCAGGTAGCTTAATGATGAAATGTTTAGAAGAGATGAAAGATATGAATATTTTAAATGAAAAAGTTACTTTAACATCATCTATGACAGATGATAACCATATTGAAATGGATAGTTTAGTTGATGCTATACTTACTTCTATGTAAAAATTAATTATTTTCTCATAAAATTATAAAAAGGTTAGTGGTATATTCACTAACCTTTTTAAATTTATTATATTACTATATTTTTCTCTGTATCTTTATCAAAAAAATGAGCTTTTTCCATATCAAAATAAAATTCATTTTCCTCTCCATAACTAACAGCTATTGATTTTGTCACATCTATTCTAGATATCAACTCAAATCCTAAAATTGAAAAATATAGAAACTCTTCATTTCCCATATGCTCCACAATGCTTACTTTTCCAGTTAAAAAATTTACCTTTGCACTATCTGCTTCAATTTTTGTTAATCTATTTCCTATATGTTCAGGTCTTATTCCTAAAACGATTTCTTTATCAACATACTTCTCCAAGACTCTACACTTTTCCTCTTGAAAAATAAGTAATCTATTGCCAACAAAGTCAAAATATAATTTTCCATCTTCTTTTATAATTTTTCCATTAATAAAATTCATTGCTGGCGAACCTATAAATCCTGCTACAAACTTATTCGCTGGTTTATTATATAGATTTAGTGGTGTATCAACCTGCATTATCTTTCCATAATTCAAGACACAGATTCTATCCCCCATTGTCATTGCCTCAACTTGATCATGAGTTACATATATCATTGTTGCTGTTTGTCCTTCAGCTTTCAACTGTTTATGTAATTGAGTTATCTTTACTCTCATTGATACTCTCAACTTTGCATCTAAGTTTGATAGCGGTTCATCAAATAGAAATAGATCTGGTTTTCTCACTATCGCCCTTCCTACTGCTACCCTCTGTCTTTGTCCTCCTGACATCTCTTTAGGTTTTCTATCTAAAAGTTGAGTTATCTCCAATTTTTCTGCTGCTTCTCTCACTCTTCTATCTATCTCATCTTTAGGTACCTTTGCCATCTTA
>NZ_JAGIRL010000002.1 GCF_019012925.1 Fusobacterium sp.
AAAAAGAGATTAGAAGATGGAAGTTTACCTTTTCTAAAAGGAGGCATTTATATCTTTGGAAGAGTAGAAAATGATGAAGATAGAGAGTGGTATAGGAAACAGATTTACGAATTTGTGCAGTTTATGAAGCAGACGGGAACCTTTGAATATGTTGCTATGCAAATTAAAATTTTAGATGAAAGATGTTTAACTGATTATTTTGATAGAAATAAACTAGAATTATTAGAAGCTAAACAAAAATATACTACATCTAAAGATTATTTAGAGTTTAGAGAGAAATTTTTTAAAAAATGTAATAATGAATATGAACAAATGACACAAGAAGAAAAAAATATTAAAATGGATAGTTTTAATAAAGGAGAATTTAATGATTATGGAACTAACACTTATTTTTCCTTGTATCATATGGGATTAACAAGTCCTAAATTTAAAGATTCAGAGCCAAGAGATAAGAGTAGAAGAAAAGAATATAATAGCATAGCTGATGTTCAACTATTAAATTCTGTAAAAATTATGTATGAAGAATATTATAGAGCTGATAATGGAGATATAATAGAAAAATAATAACTTAATGAGGTGATGAAATGTCAAATATTACAGATAAAGAGTTATTGGCAATATGTAATTTATCTAATTTAAAGATGGAATTTGCAAATATAGGAAAAGATATAGATGAACAAGCTAAAGAAATCTTGTCATATCATACAATTTACTTTAGATAAAAATATATTAAAAAGTTAAAGGGGAAATTATGAGGAAGTTTAGAGAAATATTAATAGTTTTAATATTACTTTTATTAACAGCCTGTGGAAGAGTAACAGAGGAAGAAGCAAGACAAGCTTTACATAATAATTTAGTAAAGAGATATGGAGAAGAGTTTAAAATAGGCTATATGGGAAGACATTCAGATGGGAAAGAAATATGGTATGAAGCATAAATATATTCTTTAGGAATTAAATAAAAAAAAGAGCAAAGAAAATTGTCTAAAAGATTTTTAGTTGCAGAAAGAGAAGGTAAAAATAAAGCGAAGCTAAAAAATATCAAAAATAAAAAGTAAAAGTTGCTAAAATACATGAAAAAATTATAAATATGAGAATAGATTTTTTAAATAAGTTAAGTACAGATATTATTAAAAACCATGATATTATTTGTATTGAAAACTTAAATATAAAAATCTATATCATAAATTAGCAAAATCTATCGCAAATATATCATGGTCAAACTTTATAAATAACTTAGAATATAAAGCAAAATGGTATGGCAAATTGATAGGTTATATCCTTCAAGTAAAATATGCTCTGTCTGTTGTTATAAGGAGGGTAAGAAAACTCTTGATATAAGAGAGTGGATGTCATACACACCACAATAGAGATATAAGTGTAAGTAAAAATATACTAGCCAAAGGTCTAAGAATCAAAGAAATAACATATTTTTCTGTTAGAGATAATGGAGGTAAGAAAGGTAATATATACAACAAATGTAATAGAAAGTTTAAATAGCAAATATCGTCAGTTAAATAGTCAGAGAGGTGTTGATACATCATTGCTAAAGGCATTATATTTAGCAATCTTTGAAGCAATAAAGAAATGGACATTAAATTTAAGAAAATTGGGGAAAAATATGTGGAGAACTATAGACTTTTTGGAGAATTTGGAGAATAAGATAAAAGAAGAAAAAATCAAGGATAAAAAATTTATCCTTGACTTAAATAAATAAAACTATTATAAAATATCTTTAAAATGTTCTTTTACTGTTTCTAAGACACCATTGTTATTATTATCTTTCTCAGTTACGAAGTTTGAGATCTCCTTTAATTTAGGGTGAGCATTTTTCATTGCATAACTGTATTTTCCAGATTTCATCATAGAGTAATCGTTTAAAAAATCACCAAAAATCATAGTCTCATCATACTTAATATCGAGATTTTTTTGAGCCATTTCAACAGCAGTTCCCTTACTAGTATCCAATTTTCCTAAATCTAGCCAAACATTACCAGAAACAACAACTTGGAATCTCTCCTCTAGATCTTTAAAGTAAGTGTAACTATTTTTCTCTGCTCCTATAAAGTCACAAATAGCAATTTTAAATATCTCATCATTGATCTCGCTTAAATCATCAAGTACCTCAATTTTGTTGTAGTATTTAGTGATCTCACTTTCAAAATCATATTTATCATTCAAAAAGACAGATTTTTCAACAAATGCAGATGTTTTCCCACATAGTACTGGAAGAGCTCCATCTATATTTTTACAGATGTTCAAAAGAAATAGTACATCCTCTTTTTTCATAGTATTTGAGAAGATCTCCTTCTCCTTATACATAACACAAGCTCCATTTTCACTGATAAAAAGCATACTATCTTTTATCTCTTTAAATCTTTCCACAAGATTACAATAAGGTCTTCCACTAGCTACTGCAAAAATGACACCATTCTCAGCTAATTTTTTTTGTATTGTCCAAAACTCTTCGTTAATTTCATTTTTATCATTTAACAGAGTACCATCCATATCAGTAATTACCAATTTAACCATAATTCCTACCTCTTCATATTTTTAATTTTTTTATATTATAGCATAAGTTAATATTTTTTTGAAAGAGGATTGTAGTTTTTCATAAAAATATAGGAAAAAGCTAAAGTTAGAAGTTCTGCTACAAACATTGTTAACCAGATACCATTTACTCCTAAAATTTTTGGTAGTAAAAAGATAGAGATAATCAGAAATATTACTCCACGTAGCATAGTTATAATTGTAGATATTTTAACTTGGTCTATAGCTGTAAAATATCCAGCTGTAAAGATATTAAAACCACAGATGACATAGGCAAAACTATAGACAGTGAGAGCGTTCTTAGTAAGAGCTATGTCGTTGCTGTCTGTCAAGAAGATAGATACAATTTCAAAGGAGAATAGGTTTATAAGTCCATAGAATATGACACCTAAAGTTCCTAAGATAAAGAAACTTTTTTTGATGATTTCAAAAATTTTGTCATACTCCTTTGCTCCTAAATTAAAACTTAAAATAGGTTGAACCCCTTGATTGAATCCTATCATCGTCATTGTGATAAAAGATGAGATATAACCAATTATACCAAAGGCAGAGATTCCCTTATCTCCAAGCTCTCTCAAAATAACTAAGTTAAAAACAAAGATAGAGATACCTGTTGAGATTTCAGCTAGAAATTCAGCAAAACCAACCTTCATAATTTTAAAAAGATTTAAAAATGAGTATTTAATCTTTGTAAACTTAATTCTCTTAGTTTTAAAGAAAATATAGTAAAAAAGTAAAGATGTAGTAGTTACTTGAGATATACCAGTAGCAAAGGCAGCCCCTTTAATTCCCCAGTGAAAGATAACTACAAAAATATAATCAAGAAAAAGATTTACAACTCCCCCAATTATAACACAGATAGTTGGATATACAGGATTTCCATCTACTTTAATATATATTTCTAAAGCATATCCAGTCATATAGCATACACAAAATAAAATAATTACACTTAGATACTCTTTTACATATGGATATAGTGTTCCACCTCCACCTAAGAAGTGTATTATAGGATCCATAAAGATAGTTATGAGTATGGAGATGAGTATTCCACAACTCAATAGAGAGTAGACAGCAGTGGTAAAAATTTTATTTCCAGCTGTTCAGTCACCTTCACCATAATGAATAGCAATCATTGTAGAACTTCCAATAGCTATCATTATTCCAATGGCAAATGTAAGATTAAGAAGAGGCATAGTGATATTAACCCCTGCAAGACCCAAAGCCCCGACAAATTTTCCTATGAACATTCCATCTACCATAGTGTAAATAGTGAAGATCCACATAGATACAACAGAAGGAATTGCATATCTTAAAATTGTCCTGAAAATAGTTTTTTCTTGTTTCATAATAAGATCACTCCTAATAACATAAATTATATATAATATTGTAAACCTTAGAATAGTTCAAGAGTCAAGAAAAATATGATATAATATATTTGAGGTGGCCATATGAAGAGATTATATAAGATAGGAGATATAAGTAGGCTCTATGGTATAAGTAATGATATATTGAGACACTATGAAAAAATAGGGCTATTGATACCAGATACAAGGGGAGAGAATGGATATAGATACTATTCAGAAAAGCAACTTTGGAAATTAAACAATATTAGAAGTTTGAGAAGTTTGGGATTGGGGCTAGGTGAGATTATTGATTTTTTAAATAATAGAAGTGTAGAGAAAACTAAAGAGATGATAGATTTTCAATTGGAAAAGATCAATGAAAACTTAGAAAAACTTCTAAATTTAAAAAAAGAGCTGGAGTTAAAAAAAGAGAATATAAGATATTATGAAAAGTTTTCACAATATGAAAAGATAGAGGTCATAGAGATACCACGAAGATATATTCTATTGAAAAGAGGAAGTTTCAAAGAGGAGAGTGAGATCAATTTAGAATTAAAAAAATTGAAAAGAAAATCTGATGAGGACAATGATTTCATCTTTAGTGAGAGCGAGATAGGAACTATCATAAGATTTGATGATTGGAATAGTAATAGATACTATAATTACAGTGGAACATTTATCATAACTAAGGAGAAGACAGAAAACTATATAGAGGCTGGAAGATATCTAACATATTTTTTTTGTGGAGATTATGACAAAATGGATGAACACTACACTAAAATAAAAGATTATATAGGAAGAATGGGCTATAAGGTGTGTGGAAATATAATAGAGTTATACCATATAGAGATGCATATAACTGAGAATAAGAGTGAGTATGTAACTGAAATACAAATTCCATTGGAAAAAATTTGAGAAAAATTATATAATATAGAGTAATTAAAAATATTAGGAGAAAATTATGGTAAGGGATAAAAAATTTTATTGGAAACTTTTTTTGTCAACGTTTTATCTGAGTGCATTTACATTTGGTGGTGGTTATGTAATTGTACCTCTGATGAGAAAAAAATTTGTAAATGAGTATAAGTGGATAGAGGAGGAGGAGATGATAGATTTGATAGCCATAGCACAATCATCTCCAGGAGCTATTGCAATTAACTCTTCCATCATAATTGGTTATGAGTTGGCAGGACCGATAGGAGCAGGGATAACTTTGCTAGGAACAGTACTTCCTCCACTTATAATTGTCTCTATAATCTCTCTTTTCTACATTGCTTTTAGAGATAATCTCATAGTAAATGGAGCAATGAAAGGAATGCAGGCAGGAGTAGCAGCTATAATTGTAGATGTAGTTTTTAATTTGATAGGAGATATAAAAAAGTTAAATGATAAATTCTCAACATATTTGATGGTTGGAGTTTTTATTGCTACATTTTTTATAAATATAATAGCTATAATCTTAATATGTGGAGTTTTAGGTGTAACCTATAAGTATTATGAGAGAAAGAGGGGAGAGGTGTGATATATTTACAACTTTATTGGAGTTTCTTTAAAATTGGACTTTTCAGTATAGGTGGGGGATATGCTTCACTTCCACTTATAGAGAAAGAGGTCGTAGAATTACATGGTTGGCTAACAATGACTGAGTTCACAGATATAATAACAATATCTCAGATGACACCAGGACCAATAGCTATCAATAGTTCAACTTTTGTAGGTACACAGATAGGTGGATTATTAGGAGCTATTGTAGCAACTTTAGGCTGTGTCACACCTTCATTTATTATAGTTTTGTTTTTGGCATACATATATGTAAAGTATAAAAATGTGAGTGTAATCTCTGATATACTCTATGGATTGAGACCGGCAGTTGTTTCACTCATTGGAGTAGCAGGGCTTTCAATTGTGATGTTAGCCTTCTTTGGTGAGAAGAAATTAGAGGTTTTAGAGTTTTATATGGATAGAATAGGAATCCATCTAACTTTAGGAAAAATATCTATCAATTGTATTGCAATTATATTTTTTATAGTATGTTTATTAGCTTTGAGAAAACATAAAGTAAACCCTGTATATGTTATGATAGGGAGTGGAGTAGCTGGTGCAATAATTTATAATTTGTTGGGAGTAGTGTAGAATGATAGTTGGATTGACAGGTGGAATAGCTAGTGGAAAATCAACAGTGAGTAATTTTTTTAGAGCTTTGGGAGTAAAAATTGTTGATGCAGATCTAGTAGCTAAACAGATAAGTGAGAAAGAGGAGATAATAAAAGGTATTATAGAGATCTTTGGAACAGATATATTAGATGAAAACAGAGAGATTTCAAGAGTAAAATTGAGAGAAAAAGCTTTCAAAAATAAAGAGTTATTAGGAAAATTAAATCTTTTAATACATCCAAGAGTGATTGATTACTTTGAACAGAGCAAAAAAAATACACCTGAAGAGGAGATTGTAATTTTTGATGTACCTCTTTTATACGAGGCACATATGGATAGACTTTGTGATAAGATTATAGTAGTAGGAGTAGGAAAAGAGTTACAGATAGAGAGAATAATGTTGAGAGATGGTAGCAGTAGAGAGATTGCTGAAAAAATAATATCTTCTCAGATGTCTCTTGAAGATAAGATGAAAAGAGCAGATATTGTAATTATGAATGAAGCTGGACTGGAAGAGTTAAAAGAGAGAGTAATATCTGTGTATAAAAAATTAAAAGAGAGGTAATCGAATGAAAATAGTAGCCCCAGCGGGAAATATGGATAGATTTTATGCAGCTGTGAAAGCAGGAGCTCAAGAGATATATATGGGACTTAAAGGTTTTGGAGCAAGGAGAAATGCTGAAAACTTTACCCTTGAAGAGTATAAAGAGGCATTGGACTATGCTCATAAGAGAGGTGTAAAAATATTTTTAACATTAAATACAATAATGTTTGAAAAAGAGATGGAGTTTTTATACCCAAACTTAAAAGTGCTTTATGAACATGGTTTAGATGCAGTAATAGTTCAAGATTTAGGATATTTTAAGTATATGAAAGAGAATTTTCCTAACTTAGAATTCCATGGAAGTACACAGATGACAGTTGGAAATCACTATGAAGCTGAGTATTTGAGAAAGCTTGGATTTACAAGAGTTGTACTACCAAGAGAGATGTCTTTTGAGGAGATAAAATCTATAAGAGAGAACACAAGTATTGAGTTAGAGATATTTGTTTCAGGAGCTTTATGCATATGCTACTCTGGAAATTGCTATATGAGTAGCTTTATAGGAAGTAGAAGTGGAAATAGGGGTATGTGTGCACAACCTTGTAGAAAAAAATATGAGAATAGTGAGGGAGAGAAGGGATATTTACTAAGCCCTAAGGATCAATTGCTAGGCTTTGAAGAGATAAAGAGATTGAAGGAGATAGGGATTGAAAGTATAAAGATAGAGGGACGTATGAAGGATCCCAACTATGTTTTTGAGACAGTATCATACTACAAAGAGTTGATAAATGGAGTAAAAGCTCAAGAGAAGAGTTCAGAACTATTCAATAGAGGATATAGCAAGGGGTATTTCTATGGAAATGATAACTATATAATGAATAGAGATTACTCATTTAATTTAGGTAAAAACTTGGGTGTTTTAAATGGTAAGGAGTTAAAACTAAAGAGTAAAGTTATACTAGGAGATGGAATCATATATCTTTCAAAAGATTTTGAAAAATTAGGTGGAGGATATATAAATAAGATAGAGCTAAAATCAGGAGATATGAGTAAAAAAAGTGCTGAATCTGGAAATGTAATAGTGATGAGAGATGTTCCAAGAGGAAGTAAGTATGTTTTCAAAAGCTATTCTAAAGAGGTAAATGATGATGCTCAAAGTAGAATGAAAAAAGAGGAGCAAAGATTAGTTATCAATGGTAAGTTTAGAGGAGAACTAGGAGAGGTTCCAATGCTGGAATTGAGTGCTCTAAATAATAGTGGTATGGAGATAAAAGCTGTAGTCTATGGAGAGAAAGCTTTAGAAAAAGCTAGTAAAAAGGCTGTAACTGCTGAAGAGATAAGAGAAAAGGTATCAGAGATGGGAGAGAGTACATTCTCTTTAGGGGAGTTTGATTGTGAGTTAGCTGAAGGAATTTTTATGCCTATGTCACTTTTAAAATCTTTAAAAAGAGATTGTATAGCAGTATTAGAGGAGAAGTTAGTAGCTAGTTACAGAAGAAAAGCACCTGTAAAAAGAGAATTTACTGTTGAGCAAGAGACAAAGAGAAGAGTAGAGCTTGTGGCAATTGTATCTAATTATGAGCAAGAGATGATAGTCAAAGAACACGGGATAGATAGAATTTACAAAAGAGGAATTGATATTGCTAGAGAGGGAAAATTACAGGATCAAGATTTAAATAGTAAGTTGGCATCAAACCTTTATCAACTACTTGAAAATAATAATGATAAGGTGATGGTAAACTGGAATCTAAATGTAACAAATAGATATGCAGTGGAAGTTTTAGCAGAAACAGGAAAGGTAGAGAGTGTAATACTTTCACCAGAGATTAGTTTTGAAAAGATAAAAGAGCTTGGGAAAACATCTGTAAAAAAAGCAATTTTAGGATATTCAAAGTTGAAGGGAATGTATATTGAGTTACCTCTATTTGAAAATGATAGAGAGATATTAAAAAATGATGAAGGAGATATCTTTACAGCTATAAAAAATGACAGTGGGAATACAGAGATATACCTAGACAGACCTTTAAATATACTAAATGATTTAGCTAAGTTAGATGAACTATTGATAGATGAAGTTGTCTTAGAATTTAGTATTGAAACTGGAGCAGAGGTAGAAAAGGTCTTAACAGATATGAAAAATAGAAAAGGCTTCTATAAACCATATAATTATGAAAGAGGAGTGTACTAAACTATGTCTAAAAAAACAGTGAGAAATTTAGGAACTTGGTTTGGATTGGGAGATTTACCAAAAGCCCCAGGGACTTTTGGAACTTTAGGAGGGATTCCTATATTTATATTTTTATCTTTTATAAGAGGTTTTTTTCCGAATAATATGGTATACAACTCATTTTATTTTATGTTTTTAATGACTTTCTTTGCAATCTCTGTATATGTTTCTGATATTTGTGAGAGAGAGATTTTTAAAAAAGAGGATCCACAAAATGTAGTAATAGATGAAGTTTTAGGATATTTAACAACACTTTTTTTGATAAATCCAGTAGGTGTATATCAAAATATGGTAGCTATTGTTTTGGCTTTTGTAATATTTAGAATCTTAGATATTACAAAGATAGGTCCGATTGATAGAGCTCAACACTTTGAAAATGGAGTTGGAGTGGTATTGGACGATTTTTTGGCTGGAGTGATAGGAAACTTTATAATGGTTTGTATTTGGACAATTTTCTTTTAGGGGGAGTAGTTAGTTATGAAAGTAGGAGTTATACTTGTAGGGACAGAGCTACTAAATGGTGGAATGATAGATACTAACAGTATCTATATAGCTGAAGAGTTGAATAAATATGGCTTGGAGATGGAGTTTAAAATCGTAGTTAGAGATTTTAAAGATGAGATATATAGAGCTATTGATTACTGTAAAAAAAATGTAGATTTGATAATAATGTCTGGTGGACTTGGTCCAACATTAGATGATATAACTAAAGAGGTAATTGCAGAGTATGTAAATAAACCTTTGGTGGTAGATGATGAGGAGTTAGAGGAGCTAAAAGATAAATTTATCAAAGGTGGATATACATTTACAGAGATAAACAAGAAAGAGGTTGAAAAACCTGAGGGATCAGTAACTTTTAAAAATGATGTGGGAATGGCTCCAGCTGTATATATAGATGATATAGTTGCTTTTCCTGGAGTTCCTAGAGAGTTATATAATATGCTACCAAAATTTTTAGATTGGTATACAAAAGAAAAAAATTTAATAGATGATGAGATATATATTAAAGATCTAATAACTTATGGTATGCCAGAATCTATATTAGATAAGGAAGTAAGGGAGTTTTTTACAGAGGAAGGGATATATTATGAGTTCCTTGTAAAGGACTATGGAATACTAATTAGACTGCAAAGTAAAAGAAGTAATAAAAATAAAGTGGAAAAAATCATAAAAAAGATATATAATAAAATAGGTAAGTTTATCTTTGGAGAAGATAATGATAGATTAGAAGGAAAAGTTGTTGAATTATTAAGAGAGAATAAATTAAGTATTTCAACAGCTGAGTCTTGTACTGGTGGAATGTTAGCAAGTAGATTGATAGATGTTTCAGGAGTATCTGAAGTCTTTTATGAAGGGATAGTTTCATATAGTAATGAAGCAAAGATGAAAAGACTTGGAGTAAAAAAAGAGACACTTGAAAAATATGGAGCAGTAAGCGAGGAAACTGTAAGAGAGATGGTTATGGGATTACAAACAGATGTTGGACTTGCTACTACAGGAATAGCTGGACCAGAAGGAGGGACTGAAGAGAAACCCGTAGGTCTTGTATATATGGGAATAAAAATAAAAGATAGAGTATATGTAGAGAAGAGAGTTTTTAAAGGAGATAGGAATAAAGTAAGAGAGAGAACAGTATCTCACACTCTTTTTACTCTGATAAAAATTTTAAATGAGGATGTGTGATAGATGAGCAGTATAGGTGAAAGAATAAAAAAAAGTAGAAATGATAGAGGCTTGTCCTTGAGAGAATTGGCAACAAGAGTGGAATTGTCAGCTAGTTTTTTATCTCAAATAGAGCAGGGAAAGGCATCTCCTTCTATTGAAAATTTAAAAAAGATTGCTACATCTTTAGATGTAAAAGTTAGTTATCTAATAGAAGATGAAGAAGAAAGACAGAATACAGAATTAGTTAGAAAAGATGGAAGAAAGTATATAGAGAGTCTAGATTCAAATACTAAGATGGCTTTACTAACAACATCTAATATAGATAAGGCTATGGAACCTATACTTTATGAAATAGGACCATTTGGAGAGAGTGGTAGAAGTTATTACAGTCATCATGGAGAAGAGTTCATATACATAGTAGAGGGAAAGTTAGATGTATATATAGATGATGTTATTCACAGCTTGAACGAGGGAGACAGCCTATATTTTAAATCTAGTCAAAGACATAGATTTAAAAATAATACAGATAAAACTACGAAGGCTATATGGGTTGTAAATCCTCCTTCATTTTAATAAAAGTTTACGGAGGTAAAAATTTAGTATGAAATTAGAGATAAAAGTGTTAAACTCAATGAGATTAACAAAACTTTTAATAGCTGCAAGTAGATGGCTTTCAAAATATGCAGATATTTTAAATGATTTGAATGTTTATCCTGTACCAGATGGAGATACAGGAACAAATATGTCAATGACATTACAAGCAGTAGAAAATGAGTTAGTGAAACTAAATCACGAGCCAAATATGCAGGAGCTTGTAGAGATAGTGTCAGAAGCTGTACTTTTAGGTGCGAGAGGAAACTCTGGAACAATCTTATCTCAGATAATCCAAGGGTTCTTAAGTGCTATTAAAGATAAAGATGAAGTAGGAGTAGAGGACGCTATAAAAGCTTTTGAAATGGCAAAAGAGAGAGCATATCAAGCTGTATCACAACCAGTAGAGGGAACAATGCTAACTGTAATCAGAAGAGTAGCAGAGGAAGCAGCTGTATATGAAGGGGATAGAGATGATTTTATCCTATTCTTAGTACATTTAAAAAATGTAGCTAAAGAAGCAGTAGAGGAGACACCAAACCTTTTACCAAAGTTGAAAGAGGCTGGAGTTGTAGATGCTGGTGGTAAGGGAATTTTCTATGTACTTGAGGGATTTGAGAAGTCTATAACTGATCCTGAAATGTTAAAGGATCTAGAGAGAATAGTTCAGTCTCAAGCTAAGAGAAAAGAGAGAATGGAATATACTTATCAAGAGGCTGAAGATATAAAATTCAGATACTGTACAGAGTTTATAATAGAAGAGGGGAACTTTGATCTTGATGGGTACAAAAAAGAGATTATGAATCTAGGAGACTCAATGGTTTGTGCACAAACTACATCTAAAACTAAGACTCATATCCATACTAACAACCCAGGTCAAGTATTAGAGATAGCTCTAAGACATGGACAGTTAAATAATATAAAGATTGAAAATATGTATTTTCAACATAAGAATCTTTTAATTAGTGATAAAGATATTGAAAATGGAGAAAAATATATAATAAAGAATGAAAATTCAGAAAGAGTAGCATATTTTGCTATTGTAGATAACAAAAATCTTGGAAACTACTATCTTGAAGCTGGTGCTACAGGGGTATTGATAGGTGGACAAACACAAAACCCAAGTGTACAAGATATAGAGGAAGGATTGAAAAATATAAGTTGTGAAAAGATTATAATTCTTCCAAATAATAAGAATATCATCTCAACTGCTAAGATTGCTGCAGAGAGATCAGAAAAAGAGGTACTTGTAGTTGAAACTACAACAATGTTAGAAGGTTACTATCTAATAAAAAATAGAGATGAAAAATTAGACGAGCTATTGAAGAGAGTTAAAAATAACTTCTCAATAGAGATCACACAAGCTGTTAGAGATACTAAGGTAGAGGATTTAGTGATCAAAGTTGGAGAGTATATAGCTATTATCAATGGAAAAATTAAAATGAAAGCTGATACTTTAGCAGATTTAAATGAGAAATTGATAAAAGAGTATGTATCTTCAGATACTTTAGAGGTAACAATCTCTTATGGAAAAGATAATAATAAAGAGGCTAATGACATTTTTAATCAACTATCTTCAGTTGAGAAAAAAGAGTTATACAGTGAGCAGGAGAATTATCCATACTATATCTATATTGAAAATAGAGATAGAAACCTTCCAGAGATAGCTATTGTTACAGATTCAACATCTGATTTGACACCAGATCTAATTGGAGATCTAAATATAGATATTATTCCACTAAAAGTAAAATTGGGTGATAATTACTATAGAGATGGAGTAGAATTGAGTAAAAAAGAGTTTTGGAAGAAGATTGTAAGTGAATCTATAATTCCAAAGACTTCTCAACCTTCACCAGCAGAATTTAAAGAGATTTATGAGAGATTATTTAAGAAGGGTTATAAGAAGATTATCTCTATACATATCTCAAGTAAATTGAGTGGAACTCAGCAGGCAGCTAGAGTTGCTAAAGGTATGGTTAAAAAAGGTGAGAACATAACAATAGTTGATTCTAAAGCTGTTGCTATGTCATTGGGATACCAAGCTTTAGAAGCAGCAAGAATGGCAAAAGAGGGAGTAAGCGAAGAGACTATCTTAAATAGATTGTATCAACTTCAAGATAAGATTAAACTTTATTTTGTTGTAAATGAGATCAGTTATTTAGAAAAAGGTGGTAGAATAGGAAGAGCTTCTTCTATAATAGGAGGATTTTTAAAAGTAAAACCTATTTTAAAACTGGAAAATGGAGAGATTTCAGTTCAAGGAAAAGCTTTTGGAGAAGCTGGAGCTGCTGGTTATATGGAGAGATTAATAAAGGCAGAGAGCAAAAAAACAAGTATGATAATGTATACAGCTTGGGGTGGAACTAATAAAGAGCTTTCAAGTGCTGATGAGATAAAAAATCAACAGAGTGGAAATAGTAAAATAGAGTACAGAGGAAGATTTGAGATTGGAGCAACAATCGGATCACATACAGGTCCTGTATTTGGATTTGCAATTATTCCAAAAATAATGTAGTAAAAAAAGAGGAGTGTAGAGACTCCTCTTTTTGCTAATAAAACTGTGGCTTTCTTCAATAAAAAATATAAATTTTATAATTTTTTATAGTGTTATAAAATAAAAATATTTGCTTATTTGGAAAAATAGGAGTATACTTTAAATAATTAAACTAAATGGGAATGACTTATGATAGTCATTTTTTTATTGAATCATAAATTAACATTGTTTTTAAATTTTTTAAAATATTATAACTTAATTAAGGAGAGTGGAAATATGAAATTTTCAAGTTACCTAGATCCGAATCTAATTTTTACAGATCTGAAAGGAAAAAATCCTGAAGAAATAATAGTAGAAATGATAGAGAAAATCGCTGAAAAGGATAAGAAGGTAAAAGCTTCAAAAACTTTAATTGAAGAAGCTGTTATAAAAAGAGAGAAAGAAATTTCTACTGGAATAGGGCACGGTATTGCTATTCCTCACGCTAGAATCGAGAATTTAAATGATTTTATTGTTGCAATAGGATTATTAGATGAAGCAGTTGAGTGTGAAATTGCTGCAACTCACCAAAATGATAAAGTAAATCTTGTATTCTTAATAATTTCAGATGTATTAAAAAATAAAAACATCTTAAAAGTTATGAGTGCTGTTTCAAAATTAGCTTTAAAACAGGGAGATCTTTTAGAAAAAATAAAAGCTGAGAGAAATCCTAAAAAAGTTATAGAGTATTTCAATAAAGCTAATATAGAGTTTGAACACAAAATAGTAGCAGAAGATGTATTGAGTCCAGATATAAAACCTGCTACACCAGACAATACTTTGGAAGAGATAGCTAAAAGATTGATATTAGAAGAGACTAGTGGTTTACCAGTAGTGGATAAAAATGGAAAGTTTTTAGGAGAGATCACAGAGAGAGAGTTAATAGATTATGGTATGCCTGAATATCTATCTCTTATGGGAGACTTGAACTTTTTAACAGTAGGAGAACCATTTGAAGAGTATTTGATGAATGAGTCAAAGGTTACAATAGAGAAATTATACAGAGTTTCAGATGAGATAGTTATAGATGGAAAGACACCAATAATGGAGATCTGCTTTATTATGGTAAATAAGGGAATAACTAGATTATATGTTGTAGATAATGGAAAATATCATGGAATGATAAAAAGATCAGACATAATTAAAAAAGTTTTACATATCTAATATTGATAATATCGTGTATAGCGGGGGGAGATGAACTAAGGAGGAAAATAAAAAAATGATACATATAGTAATAGGATTGGTAGTTTTTATTGTGGTATTCTACTTGATGATAACAGAGAAAGTACCACAAGCTTGGGCAACAATGTTAGGTGGATTAATAATGGCATTGGTTGGAATAATTGATGAGGAGAATGCATTAGAGGCTATATCAGAGAGACTTGAAATTTTATTTCTTTTGATTGGTATGATGATAATTGTTCACTTGGTATCTGAAACAGGGGTATTCCAGTGGTTTGCAATTAAAGTAGCTCAGTTAGTAAGAGGAGAACCATTTAGATTGGTAGTTCTTCTAGCTGTTGTAACAGCTCTATGTTCAGCATTTTTAGATAACGTTACAACAATATTGCTAATGGCTCCAGTATCTATTTTATTGGCAAAGCAATTAAAACTAGATCCTTTCCCATTTGTAATAACAGAGGTAATGTCTGCAAATATTGGTGGATTGGCTACATTAATAGGTGACCCTACACAGTTGATCATAGGAGCAGAGGGAGGATTAGGATTTAACTCATTCTTACTAAATACAGCACCAATGTCAATTATAGCTATGATCATCTTAATAGCTAATGTGTATATAATCTATGGTAGAAAGATGAGAGTTTCAAATGAATTGAAAGCAAGAATTATGGAATTGGATTCATCAAGAAGTTTGAAAGAACCAAAATTGTTGCAACAAGCAGCAGTAATTTTTGCTCTTGTATTAGTAGGATTTATATTAAATAACTTTATAAATAAGGGACTTGCAATAATCTCATTATCAGGAGCAATATTCTTGGTAGTTATTGCTAAAAGAAATCCAAAGGATATATTAGAGCATGTAGAGTGGGAGACACTATTCTTCTTTATAGGATTGTTTATGATGATTAGAGGAATAGAAAACTTAAACATTATAAATATAATAGGAGATAAAATTATACACTTAACAGAAGGTAAATTTGATCTAGCTGTTATAGCTGTAACTTGGTTGTCAGCAGCTTTTACATCTGTAATAGGAAACGTTGCCAATGCAGCTACTGTCTCTAAGATTCTAGGTGTTATGATACCTTCATTTGATGGACTAGGAAATACTCAGGCTTTTTGGTGGGCATTATCATTTGGTTCATGTTTAGGTGGAAATATAACTATTCTAAGTTCTGCAACTAACGTGGTTGCTGTTGGAGCAGCAGCAAAAGCTGGATGTAAAATAGACTTCTTTAAATTCTTTAAATTTGGAGGACTTATAGCTTTTGAAACACTATTAGTTGGAACATTATATCTATACGTAAGATATATGTAATTAAAAGGATTAAAAAAAACAAATAAATGTGTTAAAATATGGAGTGGAGTAAAATTCACTCCTTTTATATTTCCAGAGAATTAGTAGTAGATTATAAAGTACTGGGAGGAAATGACTTGAAAAATTTTATAAAAAAACTAAAAGAAAAGATATTAAAAGAGGAAAACATAGAGTATGAAGAGGCAAAAGAACTTTTAAAGATATCAGTAGATGATACGGAGATATTAGATGAGCTGTGTAATTCAGCAAATGAGATAAGAAAAGTATTTTGTGGGGAGAGATTTGATCTATGTACTATTACTAATGCAAAATCTGGAAGATGTAGTGAAGATTGTAAATATTGTGCTCAATCTAAATATTTTAAAACAGGAATAGAGGAGTATTCACTAATATCTAAAGAGAAAGCTCTAGAGGAAGCTAAAAAAGTTGAGAGTGAAGGGGCTCATAGATACTCTCTAGTAACAAGTGGGAGAGGAATTGGGAAAAATTCCAAAGAGATTGAGTTATTAGAGGAGACATATAATTTGTTAACTAAGGATACAAAGTTATCCCTATGTGCTTCACATGGAATATGTGATGAAGAGGTATTGAGAAGATTATACAGAGCTGGAGTGAAGACTTATCACCATAATTTAGAGACTTCAAGAGATTTTTATGGGAATATCTGTACAACTCATACTTATGATGAGAGAATAAACACTATAAAATTGGCTCAAAAAGTTGGGTTACAAGTGTGTAGTGGTGGAATTTGGGGACTGGGTGAAAGTGATGAAGATAGGTTAAAAATGGGATTTGAATTAAAAAGACTCGGTGTTTTTTCAGTTCCAATCAACATATTAACTCCTATTCCAGGAACACCTTTAGAGAATAGTAAACCGGTGAATGAGAAAGAGATATTGAGAATGATTGCAATCTATAGATTTATTTTACCCAAGGCTTATTTGAGATATGCAGGGGGAAGAATTAAATTGGGAGAGCTTCAAGAAAAAGGGATAAAGTCTGGGATAAATTCGGCACTTACAGGAAATTTCTTAACAACTACAGGAACTACAATCCAAAAGGACAAAGAGATGATAAGGAGAAATGGATATGAAGTTTGATAGAGGTTTTTTTATAATAGGAACAGATACAGATATAGGAAAAACTTATGTGAGTTCTCTGTTGTACAAAGGGATAAAAGAGATTGAAGGGAGCTATTACAAACCTGTTCAAAGTGGTTGTATCAGAAGAAATGGAGAGCTATATGCTCCAGATGTAGAGTTTGTATGCTCTATGAGTGAAAAAGAGTATGACAAGAATATGGTGACATATACTTTAGAAGCAGAGGTTTCACCACATCTAGCTAGTGAGTTAGAAGACATTAAGATAGATATTGAGAGAATAAGAGAGGCTTGGATTGAATTAAAAGAGAAATATAGATATATGTTGGTAGAGGGGGCTGGTGGCCTATATGTACCATTAATAAGAGATAAATTTTATATTTTTGATTTGATAAAAGAGCTAGATCTGCCAGTTATCTTAGTGTGTGGAAGTAAAGTTGGGGCAATCAATCATACAATTTTAACGATAGAAGCTCTAAAAAAAATGGGTATATCTATTCACGGATTGGTTTTCAATAGAGTGAGTGAGGATTTAGAGTCAAATTACTTTGAAAAAGATAATATAGATGTGATATTGAAATTGAGTGGAATAGAGAGATCTCTATTGGTAAACTCTGGTCAGAGAGAGATTCCTAAAGAGGAGTTACAAAGATTTTTGGAGATAGAGGTATAGATTATGGAAAGATTAAGTGAATTACAGAAAAAGGATTTAAAATATATTTTTCACCCTTGTTCTCAAATGAAAGACTATGAAGAGTTGCCACCTATGGTTATAAAAAAAGCTGAAGGAATATACTTAGAAGATGAGTTTGGAAATAGATATATGGATTGTGTATCTAGCTGGTGGGTAAATCTTTTTGGTCATTGTAATCCTAGAATAAACAAGGTTATCAAAGAGCAAATTGATAGTTTAGAGCATGTTTTATTTGTAAATTTTTCACATGAACCTGCTATAAGATTGAGTGAAGAGCTATCGAAGGTAGTTCCCAAAGGAATTGAAAAATTTCTATTTGCTGATAATGGATCTTCAAGTATAGAGATGGCATTAAAACTTAGTTTTCAATATCAACAACAGAAAGGAAATGTGGGAAAAACAAAGTTTATATCATTGACAAATGCCTACCATGGAGAGACTGTTGGAGCATTGGGAGTTGGTGATATAGATATATTCACAAAAACATATAGACCACTGATAAAAGAGGGAATGAAAGCTGAAAAGCCAGAGTGCTATAGATGCCCCTATGGAGAGAATTTTAACTCTTGTGATGCACAGTGTTTTGAAAAGATGGAGGAGCTCATAGAGAAAAATCATCAAGAGGTGTCAGCTGTTATAATTGAACCAGTAGTTCAAGGTGCTGGTGGTATGAGGATATACTCACCAAAATATATAAAAAAGTTGAGAGAGTTGACTTTAAAGTATGATATACATTTGATTGCTGATGAGATAGCTGTGGGATTTGGAAGAACAGGGAAGATGTTTGCTATGGAACACTCTGGTGTGAGTCCAGATATTATGTGTATGTCTAAAGGGCTTACAGCTGGATATTATCCTATGGCAATAGTTGGAATAACTCAAGAGATCTATGATGGATTCTATGCTGATTATTTAGAGGGGAAATCATTCCTACACTCACATACATATTCAGGGAATCCAATAGGTTGTAGAATTGCTCTAGAGGTACTAAATATATTTAAAGATGAGAATATATTAGATGTTATTGAGAGAAAAGGTAGATATCTAAGAGAGAGAGCAGAGTCACTATTTAAAGATCATAAGTATATAGGTGAATATAGACAGATTGGAATGATAGGAGCATTGGAGTTTGTAGCTGATAAAGAGAGCAAAGAGCTATTTCCAAGTGAAGATAGAGTAGGATATGAAATATATAAGATAGCATTGAAGAAGGGGGCTCTATTGAGACCATTAGGAAATGTAATATATTTTATGCCACCATACATAATAACAGAGGAAGAGATAGACCAGATGTTAAAAATATGTAAAGAGTCTATTGATGAGTATATTAGTAGGAGAAAAAATGGATAAAAAAGTATTGGTAGAGGAGTTAAATAGATTGAAGGAGAGCTCTAATTATAGAAGTTTAACTCTTCAGAATGAAAATGGCTTAAATCTATCATCTAATGATTATCTAGGATTGGGAAGGGATAGAAGTTTGAGAGAGGAGTTCTACAGAGATAATTTGCCAAGATTGTCTTCGAGCTCTTCTAGATTGATAGATGGATCTTATGATGAGATTATGGAGTTGGAGAGAAGAGCAGAAGAGATATATGGAAAACCTTGTATTATGTTTAATTCAGGTTATGATGCAAACTCCTCTTTGATTGAAACATTTACTACTAAGGATACTCTAATTCTCACAGATAGATTAAACCATGCAAGTATCTATGATGGAATAATCCATAGCAAGGCTACTTTTCTAAGATATAAGCATTTAGATCTTATGAATTTAGAGGAGTTATTAAAAAAATATAGTAAGAGATACACTGATATTTTAGTAATTTCAGAAAGCATATACAGTATGGATGGAGATATTGCTGATATTGAGAGGTTGGTAGCTTTAAAAAAAGAGTATAACTTCACTCTTATGATAGATGAGGCTCACTCGTATGGAGTATATGGATATGGGATCACCTATAATTTAAAATTGGTAAAAGATGTAGATTTTCTTGTAATTCCATTGGGAAAAGGTGGTGGCTCAGTTGGAGCTATGGTATTTTGTGAAAGAGAGTTTAAAGAGTATATAGTGAATAGAAGTAGAAAATTTATATACTCTACAGCACTTCCACCTATCAATAGTTGTTGGAATCTTTTTATTCTCAATAAAATGAATGATTTTGAAGAGAGAAGAGCAAAATTGGAGATATTGAAAAACTATACTCTAAAACTATTGAAAGAGAATGGCATAAAAACTGAATCAACTACACATATTATTAGTATAGTTATTGGAGATAATGAGAGAGTAGTTAAAATATCTGATAATATGAGGAGAAAAGGGTACATACTTTATCCAATAAAAGAGCCTACAGTGCCAAAGGGAACAGCTAGATTTAGAATTGGATTGAACCCGAATATAACACACTTAGAGATAGAAAAGTTTGTAGAGGAGCTAAGAGATGAAATTAATTCTGTTCTTTAATGGATGGGGTATGGATGAGAGAGTAGTAGAAGATGTAGATCTGCCTAATGACTATGTTATAGAGATTTTAAACTATCCCTATACAATCTCCACAGACTTAGCTAGATATGAGGATATAGTACTTGTAGGTTGGTCATTTGGTTGTTACTACTTGAGTAAATTTGTATTGAGTCAGAAGAGAAAATTTAAAAAAGTGGTGGCTATCAATGGAAATGGAGAGGTCATTGGAAAAAATGGAATCAATCCTAAGATGTTTGAGTATACACTATCTACTCTCACTCCAGAAAATCTATTAAAATTTTATAAAAATATGGGAATAGAGAGTGAGTTTAAGAAACCTCTAAAGAGATTTGAAGAGATAAAAGATGAGTTGGAATATTTTAAAGCTAATTATCTGCCTCTTGAGAATGTGTTTACAGAGATGATAATAGGAAAAGATGACAGAATTATACCAAGTTTGAAGCAGAAAAGATATTGTGAGGAGAGAGGAATTTTGTATAAAGAGTTAGATATGGGACACTATCCCTTTGATATTATAAGATCTTGGGGGGAAATAGTATGAATTTTGATAAAAAATTTTCCAACTATGAGGAAAATGCTAAGGTACAGAAAGAGGTTGCTTTAAAGCTTGTGAAATTCCTACAGGAGAAAGGGGTAAAAAAAGATAAAAATGTCTTGGAGATAGGTTGTGGAACAGGTATGTTTACTAGAGAGTTTGTGAAAGAGTTTACTCCTAAATCCTTAATCTTAAATGATATGTATGATATTCAAAATTATTTAAAGGGTATAAACTATGATAAATTTTTACTTGGAAATATAGAGGAATTAAGCATACCAAAAAGTGATTTAGTAGTCTCAAGCTCTGTTTTTCAATGGTTAAATAATTTTACTAAAGTGATGGAAGAAATTTCAAAATCTACTACTGAATTGGGATTTTCAATATATTTAGAGGGAAATCTAGAGGAGATAAAGGATCACTTTGGAGTTTCATTAAAATATCTTACACTGGATAATGTGGTTGAGATTTTAACAAGTCTCTACTCAAAAGTAAAGTGGAAAAAAGAGAGTATAGAGATAAACTTCCCAACTCCATTAGAAGCATTAAGACACTTGAAAAATACAGGAGTCACTGGATTTGAAAGAAGTAGTGTTGGAAAAATTAGAAGTTATAATAAGACTACTTTAACATATTCTGTTGGATATTTTTATTGTAGCTCTCTATAAAATAATTTAGTTTAATAAAAAAAGGAAAAAATTACTAAGAGGTAATATTTTTCCTTTTTCTTTATATTATATCTATTTAATTCCTAGATAATAGGCAATATTAGCATTTTTCTCTATTCTTCCTTTAATTTTAGAAGTAGGACAGCTAAGTATAGTTGTAACTCCAGGACCATGCCCAGCTTTGATGCAATCACTGTGTACAACAACCCCAATAGTTACAGATCCTTTTAGATAATCTCTACCAAAACAGTTGTTGCAATCTCTAAGTAAAACTAGATCTCCAAATCTAAGTTTATCAATACCATATTTTTCATTTGCCTCTTTATCTCCAGTCATAATATCATAATCTCCAGAAAATGCTGTAGAACTTCCAACTCCAGATCCCATAAGATACGGTGGAATCTCAGTAACAACTGGAACCTCAAGACAACCCTCATCACTTATTCTTATATCAAATTTTTCTAAAAGTTCTGGATCTATATTCATACAAGTAATATCTTCAAAGTTTTCAATTTTCAATCCTTGTCCATAAGCTTTTATTAATATCTTATCATCTAGAGATAATTTCTCAAGTGTTTCATCATCAAAATATACCAGAGTATGTTCAATACCACCATGACCTCCAGTGACAAAACCAGTAGCTCCTTTAGCATCACCAGAAACAATTTTAGCTGTATTACCAATACAAGCAAGTAACATCATAGCTGTATTTTCAGCCACATTTTCATTTCTAACACTAACTCCAGGCTCAATATGATCTCCTACCCACTTCATACAAGAGTCTCCAACCTTTACATTGTAACATATACCACCAGTAGCTGGTAATATCATAGGTTTTCCCTCTCTACTTATTCTGTATGGTGAAGAAACAATAGGACTATGCACCTTTCCTCCAACTGATTGCATAACTAAATTCTCTTTGTTTGTTTTTATCATAACCTTCCTCCTAATGTTTAGACTCTTTTTATATCTTAATACATTTTTACTAGCAAGTAAAGATATATTATATTATTTGACATTTTCCCTATTTTGAGTTAATATCTTTTATATAACATCTATTAAAAATATTTTTGCAGGAGGCTTTTATGAAGTGTATTATAACTGTTGTAGGAACAGATAAAGTTGGAATTATTGCTAAAGTTTGTACATATCTATCAGAAGCAAATATTAATATTCTTGATATTTCTCAAACTATTGTAAGCGGATACTTTAATATGTTGATGATTGTTGATGCAGACAAAGCTACTAAACCATTAGAGGCATTTACAGATGATCTAATAAATATAGGTGACGATTTAGGGGTAAAAGTTACAGTTCAACATGAAGACATATTTAATTGTATGCACCGTATATAATAACTAAGGAGGATTCATAATGATTTCTAGAGTAGAGATTCAAGAAACAAATAGAATGATAACAGAGTCAAATCTAGATGTACGTACTATAACTATGGGAATTAGTCTTTTAGATTGTGCAGACCCTGATGTAGATGAGTTTAATAAAAAGATTTATAAAAAAATTACAACTTATGCAAAAGATTTAGTAAAAGTAGGAGATGAGATTTCTAAGCAGTTTGGAATACCAGTTGTAAATAAGAGAATATCTGTAACTCCAATAGCTATTGCAGCAGCAGGTTGTAAAACAGATTCATATGTAAGTATAGCAAAAACTTTAGATAAAGCAGCAAAAGATTGTGGAGTGAATTTTATTGGTGGATTTTCAGCACTTGTACATAAAGGATGCACTCCAGCAGATAGAATATTAATAGATTCTATACCTGAAGCAATGAAAGTTACAGAGAGAGTATGCTCATCTGTAAATGTTGGAACTTCAAGAAATGGTATAAATATGGATGCTGTTAAGAGAATGGGAGAGGTAATTGTTGAGACAGCAGAATTGACAAAGGATATTGATTGTTTAGGTTGTGCTAAACTTGTAGTTTTCTGTAATGCAGTTGAAGATAATCCGTTTATGGCAGGAGCTTTTCATGGAGTTGGAGAGGCTGATTGTGTAATCAATGTGGGAGTAAGTGGACCAGGAGTTGTAAAAAGAGCTCTTGTAGAGGCAAAGGGAGCAGACTTTGAAACACTTTGTGAAGTTGTTAAAAAGACAGCATTTAAGATAACTAGAGCAGGACAGATAGTAGCACAGGAAGCAGCTAGAAGATTGAATGTTCCATTTGGAATAATTGACCTATCATTAGCACCTACACCAGCAGTGGGAGATAGTATAGCAGAGATATTTCAAGAGATGGGATTGGAACATGCAGGAGCTCCAGGAACTACAGCTGCCTTGGCTATATTGAATGACAATGTAAAAAAAGGTGGAGTTATGGCTTCATCTTATGTAGGTGGATTGAGTGGAGCTTTTATTCCAGTAAGTGAGGATCATGCTATGATAGAAGCAGCTAAAATAGGAGCATTGACATTGGAGAAATTGGAAGCAATGACTTGTGTTTGTTCAGTTGGATTAGATATGATAGCTATTCCAGGAGATACATCAGCTTATACAATCTCTGGAATAATTGCAGATGAGTCAGCAATAGGAATGGTAAATAATAAGACTACTGCAGTTAGAATTATTCCTGTAATAGGAAAGGGTGTAGGAGAGATGGTTGAGTTTGGTGGCTTACTAGGTTATGCACCAATTATGGCTGTAAATAAGTTTAAATGTGATGATTTTATAAAAAGAGGTGGAAGAATACCAGCTCCAATACACAGTTTTAAAAACTAGATTAAAAAATAGAAATATAAAAAAGTTACTTGTAATTGAGTACTACACCAATTACAGTAACTTTTTTTCTTTAATTTTATCTATCTTATTTTAATATATTTTTGAAAATAGAGTTAACTTTTCTAGGATTTTCAAGATTAGAGATGTGTCCAGCTTTCTTAACTCTATAGATTTTAGAGTTTTTAACCTCTTTTTTCATCATTTCAGCTTCATGAAAAGGTCTAGGTAGATCATACTCTCCAGTGATAAAGTATGTAGGAACTTCAATAGAATTGAGAAGTTGTAAGGAATTTTCTCTTCCAAAGATTACCCTTCCTAAATTTACAATGGTATCTATCTTATCTTCAGGTATATTTTGTAACTTTTCTTTAAAATTTAAAAATAGCTCTCCATTTTTATCTATCATAGGACTAAAGAAAATAGGGGCAATCTTTTCAACTAATTGATCAGGTATTTTTCTATTTTTTTCAATGGTATCCAACATAGAGAAATAAAGATTTTTAGTCTGCTCAGGTTCAGCTCCAGAGAAAGAATCCATAATTATGATTTTTTCTATTCTATCCTTATCCAATTGATAAAGATATGGTGCTAACATCCCACCTACAGATAATCCTACATAGATATAGTTATCTACGTTTAAATTATCTAAAGTATTTTTAATAATCTCTGCCAAATTTTTTAGATCTATGATATTACTATTTTTTTCAGAATCTCCATGTCCAGGTAGATCAATAGCTATACATCTAAAACTATCTTTTAATAGATTTAGTTGAGGGAGCCACATATCTTTATCCCATAGATACGAGTGAATAAATACAACAGTTTTTCCTTTTCCAATATCTTTATATGCTAATTTCATAATTTATAACCTCCTGTAAATTATTAGAGATTATATCATATTGCTAAAAAAAAGAAAAGAAAAAATATAACACATGTAATTTTATAGATATAAAAATTATTCATCAATTATACTTATTTAAGATAAAAATATATGTTATAATTGAAAAAGATGATTGTTATGGGGGAGATAATGATGAAAATATCAAACGACTTAGGAAGGGATTCGATTTTAAGTCTTGTATTAAAATTAGCAATACCAGCAATGTTATCTCAATTGGTAAACCTATTATACAGTATAATAGATAGAATGTATATTGGTAATATTCCAGATATAGGAGGACTTGCATTAGCTGGAGTTGGGGTTTGTGGACCTATTGTCACTTTTTTAGCATCCTTCGGTACCTTGATTGGACTAGGGGGATCGATCAATATGTCAATAAAGATGGGAGCAAATGAAAATGAAGAGGCTAAGAGAATTTTATCAAATAGTTTCTTAGGTCTATCAGTGATTGGAGTAGTATTGACTATTCTTTTTTTAATGATAAAAGATAGATTGATTATGTTATTTGGGGCAAGTAGTATAACATTTCCATATGCAAATACATATTTAACAATATATACTCTTGGAAGTTTTTTTGCAATAATGGCAATAGGATTAAACTTTTTTATAACCTGTCAGGGATTCTCAACTATTGGAATGTTAACAGTAATTATAGGTGCAATTATGAATATAATTTTAGATACCATATTCATATTTGTTTTTAAAATGGGTGTAGCTGGAGCAGCTTGGGCAACAGTAATATCTCAATTTTGCTCCTTTTTATTTGCCTTTTTATTTTTAACAGGAAAGAGAATTCCAATTAAGATTACCTATGGAAATTACTCACTAAATTTGATAAAAAAGATTGTAACATTTGGATTTTCACCATTTTTTATATTGGCAACAGATAGTTTGATATTAATTATATTAAACTCTATGCTACAAAAATTTGGTGGGAGAGGAGAGGGAGATCTATTAATATCAGCAGCTACAATAATTCAAAGTTATCTGCTACTGATAACGGGACCTCTTTTGGGTTTAACTAATGGAACTCAACCAATATTGAGTTATAACTATGGTGCTAGAGATATAACTAGAGTAAAATTAGCTGAAAAATACACACTGATTTTTGCTCTTTTATTAACAACGACTATGTTTATTTTGACTAAGTATCTAGCTCCAGGATTTGTACATTTTTTTACTTCAGAGGAGAGCTTAGTAAGCCTTTCATTATGGGGTATAAATGCAAGTGTTTTAGCAGTTATTCCACTCTCATTTCAGTACTGTTTTGTAGATGGATTTACTGCTGTAGGAAGGGTAAAAACAGCCTTTTGTCTATCTATTTTTAGAAAATTTACATATATGTTAAGTACATATCTACTACCACTATTTTTTATAGCTAGATCAGCTTTCTATGCTCAACCAATAGCAGATATGTGTGGAACAGTAGCTTCTTGTATTACATTTTATTTTATATTTAATAAACATTTGAACAGAAGAAGATTAAATTAAAAATTCTTTATTGTAAGGAGTGATGGTTATGAAGATAACAGATGCATATGATTTAAAAGGAAAAGTAGCCGTAGTTACTGGTGCTGGAGATGGAATAGGAAAAGCCAGTGCTTTAAAATTAGCTGAAGCAGGGGCGAATGTAGTTTGTAGTGATCTAGATGAAGAGAAAGCTAAAGCTGTAGCAGAAGAGGCTAAAAAATATGGTGTTGAAGCTTTAGGAATAAAATGTAATGTTTTATTTGAAGAGGAACTAGAAAATCTAGTGAAAACTACAGTTGAAAAATTTGGTAAAGTTAATATTCTAGTAAATAATGCTGGAGGTGGAGGAGGAGGTCGTGAAAATATTGAATCTCTTACTCTAGAATATATCACAAAAATTTATACATTAAATGTATTCAGTGGAATTATTCTAACTAAGTTATGTGCTCCATATATGAAAAAAGATGGATATGGTTCAATTATAAATATAAGTTCAATGTCTTCTGATATGGTAAGTCACGATATGATAATATATGGAAGTTCTAAAGCAGCAGTAAATCAGATGACAAAATATGCTTCATATGATTTAGGACCTGAGATAAGAGTTAATGCAATAGGACCGGGAGCTATAAAGACAAGAGCTTTAGCAAGTGTTCTTACTCCTGAAATAGAGAAAAATATGTTGAAAAATACTCCACTAAAAAGATTGGGAGATGTAGAGGATATAGCTATGACTGTATTATACTTTGCAAGTCCAGCATCAGCTTGGACAAGTGGACAAGTTATCTTTGTCAATGGTGGTGGAATACAGGAGCTAGATTAGAGAAATATACAATAAAAAAACTGCAACTATATCTTATAAAATAAGAGAATAGATGCAGTTGATTTTTTACCAAGCATTTTTATTTTTACAACTATCTGTCATAGTTGAAGTGTCTTCTTTTTCAATTGAGATAATCTCTATTTCTGCATTAGGTCTTTTTTTAACAACTAATTTATCATAGAAGAATAGAGCCACAAAAGAGAGAAGTAAAGCAACAAAACTAAATACAATACTTTTGTTCTCAGAAAGATTCAGGATTTTTTCACCGAAGAAGTAACCAGCAATCATTGCGATAGCAGGAAAAACATAGGCAATTGAAGCAGCTTTTATAACTTTACCAGCTGAGATTTCAAAAGTGACAGTATCTCCAATTTCAGCTTTCATATCAGTTGTAAATTCAAAATCCTTACCATATTTACTATCTCCACTACAACCACTGCAGTGTGAACAAGCTGTATCTTTATAAAGTTTAACAATAATTTTATTCCCGTCAATTTTTTTTATAATACCTTTATTTAACATTCCTTACCACCTTTTAATTTTTACTCTTTTTAGATTATACCACAAAATTCCATAAAAATTTAGAATTATTTAAAATAAATAAAAAACCTAGCCCTAGAATAGGCTAGGTAAAACTCCTAAAATTAAAAAAATTATAGAAAATTTAAGATCTTCAATTAGTTCATCTTTTTTTGTAAGATGGATCTCATTAAAAAAACTGTTTTTTTGTAATTTATGAAGTAAAATGGAGATTAGAGATATACACATATATCCACAAGTGAAAAAAACAATATCTAAGTAATCAAAAGTTCCTAACATAGTTCCATGCCCACCAAAATATTTTTGAACAAACTCCAATCCCACCATAAACATATAAATAAGTGTAAATATTATGAAGTGTATAGTATAAAATTTTCTATCCACAAGTAGAGCAGCTCCAAAGGAGAATAACCACAGTCCATCTGGAAGTGAGTAGACACTCCAAAGAGGTAGGTGTTTACGATAGGACCAAGCCAACTCTCTCAATGAGATTATATGCTCATATATTACAGGATGGGTTGAAAAAAACTTGAAGTAAAATAGATTTTTACTTCGATATAATAGATAGATTCCAATTCCTAAAAATAGAGGAAATAGAATTAAAAATACTTTTCCCTTTTTCATTTTTTTCACCTCGTTAGTAAAAGTAAGTTAAGATCTTATGAAAAAATATGGTAACCGCCAATAGATCAGCACTTCCCCCTGGACTTATATTTTTTTGAATATACTTATTCTCCAATTCAAATAAAAAATCTAAACTGTAATTGAATACTCCACCACTTTCAAAAATAACTTTCATCTCTTTTTTAACATCTTCTAATACCTCTAAATTATGCCGGTAGACAATGGTACTATCCATCACCTTGCTCATTAGATATATCAGAGTGTGAACTGAGGCTTTATTTATATCAGCACTCTCTTTTAATGCAGAATTAAAAACAGGAAGAGCACCACTAAAAATGATATCCAATCCATTTTTTACCTCTCCACGTATTCCAGTGAATTTATGAGAGAGAAAAAGTTTTTCTCCATGAGTGAGAGTTTTTTTGGTGTCAATGTTTTCAAAATCCTTAAGTATATCCCTAGTCATTTGAGATATGAGAGTTTGAATATTTTTGAAATCTTTATTTTGGTAGAGAGTACGAGAAGTAGCTCCCACCACTATTCCTAAAAGAAATATCATACCTTTGTGAGTATTTACCCCATCAGTTGCTTGAAACATCTTTTTCTCAGTTTCTTTTCCAATCTCTCTAAGCCTTTTGAAAGCAATATCTAAAGGAAGATCTGAAAACATTATTTCAGCCATCTTTTTAAAACCATCTTTTAGTACGAAAGAGCTTTTTAAAAAGGTAAGGAGATTCATATCTTTGTGAGCCCCTTGAGTAAGAGGTGTAACTAGACCAAAACCAGGAAAACTAGATACCTCATAAATCATACTTTCCAAAGAGAGATCAGCTATTGTATTGATAGTAACTTCACGTCTTTTTAAGAAATTTTGGTATGCTATATATTTAGAGTTAATCTTATCTTTAATCTCAGAATGAGAGTGTTTCATACTTCTACCACAGGCGAAAGCTAAATCATCACAGATGAGACATTTTCTCTTGGGAAGATTGAAGTCACTTCTAGAGATACCTGTACCTTCAGTTGTATAAACATCTAAATCTACACATCTACCTAAAATATGTTTCTCTTCAAACTGTATAGTTAGTTCTTTTATAGACTTGGGATCTAAATTTATAAAGTAAAGATATATTTTTCCCTCTAAATTTTCAATAACCTCTTTTTTTATCAATCTCTCTTTGAAGAGTATTTCCATCTCTTTAGCCACAATCTCTGTTATCTCAATAGGTATACTTTCCCACTTATTTTCTCCTGGATAATTAGCTCTAATGGTGAGAAGAGGAAGTGAATATCTCTCTAAAAGTGAGTTTTGTAACTGTACTCTTTTCTCTCTGTCATCTAAAAATTTATTTAAATCAAACATATTAACAAGGAGAATCCTGCATTCTAAGTTTTTCTCCTATCTCCTTTCCTTCAGAACTAGTTAAAAAATCAAATGTAGTAGTTGGAACTAAAGTTTTAAGCTCCTCAAAATTTTTAGACTTGAGTAACTCTCTTACATAAGAGGCACTGATAATCTTACCATCTATCTTCTTTCTTGGAATAACAATAACTTCAATACCGAACTTTGGAAGAGTGTTTTTTAACATCTTGTTATAGTGATTAGTAACTTTACAATTAGGTTCATCTCCCACATATCTTCTATCTATATTCAGTATCTTTCCAAATTTTTCACCACAGATTGTAGCATCTAGCTTTGTGTACTCAGCTAAATGATCATCTTCTCTCTTTAGGAAATAGTTGGGAAAAGTTGCAGATGAGATGAGATAGTCAGTACCTGGGATAACTTTCACATTTTTGAGATGAGCTGTTCCCTTTTTTACAAGTTCATACCTGACTTTAAATGGGAAGATAGATCTATCCTCTTCAACTACAAAAACTAAGACCTCTTTGTTTTCTGAAGCTACTTTTTCAATAAGAAATTGATGTCCTAAGGTAAAGGGATTACAATTCATAACAAGCATAGCTCTTTTTTCATTTGTGTCAATATTATAGTTAGTTTTAATCTTTTCCAATACTTTGAGAATACTCTTATTTCCCATCTCCATAAGAATAACTTTATCAGTATGAGCTATCTCTCTATAGCCCATACCTCTAAAAAGCTCTTGATTTTCTATCTTGGTAAAGACTTTGCTATTTAGAAACCCCTCATCAAACATCTTATTTATAATATTTGTAAGGAGTTGGGTAGATAGTCCTTCACCTTGACAGCTACTATCTATGGCAAAACATTTAACAATATTTTTCTCTTTAGAAGCAGTTGCAATAATCTTGTTATTATCTCGAATAATAACTGTATAGTCAATATTTTTATCATATTTTAAATCAAATTTTTTTAAAAAGGTAGTGACCTCTTCAATCTCCTGTTTATTAATTAAACTTATCTTATCAACACCCAAATAATTTCCCCCTAAAAATTAAATTTTAATCAATTATTTCATCATCTTCAGATTGATTCTCACCATTTTTTATAGGAGCTCCAATCTGTATATCTCCAATCTTATTTTTAATATTATTTAATTTTCCAGAAATATCACTTAAATATCCAGTGAAAACTTGTTTAGAAACTTGATTGATCTTCTCTCTATCAACAGCAAATAGAGAGTATACTGACGAATCATTCTCCCAAGCTCCCTTTTGAGTAGCAGATTTTAAGGATAGATCTATAACATAATCAGATAGATCGTTTAGTACAGGAGAGATAATACCTTTTGAGTAAGTATCAGTATTCAACATAAAAGTATTAAAGTTAATTTTAACCTCTTTTTTAATCTGCTCCTTTAGTAGTTCTTTAGCATTTTTGTTAGCTTTAGCCTGAGCAATCAAAGCTCCACTTTTATCAATTCCAGAGTAACCAACAGCAAATAATTCATTTTCAGGATTGATCTTAGTAGCAATCTGTTCCTGTAAGGCAATAGGTATAGTAGGATTTTTTTTAGGTAGATTTTCATCAATAAAATTATTAATTGAAGTACAACCAGTTAAACTAAAAGAAATTATAGCAATAAAAAGTAAAAATGTTTTCATAAAAAATTCCCTCCAAAAAAAATTAAAAAAATTTTAAAATACAAGTGTATTCTATAAAGCCCCAATTTTAAACAGTTTAAAGGCTTGTTATTAATTTTATTTTATAATATTAATGGAGTAAAAGCAAATAATTATTGAAATAATTGAAAAAATCCGATAAAATTAAATATCGGCAAGGGGAATAAGAGGAGGCAAAAATGGGATTTTTTTCTTTAAGTAAAAAGAATTTTTCATTAAATAGTAGAAAAAAGTATGTAACATTAACAATAGAAGATAAAGAAGAGAGTAAAAAAGAGGAGAGCAAACATATAGATAATAATCCAACAGGGCTTTGGGTAAAATGTCCAGAGTGTCAGGAGATATTGTATAAAGAGGATCTTGAAAAGAATCAGAAAAAATGTCCGAAGTGTGATTATTATTTTAGAATGACAGCTAGAGAGAGAATAGAATTATTGATAGATAAGGATAGTTTTGTAGAAGAGGATGGCAATCTATTCTCTAACAATCCGTTAAATTTTCCTAACTATGAGGAAAAGAATAAAAAAGCTCAAGAGGATTGTGGAATGAATGAGGGAGTGATCTCTGGAACAGGAACTATAAAGGGAATAGAGGTCAGCATAGCAGTGATGGACTTCAACTTTATGGGTGGAAGTATGGGATCTGTTGTTGGTGAGAAGATAACTAGAGCAATGGAGAGAGGATTAGAGAGAAAAATTCCAGTAATAGTTGTGTGTACATCTGGAGGAGCTAGAATGCATGAGGGATTGTTCTCATTGATGCAGATGACAAAGACTTCAGCAGCAGCAGAGAGATTGAGAACAGCAGGTATACCATATATAGCAATACCTGTAAATCCTACTACTGGTGGAGTAACAGCTTCATTTGCTATGTTGGGAGATATAATAGTGAGTGAACCTAAAGCTACAATAGGATTTGCTGGAAGAAGGGTTATAGAGCAGACAATTAAACAGAAACTTCCTGATGAATTTCAAACGAGTGAGTTTTTATTGAAAAATGGAATGGTTGATGTAATAACAAAGAGAGAGGATATGAAAGATACACTATATACCATTTTAAATAATTTGATAGGGTAGCATTGGGAGGAAAAATGGAATTTGAAAAAGAGTTACTTGAAATAAAGAGTAAGATAAATGAGTTAGAGAGTTTTTCTAAAGAAAAAGGAATCGATTTAAAAGAGCAGATTGAGAAATTAGAGAAAGAGTATGAGGCAAAATTAAAAGAAAAGTATAAGAATTTGAGCTCTTGGGACAAAGTTTTTGTTTCAAGACACCCAGAGAGACCATATACTTTAGATTATATTGAAAATATGACAACAGATTTTATAGAGCTTCATGGAGATAGATTGTTTGGAGATGATCCAGCAATAGTTGGTGGATTGTGTAGAATAGATGGGAAAAAAATTATGGTAATAGGTCATCAAAAAGGAAGAACTGTTGATGAAAAATTATACAGAAACTTTGGTATGCCTAATCCTGAAGGTTATAGAAAAGCCTTGAGATTATATAAGATGGCAGAGAGATTTAATATCCCAATACTGTGTCTAATAGATACTCCAGGGGCTTATCCAGGTCTAGAAGCAGAAGAGCGTGGACAGGGAGAAGCCATTGCAAGAAACCTAATGGAGATGGCAGGAGTAAAAGTTCCCATTATATCAGTTGTAATAGGAGAAGGTGGAAGTGGTGGAGCACTTGCTCTAAGTGTGGCAGACAGAATATTTATGCTGGAGAATTCAGTTTATTCTGTAATTTCCCCAGAGGGTTGTGCAGCCATTTTATATAAAGATGCCTCTAAAGCTCCCGAAGCAGCAGAAAATTTAAAAATTTCTGCACAAAATCTATATGAATTAAAGATAATAGATGGTATAATAGAGGAGCCAGTAGGAGGAGCACATAGAGATTACAAATGTATAGCTCTTAACCTAAAAAATGTCATTTTATCATCATTTTTAGAATTAGAAAAAATATCAGTAGAAGAACTTTTAGAAAATAGGTATAATAAATATAGGGAAATAGGTTCTTTTATTGTAAATGAGAATTAAAGGAGAGTTATTGGTAATGGAAAAGAAAATAGCAATTTTAACAAGTGGAGGAGATGCTCCAGGAATGAATGCAGCCATTAGAGCAGCAGCAAAAACTGCAATGGCAAAAGGAATGAAAGTATACGGTATTCAAAGAGGATACTTAGGTATGCTAAATGATGAGATATTTCCAATGGACGGAGGATACGTATCTGGTATAATTGACAGAGGTGGAACTTGTTTATTAACAGCTAGATGTTTAGAATTTAAAGATCCTAAATTTAGAGCAATAGCAGCTCAAAACTTAAAGAAAAGAGGAATAGAAGGTCTAGTTGTAATAGGAGGAGATGGTTCTTATCATGGAGCTGACCTATTATCAAAAGAGCATGGAATAAAAGTTGTAGGTATTCCAGGAACTATAGACAATGACATTAAAGGGACAGATTATACACTAGGTTTTGATACTTGTTTAAATACAATACTTGATGCTATCTCTAAAATAAGAGATACAGCAACATCTCACGAAAGAACAATACTGGTAGAGGTAATGGGAAGACATGCAGGAGACTTAGCTTTACAAGCTTGTTTAGCAGGTGGAGGAGATGGACTTTTAATACCAGAAATGGATAACCCAATTGAGTTATTAGCTTTCCAAATTAAAGAGAGAAGAAAACAAGGAAAATTACATGATATAGTTTTAGTAGCTGAGGGAGTAGGAAAGGTTCAAGATGTAGAGGATGCTCTTAAAGAGAAGATAACTACTGAGGTTAGAAGCGTTGTTTTAGGACACGTACAAAGAGGAGGAACTCCTTCAGGATTTGATAGAGTATTAGCAACTAGAATGGGAGCTAAAGCAGTAGAATTATTAGAAAATGGAGAGGGAGGAGTAATGGTTGGAATAGAGAACAATAAAATCATAACTCATCCAATATCTTATGCTTGGGATGGAGAGAGAAATTATGACTTCAGACCAGATTATGAATTAGCTCTTCTTTTAGCAAAATAGTAGTATATGGAGGGAAAAAATGGTAGATAACGTATTAGAATTAGTAAGAAAAGAGAGAAGAAAAAATAAAATAAAAAGAGAGATCGAAGATAACGATAAAAAGATCAGAGACAATAGAAAAAGAGTGGAGTTACTATGTAACTTAAAAGAGTATGTAAAGCCAAATATGAACTATGAAGAATTTGTAGATATATTAGAAAATATGCAGTCAGATTATGAGGATAGAGTAGATGACTATATCATCAAAAATGCTGAGTTAGGAAAAGAGAGAAGAGATATCAACAAATCTCTAAAAGAGTTAAAAAAAGCTTTAAAAGAAGCATAGTTTAGTTATTGATAGTTGTGTGAAGTATGTACTTTACACAACTATTTTTTATTGCTAAAAAAAGGTTGAAGAAGAGATGAAAATTTGAGATAATATTAATATAATTAGTATAGATTGAGGAGTGAAAATGGCAACAAAAAGTTTAGAGAGATTGATAGATGAATTTAATAAGCTTCCAGGAATAGGAAGAAAAAGTGCTGCAAGATTAGCTTTTCATATATTAGAGATGAATGAGGAGCAAGTTGAAAAATTTATAGAAGCACTTAGAGGAGCGAAGGAAGTTATAAAAAGATGCCCTAAATGTGGGGATTTTTGTGAAAAAGATCTGTGTGAGATCTGTTCAGATGAATTAAGAGATAAGGAAACTATCTGTGTAGTAGAGGATAGTAGAGATATAGTATCCTTTGAAAAAATGGGGAAATACAAGGGGCTATATCATGTATTAGGTGGAAAGATAGCACCTTTAAATGGAATAACTCCAGATAAGTTAAACATTAAATCTTTATTGGAAAGAGTAGCCACTGAGGAGATACAAGAGGTAATATTAGCATTAAATCCAGATTTAGAAGGGGAGACAACATCTCTATATCTAACTAAATTATTAAAGCCTTTTGGAATAAAAGTGACAAAGATAGCTAGTGGAATTCCAATGGGAGGAAATATAGAGTTTGCTGATAGTGCTACAATATCTAAGGCATTAGATGGAAGGCAAGAAGTTTAGACACAAATTAGACATAAAAAAAGAGTAGAATAAGGGAGAGTAGTTATGATAGATACACCAAGGGGGAACAGAGTACATATAGCAATCTTTGGTAGAACAAATGCTGGGAAATCAAGTATTATAAATAAAATAACAAATCAAAATATATCATTGGTATCAGATGTGAGAGGAACTACAACAGATCCTGTGTATAAGGCAATGGAGTTATTACCAATAGGTCCAGTTGTGTTTATAGATACTGCTGGTGTAGATGATATGAGTGAGATAGGTGCACTTAGAGTAGAGAAGACAAAAGAAGTTTTAGCAAAGATGGATATAGCTATCTTAGTCTTATCAAGTGAGATTTTTTTGGAGAAGAGAGCTTTAGACTATGAAAAAGATTGGCTTCAAGAGATTAAAAAGAGAGAGAAACCATATATAGTTCTTTTGAATAAGATAGATTTATTGAAGGATTCAGAGAGAATCACTTTTATAAAAGAGATAGAGAGTGAATTGAAGTGTGAAGTTAATGAGATAACTACATTAAATGGTGAAGATATAAAAAAGATAAAGGAAAAACTCGTAGAGTATTCACCAAAGCTCATAAACGAAGAGAGATTGATAGGGGATAAGATAAAAATTGGAGATAAGATATTATTAGTGGCTCCACAGGATATACAAGCACCTAAGGGAAGGTTGATACTACCTCAAGTACAGGTAATTAGAGATATCTTGGATAACGGGGGAATACCTACAGTTGTAACTCTTGATAATCTTGATGAGGGATTGAAGATATTTCAAAATAGACCTGACTTGGTGATAACTGATTCGCAAGTTTTTGGAGTAGTAAATAAAAAATTAGGAAGAGATATAAAGTTAACGTCATTTTCCATAATAATGGCGAGAGCTAAGGGTGATTTAGAGACTTTGTATGAAGGGGCTAAAAAAATAAATCAATTGAAAAGTGGTGATAGTATTCTGATTGCTGAAGCTTGTACTCATCATCAATTGAAGGGGGATATAGCTAGAGAGAAATTACCACAGCTTTTGAAGAGTAAAGTTGGAGATATAAATATAGAAAATTGTTCAGGGAAGGATTTTCCGAAAGATATATCAAAATATAGTTTAATAATCCATTGTGGTTCTTGTATGTTGAATAGAAGTGAAACATTGAGTAGATTAAAAGAATCAACAGATAAGAATATACCAATCACAAATTTTGGAATGGCAATTGCAGAGATCAATGGAATATTAGATAGAGTGATGGAGATATTTTTAAGGAGGTAAAAAAATGAGGAAAGTAGTATTAGGAATGATGTTATTGGTGGGAACAATAGCACAAGCAAGTTGGTGGGGAGGTCTAAATAGTGGAACAAGAGCAGCTATTATTGGTGGATCAGCTTTGATTTTAAATAATTCATACCAAAATAGTGAATTGAAACATCAAAGAGATTTAGACAATCTTGATACACAGATTAGAAGAGATTATGAAAAGCAAGCAGTTGCAGAGAATGCTCATAGAAAATATAGTGGATCAGGAGTGCCAGCAAGATTAAGATATCCAGATGCCAATAACTATAGTGGACAAGGTTATGAAAGAGAGATGAGACGTAGTTCAAATCAAACTGGAAAAGTTATATTTTCTGATGGAAAAACTCAGATAATTGAGTTGGCAGATGGAACAAGAATAACATTAAATCAATAAAAAATGGCTGTATAATAAATAGTGTATCAGAATTTCTCAAGATTCTGATACACTATTATTTCTATTTTTGTAAAAATTGAAATAATATAAAATTTCTTTGATTTTTAGACCTTTTTAAATATAGAATAATTTTCTAATAAATTACTTCATTTCAAGTTTTGATATCTTAATCCCCTCTTTTTTTAGTAGCTCCAATGTGATTGAAGTTGTAGCTATACAAGTGGTGATTGGAGCTAGAAAGATTCCAAGTAAAGGTATAAAGAATAAAAAGGTGAAGATACCACCACAGAGGGTAGCCTCTACTCTATATTTTTTTAGGAAATTCAAACTCTCTTCAGGAGTTAAATTGTGTCTTTCTAAAGTATAATCCATAAAAGAAAAACCTGTGAAATAACTCTGTATTAGAAAGATCAAAATAGGTATTATAAGATTGATGGGAAAGATAAAGCTAAGCAGTAAAATTAATATAGTTCCCAATATCTGTTTGAAAAAACTTTTTATACCAATATTGATTCCACGAAGTATAAAGTTAAAATTATCTCTCATTGTAAAGTTAAAAGTAACATCAGTCAAGTAGCTTTCAACTTTTTCAGACATATAGCTCAAAATTGGAGATAAAACTATTATCAAAATAGATTTATACACTAAGTAGTATAAAAAAACAGAGCAAACCCATATTAAAATTCTAATAAAAACGAATATAAATGAGTGGTAATGTTGCAGTTTAAACATATTTTCTAGTGAGGTACTGATATTTAATGAGAGTAAGTTACTCAACCAGATAAAAATTAGAAATAATCCAATACTTATAAATCCTGGAATGAAATAGAATTTCTTTAATTTTGCTCTTCTTATAATTTCAAAAGAGTTAAAAAAAGCATTAAAAACTAATGTAAAAGCTCTCATATTACTCCATTCCTTCAAGATGTGTCACATCAGAGAAAAGCTCTACACTAAACTTACCATCAGTGTAATCAACTATTGAAAGACTTGTGTTTTTAGGTACAGAGAACTCCCCTAACTCCTCAAGAGTAAGATTATTAACTATCTTGAATATAGCTTTCAATGTTATTCCGTGAGATACTACTGCAACAACATCATCTTTTTTATGTTTAGATATTATTTTGTTTATCCCTTTTTCAACTCTCTCTATTAAATGAGGGTAAGTTTCACCATTGTAAGGTGTAGGATCATACTCTTTAGGATTTAAAAAGAAATCATGGAATTGTGTTGGATAACGCTCCTCAAACTCCTCTCTATTAACTCCCTCCATCTCTCCAACAGAGATCTCCTTAAATTCATCAATAAACTCTATTTTGATATCTCTATCTCCAATGATATGCTCAGATGTTTCAATAGTTCTTCCTAAAGGAGATGAGTAAAAACTTGTAAAAGGAACAGTTTTTAATTTCTCACCCAATTTTTTAGCCTGTTCTCTTCCTTTTTCAGTAAGAGGTGAGTTTGAAGAGCCTTGGAAAATTCTAAGAGTATTCCAAACAGTCTCACCATGTCTAATAAAATAAATTTTCATAATTTTGTCCTTCCTATTTTAATATTAAAAGATATTTGATATAATTATACTATATATTTTACTTGATTTTTAGGAGGTTGTAAAATGAAATTTTTAGGAGTGATACCATCAAGATATGCATCAACAAGATTAGAGGGTAAACCTTTGAAAGATATTTGTGGTCATACTATGGTAGAGTGGGTGTATAAAAGAGCTAAATTATCTGATTTAGATGAGGTAGTAGTGGCAACAGATGATGAGAGAATCTACAAAGAGGTTGAAAGATTTGGGGGAAAAGTTGTTCTTACTAGAAAGGATCATGAAAATGGAACTAGTAGAATAGCAGAAGTGTGTGAAAAGTATGAGGATTATGATGTGATAGTAAATATTCAAGGAGATGAGCCTCTAATAGAGAAAGATATGATTAACTCAATAATAAACTCTTTTAAAGAGGATGAGAGCATTCCTATGAGTACATTGAAATATAAATTGGAAACAATGGAAGATATAGAGAATCCCAATTATGTAAAGGTAATTACAGATAAGAATGGATATGCTATATATTTTTCAAGAAGTGTTATTCCATATCCAAGAAAATTGAATTTACAAAATTATTATAAACATGTTGGAATCTATGGATATAAGAGAGATTTTGTAATAGAGTATGCTAAAATGGAGCCAACAGCTTTGGAGCTATCAGAATCATTGGAGCAGTTGAGAGCTATAGAAAATGGATATAAGATAAAAGTGATGGAGACACCTTATAAGATATTGGGTGTAGATACTCAAGAGGAGTTAGAAAAAGTTAGAGAATATATTGATAAAAATGGAATAAAACTATATTAGAGAGAAGAGGAGAAAAGAGTGTTGAAAAAGATAGTTGGGTTAATTGTTTTGGTAGTATCTCTAATAGGTTGTACTTCAACAAAAGAGTATAAAGAGATAGATAGAGTACCATTTAGAGTGGAGAAAAATAAAACTAAAAGTGGAGATTACAGTTTAGATTATAGTTTTTTTGAGGATAGAAACTTACCTATTCCCAATAATTTTACTGGGAAGCCATCAGAGTATTTAATAGCTAGAAATGACACTTTAAAAAAATATGGATATGATTTTTTTGAAGGAGATGATGAGGAGAAAGCACTTAAATTCTATAAAGATCTAGAGGTAAGAGGGTATGGAGATAACTCAGCATATTGGAGATGGAAGGTAGTTTTAGATAAAGATGATTTTTTTAAGGCTATTGAAAATAATTTAGAATCTGTGTATAGAGGAAGACCAAGAGAGGTGTTGACACTTTCACAAGGAAGCTGGAAATCTCTAAAAATAACAGATGGAAGTGTTGGAAGAGTTAAAAATGTAGAGGTTGCTGGAAGAGGTAGATCTGGAGTTGTAACTTATATCTTGGTAACTACAACTGAACATAAGTATTTGATAGCAAAAGAGTTAAATATTAGAAAACTTTTTGCTCTGAATAAAAAGAGGGCTGAAAGTAGCAGTGACATTCTTCTCTATGGAGCAAAGGGTGGAGCTAAGGAGTATCAAGCGAATCCAATAAGAAGGAATATAACTCTATTTCCATCAGCATATTTTTCAATGGAGTACAGTGGTAATAGAGTAGCTATCTATGGTGGTGGTTATGGTCATGGGGTTGGAATGTCTCAGTATGCAGCTTCAGACTTAGCTAAGAATCACGACTATAACTATAAACAGATCTTGGATAGAAATTACCCAAATACAAAATTAAAAAATATGTATTCACTAAAAGGAGTTGGAAAAATCATAAATGTTGGGATAACTAACTCAGCTAGGGGAATGGATCATAGTAAGGTAGTATTATTAAGTAATGGAAAGATGAGAATAAATGGATCTGGATTTAAAATAGATGTCCCAGCTAAACAAAAAATAGTGGTGGAAAATAAAGGAAACAGATTGTGGATAAGTGTAAATGGTAAACATAGAGTGAAGACAGTGAATTCTGTAAATATAACTGCTCATGGTTACTACATAACTTTGGAAGGAGTTAGAAGAGGACACACTTCTATGCCAAGATACAGAGGGGATATGAAATTAAATCTATCTAAAACTAATTCAAAGGGAATAAGAGTAATAAATCAGGTTAAGATAGAGGATTATTTGAAACAGGTAGTTCCAAGTGAGATGCCAGAGAGTTTTGGATTGGAAGCTTTAAAGGCTCAAGCAGTAGCAGCTAGAACATATGCACTAAGTGATTATATGAAGAATAGATATGAAGCAGATGGTTTCCATGTAAAAGATACAACAGAGAGTCAAGTTTATAATAATGCAAATGAGAATGAAAACTCAATAAAAGCTATTGAAGCAACAGCTGGTAAGGTTTTGATGAGTGGAGATAAACCAGTAGATGCAAAATATTTTTCTACATCAAGTGGATTTACAGAGGCATCAAATTATATTTGGTAAAAAAGATATTTAAACTTTTGAATTATTGATCAAATTTTGAAAAAATATTTCTATTTTCAAAGGTTTTATATTGACAATTTTTTATTTATAGCATATAATTATTAGAGAAAAAGATAGATTGACTTTATGCAAAGAGGAGGGGATTATAATGGTACCTTTATGTTTTGCAGAATTAAACAAAGATTTCCTCATTAAAGAGATAAAGGGTCAAAGAGGCTCTAAATGCTGTTTGGTCAATAAGGGATTATGTGTTGGAAATAAAATAAGAGTGATGAATGGCAGTGGTGGTTGCTTTGTAGTAAAAGTAAATGACACTATAAAATATGCACTTAATTTTAGTTTAGCTAATAAAATATTATTACAAGAGATATAACTTACGAGAACAGCCTGTATAGGCTGTTCTTATTTACCGATAAAGTTTGAAATTCAAAGAATTTAAAGTTGATATATGGAGGAAAACAAATGAAATTGTGTGACTTGAAAAACGGAGAGAAAGCTAGAATCATAAAAATTGGAAGAATTGGAGAGCTAAAGAAGAGACTAGTAGATATGGGAGTAACTGCTGGTGAAACTATTAAGTTAGAGAGAAATGCTCCTTTGGGGGATCCACAAGAGTATATTGTGAAGAGTACAGGGATAGCAATAAGAAAAGAAGATGCAAAAAATATTGAAGTGGAAAAGGTTGAAGAATAATTAAAGTAGAGGAGAGAAGGAAATGATAAAATTAGCATTTACAGGGAATCCAAACGTAGGAAAATCAGCTTTGATCAATGCTATTGCAGGTTCAAAATTAAAGGTAGGAAACTGGCCTGGAGTAACAGTAGAGAAGAAAGAAGCAACATTTATCTACAAGGGAGAGGAGATACAACTAGTTGACTTACCAGGAGTATATAGTTTAAGTCCATACTCACTAGAGGAGAAGATAACAAGAGACTTT
>NZ_JAGIRL010000010.1 GCF_019012925.1 Fusobacterium sp.
AAAAGTTTTATTTTTAACAGCTGTTCTTAATAATTTTATTAATTGATAATCTTTCTCATAAATTACACCTGCAAAAGCAAAAACTCCATTTTTATAATCAAAATGTTTTGCTTTTATTTGTTCTCCAGTAAAAAGAATATCATCAGTCATATCTAATTCTTGAATTAAAAGTCTAAACATAAAATTAGTATTAATAGTTTGTTCTCTTAATTTTGAGAATTGGAATAAACTATCAAAAGAATCAATTCCATAAACTCCACTTGAAAATACATAATCATTTAACATATATTTTCTCCCTACTTCAATAGTTTTTTTAATACATATATATCTATATTTCAATGATATATATAATTTCTTAACAATAGTATATACACTAAACTTATAGTAGTATTCTAGGTATTTTTTTAATATAGCAACTAATTTAACTTAGTAAAAACCTCTCTTTATAAATATTCTTAATACTATTAAACTCATATTTTTCCATTTAATTTGCAGACAACTATACTGCAATATCTTCTCTTTTCTATATCTTCTACATATTCTGAAAATACAATGAGGTTTTCCAACATTCATCCCTTTAGTATTTTAAAAATTTCTAGTAGTTTTCAGGAAACATAATTCTTTCTACACCCTCTATAATTATATGTAGTATCATCATATGTATCTCCTGTACTCTATCAGATGTTTTCCCTGGAATTACAAACTCATAGTCACACATTCCCTTAAGTTTTCCTCCATCTTTTCCAAGTAGAACACAAGTTTTCATTCCCATTTTTTTAGCGACTTCAACTGCTTTTATCACATTTGGTGAATTTCCACTAGTAGAGATACCAAAAAACATATCCCCCTCTTTTCCATAAGCTTCTACACCTCTAGAAAAGATATGATCAAATCCATAGTCATTTCCCACACATGTGATGTGTGAAGAATCTGAAATAGCTATTGCTGGTAATGCTCTTCTATCTCCTCTAAATCTACCTGTAAACTCCTCTGCAAAATGTAAAGCATCACAGTTACTTCCACCATTTCCACAGATCAATACTTTATTCCCTTTCTGAAAAACATCAGCTAATTCCTTAGCCACTTTTTCAGTCTCTCTTCTCTCCTCTTCCTCTTTTATAAAATTTTCTAATAGAGAAAGTTCAGTTTTATATGATTCTAACAAGTTCATAAAAACCTCCTAATACTGAATTTTATAGTCTTGTATAAAATTAATAAACTTAATTATTTGTATCAAGCTCTTCTTATCCTTAGTGATAACTGCCTGATATCCATCTTTTACATCATTAACTTTGTATATTACTTTAAATTCACCTTTTTCTATCTCTTTATGTACTGAATAATAAGGTAATATTACATTTCCAATCTCTTCTCTTACCATTCCCTTGATAACTTCAAGACTTCCATTTATATTTATTTTTGAGTTAAAAGTAATTCTATATTTATCCTCAATAGCTGCTATTGCTTCATTATTGTTAGGTATGTTTCTTCTTGTTATAAGAGGATCTTTTGCTACACTTTCCATACTGTGATACTCTTTTGTACTGACTAAAACATATGGCATTCTTTCAATAGTTATAACCTCTAAATTTGGATCATTGATATGCTCCTCATCTATAATAAGTATATCTAAATCTCCCTCTTTTAAAAGTTTCAACAACCAGTTTTTATCTCCAATTGTTATCTCATACTCAATCTCTTCATGTGCTTTTGAAAAGCCCTTCATCAATCTTGGAATAAGGGGTTCACCTATCACTGAAGTTGCTCCAATAGATATTTTTGCTCTATCCAAATCTATAATTCTAGATATCTCTTTTTCAGCTCTTTTTACCTTTTCGAAAATATCCTCAGCCATCTTATATAGAGCTTCACCTGTATAAGTTAATTTTATTTTTTTCGAGCTTCTATCAAATAACTTTGCATTCAATATCTCTTCAAATTTTTTAACTTGAATAGAAACAGCTGATTGATTTATGTAAAGTTTACTTGCAGCTTTTGTAAAACTTTTCTCCTTAGCCACCTCATAAAATATTTTTAAGTAATGTAAATCCAAGCCCACCAACTCCCTAAAATTATATATACAATCAATATGATCATATGTTTATTTTATCATAAAATCTCTTTAAAGTATAATGTTTTATTAAATTTTTATATTTTATTTTACAGTTGCTATAAATTTATTATATCATTTCAAAATGTTTTAAAGCCTTATAAACTCCATCTTCATCTACACTACTTGTAACATAGTCAGCTATCTCTTTTACATTATTCCCCTCACTAAGTATTGAAGGGTGTCTTCCTGTTGCTACAAATACTTTTATTCCTTTTGCTTGTAACTCTTTTATTGAGTTCAAAGTACTTTCAGGGACTCTATGTGTTTCAAAACTTACCAATGTTCCATCTATATCAAAAAATACTGCTTTTATCATAAATTCACTCCTAACTAGTGAACCTCTCCCACTTAAAATTATTTCGTAATTTTTGAAGTGGGAGCTTCTTCTTGGGAAATAGTTGCTTTTGTTAGCCAACTATATTTACCAAGCTATCCCCGTAGTTCCTACGGTTCTTTTTATTTTTAGACAACTTGTCTTATTCTTAGTCCTTCAGCTAGTATA
>NZ_JAGIRL010000051.1 GCF_019012925.1 Fusobacterium sp.
ACTTCAGTAGGTATTTGTTCATTTGTTTTTATCCAACCTACTTTTTCAATTAAGACTTTTTTCTCTTTAACTTTTAATTTTGAAGTATCATTGTAAAAACTAGGTTTACTTTTCTTTTTACTCTTAAATTTTGGCTTATTACCTAAACCTTTAAAAAAATTTTTATAGGCATTACAAGCGTCTTTTACAGCTTGTTTAGTAACATTATTTGATACTTCATTTAACCAAATTAGTTCTGACTTTTTTAGTTGAGTTAATTCTTTTCTGATAATTCCATTGCCAATAAATTTACCACCATTTCTATAATTTTCTTCCTGTTTCGCAAGAGTATAATTATAGATAAACCTAGCAGTTCCAACACATTGCCACAATTTCTGTTCTTGCTCTTTGGTTGGATACAATCTAACTTTCTTTGCAAGTATCATCTTCTATTAACTCCTTAATCATTTTTTATTATAGTTGATATCACAGTTACATAAGCAGGTTTAAAAGTATTATTCTTATCCCAATTTCTAAGAGTTTGAATTGTTTTTCCTATTTTATCTGCAAATTCTCCTATTGAGTAATATTTCATATTATCACCTCAATAGTATTATATCATAATCTTTCAATATCTTATAACTATCCTTTCTCCAAGCTTGAAACTCATTATACATCTTTCCATTCCAAGAAATATCTAAATTCATATCCTTGTCTGAAGTATTAATAATCTCTGTCTTTATAAGACTACTTCTATTTGTTGCAAAAATAAGTTGAAGTTTAATAGTAATTTTTGTCATATTTATGTTCTGATTTGAGTTTTTATTTTCATTAATTGACCTTATGGTTTAAATATTATCATTTTATTTCACTAAAGTCAATATTACAATTGTTTTTTTATTTTTCTTCATATATTATATATATATTACAAAAAAATAAAAAGACTTGCAAATGCAAGTCCTTTTATTCTATAAATATCTTGGGGAAAGATTTAGTATACGTTATATTAACATTTTTATTTGACAATTTTGTTACAATTGAAAGTTTTTACTATTTTTTTTATTTTTCCAATATACTTGGAATCTGTCCCACAACAACCACCTATAATGTGAATATAGTTTTTTTTCAATAAATTATATATATAGTTCTCTAAGTTGTTATCAAGCTCTTTTAATATAATATCATTTGGATAGAATATAATTTTTTTAGAAGTTATATCTGAAATTTTTTCAATAAATTGTGTCATACCTACACAATTAAGTCCATATCCTACTATACTTTCATTATCTATCTCTTTTATTATGTTCTGTATACTCTCTCCACTATAAATTTCACCTTTTTCACTACAAGTGAATGATATTATTATTGGTATATTTAATCTCTTATTTTTAAACAACTCTTCAGATACTCCAAGGGCAAGTTTCAAATTTCTATAATCATATACAGTCTCTATCAATAATAGATCTACCCTCCCATCTATCAATCCACCTATCTGCTCTCTATAACTTTTTCTCAACTCTTCTTCCACAATTGAATTTTGAGTAAGACTCACACCTGTTGGGCCAATAGAACCTGCTACTAACACTCTATTCCCATAGTTTTTAGCTACCTCTTTAGCAATCTCTGCCCCCTTTTTACATATTTTATAGATACTGTCTTCAAACTCTGTTCCCTTCAGTGAAAAACTATTACAATTGAATGTGTTAGTCTCTATAATATCTGCTCCTGCCTCTATATACTCCCTATGTACATCTTTGACCTCAGCTTCAGCTGTTATATTCAAAACCTCAAATGAGGTAGTACTATTAAAAAATTTTTTATCAATATTTTTATTTTTTAAAACTGTTCCCATAGCCCCATCTAATACTAAAACTTTCTCTCCAAACATCTGATACCCCCCTCTTTTTTTGCTGATTTTATCACAAGTAATTTTCTTTGTCAAGTTTTGATAAAAATAGTATAATCTATATTGAAGGAGGAATTTTATGAGTTTAAATAGAAAAGAATTTAATATACTTGATGAACTTTTGAATAGAGAGCTCCCACTTTCATATTTTTCAGAAAAATATAAAGTAAGTGAAAGAAATATTCGTTATAGTATTGATAATCTAAACTTCTATCTCAATAGATTTTCACTGAATAGAATAATTTTAAAAAAAGGAGTTTTAAGTTGGCAGGGTTCTCAAATTACTTTAAACTCTTTTATTGAAAAGATAACAATAGATGAATATATTTTTTCTAAGGAAGAGAGAGAAAACTATATTTTAATAAACTATCTTTTTTCTGAAAATACAAAAATTACTGATATTGAAAAATATCTAAAAGTTAGCCGACCAACTATAAAAAAAGATATCCTCGCCTTAAATCTTGAGTTAAAAAATTTTGAATTAGAGTTCGTTAGAGAAAATAATAGCATCACTATTAAGGGAAAAGAAAAAAAACTAAGACATCTAAAACTTTTAAAACTATTAGAATACATTGAAATAAAAAATAATAGATTACTTTTCATTCAAAAACTATATATTACTGAAAAAATTGAGAGTTCTATTATTAAAAATTATCTTGCAAACTTTAATATCTCTACTCTTTATGACGCAATCTTAAAGATAGAAAAAAAGCTCAATGTAAGTTTTGATAATAATTTTAAGGATCTTATGTGTATCTATCTAATTCCTACTCTTGAGAGAATAAGGAAAAATAAGATCATACTTAAAAAAAATAATAGTAAATTTTTAAGAAATCTAAGTGACTACAATTTAATAAAAAATAGTCTGTCTGAAATAATTCCTGAAAATTTAGAATTCGAGTTTTTACATCTTACTGAATACTTCATTAGTGGTTACTACTCACACAATTTTTCAGAAAATCTTCTCCTAGTTCAAAATTTTATTGAAGAGTTTTCTAAAAATATATCAGTAAGTTTAAATTTTGATTTTTACAATTCTAATAACTTTAGAGAAGAGATCTTAAAATATCTACTTCCAGCTGTCTATAGAATAAAAAATAACTTTTTCCTTTTAAAAAAAGAAAAAACAAGTAATTTCAATAAAATCATCTATGAAAGAGTTAAGACTGCTGTTTTAAGTTGTAACTCTCTATTAGAAGAACCATTTCGAGAAGATGAAATTATATATCTTACTGAAGTATGTGAAAATTATATAGAAAGTGATAGTAATAATGGAATATCTTTAACTAAATTATTAAATTTAATTAGAGAGAATTGTAATGAGCTTAAGGAAGAAAAACTTATTTTGGAACTTTTAACTATCTACAAAAATAAAATCTACGATGATAGAAAATAGGCTTAAAATTTTTTTCAAAAAATTTTGAAATTTAATTGATATTAACAAACTTCTATCTGAAATATATAATTAATGTATTGATATAACATAGGAGGTTCTGAAATATGAGTAAGAAAATTGGATTTTGGGAATTTTTTCAAGGATTGGGGAAAACATTTATGTTACCAGTATCCTTACTTGCTGCTTGTGGTATTATGTTGGGAATAGGAAGCTCTTTTGCTAGTTCAGTAACTGCTGAGATATTTCCTTTTTTAAAGGTCCCTGTTATAAAATTATTTTTTGAATTTATGTCTACTATTGGAGCTTTTGCTTTTTCAAATTTACCTATAATGTTTGCTATGGCAATTCCTCTTGGTCTTGCTAGACAGGATAAAGGAATAGCTGCCTTTTCTGGATATGTAGGTTTTGTAATGTCTAGTATGACTGCTAACTTCTTCTTAAAGGTTACAGGTGCATTAGCTACTCCTGAAAATATGAAAGCTGCTGGACAAGCTATGGTTTTTGGTATTCAAAGTATAGATATAGGAGTATTAGGTGGAGTTATCATAGGTATCATTGTCTATAAGATACATGATAAGTTTTGTGAAATAAAACTTCCAGATGCTTTAGCTTTCTTTGGTGGAGCTAGATTTGTGCCTATTGCTACTGCTGTTATAGTTGGAATAATTGGGCTTGTTATTCCTTTAATTTGGCCATTTTTTAATGGTATCATCATTAAAATTGGAGAATTAATCAGTAAGGCTGGTGTATTTGGTCCATTCTTATTTGGTGCTGGAGAGGGTTTACTTAGACCTTTTGGATTACACCACATTTTAGTTTCTATGATTAGATTTACCTCTGCTGGTGGAGAGGCTATCATCAATGGACAACCTGTATATGGAGCTTTAAATATCTTCTATAAAGAGTTTGCTGAAGGAATATTAGATCCTAATGTAACTAAGTTTCTTTCTCAAGGAAAAATGCCTTCATATATGTTTGGACTACCAGCTGTAGCTCTTGCCATATATCAAACTGCTCTTCCTGAAAATAGAAAGAAAATTAAAGGACTACTTGCTTCTGGATTAGTTGCTTGTGTTATTGGTGGTATAACTGAACCATTAGAGTTTATATTCCTTTTCCTTTCACCAATACTTTATGTTTTCCATTGTATTATGGTAGGACTTGGATTTATGACTATGAGCATTTTAAAAGTTGCTATTGGAAACACCGATGGTAACCTAATAGATTTTATTGTTTTTGGTATATTCCAAGGATTTAGAACAAAATGGTATCTTGTTATTCCAGTGGGAATAGTTTGGTTTGCTATTTACTATTTTGTTTTCAAATATGCAATTATCAAATTTAACATAAAAACTCCTGGTAGAGAAGTAATAACTGATGAATCTAATGTTAAATTAGGAGGATTTGACGCTGAAAAACTTTTAGTTGCTCTAGGTGGAAAAAATAATATTGTATCTTTAGATAACTGTATTACTAGACTTAGATTAGTTGTTAATGATACAAATATTATCAATGAAGAAGAGATAAAAGCGACTGGGGCTATTGCTGTTGTCAAATTAGATGCTAATAACTTACAAGTTATCATTGGTCCTCAAGTACACGTTGTTAAAAATAAATTAGATAAACTTATAAAATAGTGGTGATTAATTATGAATTTTAATACTGTCATTGATAGAAAAGGAACCTACTGTACTCAGTGGGATTATATAGAAGACAGATTTGGAAAGGCAGATTTACTACCTTTTACAATTTCTGATATGGATTTTGAATCTCCAATTGAAATAAAAAAAGCACTTATAAATAGGGTTAATCATGGGGTTTTTGGGTATAGCAGATGGAATCATAGTGATTTTAAAAATTCAATTGAATTTTGGTATAATTCAAGATTTAATTTCCAGATAAATACAGATTGGATACTCTATGCTCCTAGTGTGATCTATTCAGTTTCCAAGCTCATTGAGATGAAATCTAAAAAAGGAGAGGGAGTGTTGATTAATACTCCCGCCTATGATGGTTTTTTCAAGGTTATAATTGATAATGAAAGAAAACTTATCTCTTCTCCTCTCATTGAAAAAAATGGTAGATATGAGATAAATTTTGAAGATTTTGAAGAAAAGTGTAAAATCTCTAAGATATTTCTATTATGTAGTCCACACAATCCTGTAGGAAAAGTTTGGAGTGAAGAGGAGTTAAAAAAAATTATCTCTATATGTAAAAAATACAATGTTTATATTATCTCTGATGAGATCCATATGGATATAGTTTATAGAGGGGTACATACACCTATTCTTAAAGTAGCAGACAATTACAAAGAGAGTATAGCTATCTGTACAGCGGCCTCTAAAACATTTAATACACCATCTTTAGGTGGTTCATATATGTTAGTTCCAAATTCAAAAGATAGAGATGATTACTTATTCATTTTAAAAAACAGAGAAGCCTTGTCTTCTCCAAATATTTTAGGAATAATCTCTACAATTACAGCTTATAATCAATGTAGTTACTGGGTTGATGAACTTTTAAAATATACAAAAGCTAACATTCTTTTTGTTAAAGAATTTTTAGAAAAAAATATTCCTCAATTGACTTGTGAATTTCCTGATGGATGTTATTTTGCTTGGATTAATTTTTCACAACTAAATATATCTAGTGAAGCTTTACAAAAAGCTCTTATTGATATTGGAAAAGTAGCTATTATGCCTGGTAATACATATGGAGAAGAGGGAAAAAATTATTTGAGATTTAATGTAGGCTGTCCTAAAGAAAAAGTGGAGCTAGGTCTTCAAAAATTAAAGCTTGCTGTTGATTCTATAAAAAATAATTAAATTTATATATTTTACTCTTTATTTATTCTCTTTTATGGAGTATACTTGTATTAACTTAAAATATTATTATTCAATATCATTGGCAGAGGAGGAGTTAATATGACTAATCAATACAACAAGGCCGGTAAAAAAGAGGGGCTATGGGTTAAAACTTATGACAATGGTGCTATTCAAGAGGAAAAAAACTATGTTGATGGAGTTAGACATGGTGAATACAAATCTTACTATATGAATGGTCAAATTGAAACTAGAAAGTTTTACAAAAATGGTAATATTGACGGAGTTTACGAAACATTTTATAGTGATGGAAAATTAAGTTCTGTCCGTAATCTAGTTGATGGAGAGGCTAAAGGACTTTGTGAGGAGTACTACCCTAACGGGAAATTAAAAAGAAGCTCTTTTTATGAAACTACTTCTACTACAAGTAAAAATATTAAATACTATCCTAATGGACAAATCAAAGTTAGTGTAAACTTAAAAAATGGAGCTATGTTTGGAATATATAAAGAGTATTACTCAAATGGAACTCTTCATCTTGAGTGCCACTACACTGATCATGGAAAACTACATGGTGGTTACAAAGAGTATGATCCTGCAGGAAATCTTATAAAAGATTGTAACTATATCAATGGTATTGAGCAAATAAAATAGATGTAAAAATGCACCTTATCTTCTTAAAGATCTGGTGCATTTTTTATATTATTCAATAACTTTAATTACAATTTTTCCCATATTTTTATTCTCTTCCATATAGGTATGGGCTAGTTTTATCTCATCAATGGAAAACACTCTATCTATTATAGGAGTTATAATTTTCTTTTCTATCAATGGAAGTACTTTTTGAGAAAATTCTTGAGATAATAAAGTTTTATACTCAACTGTTCTTGGAGTTAGAAGAGTTCCTGTTATCTGTACTCTCTTCATCAAAAGTTGTAAGATACTCATTTTTTCTACTTCTGTTCCTCCTAAAATCCCAATCAATACCATTCTTCCATCAATTTTTATACTATTCAGATTTTTCTCCCAATAAGATGCCCCTACAAAATCTAAAATTAGATCTACTCCCTTTCCTTGAGTCTCATCTAAAACTATCTTATCAAACTCTTTTTCTTTATAGTTTATAGCTACATCAGCACCTAATTTTTTACAAAATTCCAATTTCTCTTCAGAACCTGCAGTTACAATCACCTTAGCTTTTCCTATCTTTTTAGCTAATTGTATAGCTGCTGTTCCTACTCCACTAGCTCCTGCGTGGATCAAAACTGTCTCATTCTCTTGCAACCCACCTAACCAGTAAAGTGTTTGATAAGCAGTTAAGAATACCTCTGGAATAGCTGCTCCCTCTTCATATGTAAGTGTCTCAGGTAATTTTATTGCCATCCCCTCTGGAATTGTACAGTATTCAGCATAAGCTCCTGAATTTACCAATCCCATAACTCTATCACCTAATTTGAAAGAGCTATTCTCATCTATTTCTACTACCTCTCCAGAAATCTCTACTCCTAAAATGGGATTAACTAATTTACCAGCTTTACCCTCTCTATTGATTATATCCGTTCTATTAATTGCTGTATAGTGAACCTTTATTAATAACTCTCCACTATCTCTCTTGGGAATCTCCATCTCTGTAACTCTTAATTTTTCTACATTTCCATTTTCTTTAACAACAACACACTTCATTCAATTATTTCCTTTACCACATTTTAATATTTATAGAATAAACTTCCACCTATGAACTCTTTCAAAATTGAATCATCTGGAATTAAATCTATCTTTATATCTACAAAACAATATAGAAATCTCATCAATCTCTTAGCTTCCTCATAATATGGGCTACTTGGTTTTATTCTAATCAACTCTCTCAAAGCGTAGTTCTTCAAAACTCCTAACTCATACACAAGATTACTGTTAAATAGAGCATCTGCCTCCTCTTGGAATGGGAAAATATGTCTCTCTTCTCCCCTTCTTACAGAAGCCCACATAGCTAGAGTTCCCTCTCCCTTCTCCTCTCTTGACAAGCTATCTCTTACCAATCTTCTAATTTTTCTAACATCACTTGTTGAGATTCTATTATGCTTATCAATATTAAGTTGTGTTAGACAACTAATATAGATTTTAAACTTGTTCTCTCTTGGAATTACTTGGGTAAGTCTCTCATTTAGACCATGGATTCCCTCTATTACAATTATTCCATTTTCATCTGCAAGTTTCTTTAGATCTCCTACATCTTCACGCTCTCCAGTTATAAAGTTATATCTTGGAATTTCAACCTCTTTTCCATCTATCAAATCCTTCAAATTCTCATTTAATAATTTTATATCTAAAGCGTCCATTGTTTCAAAATCCTTTTGTCCATTCTCATCTAAAGGAACATTAGCTCTACCAATATAGTAATTATCTAAAGATATCAATGCTGGCTTCATTCCATTCGCCTTTAGGTGTATGCAAAGTCTCATACTAAATGTTGTCTTTCCTGATGATGATGGACCAGCAATAGTAACAAGTTTGATCCCCTTATTCTGTGAGATCTGTTCAGCTATCTTAGCTATATCCTTGTGATGTAGAGCTTCATTTACCTGTATTAACTCTCCTATCTCTTTATTTAACACCTTCTCATTCAAACTTCCCAAAGTATCTACACCTAAAATCTGATTCCATTTTCCTGACTCTGAAAATATTTTTGCTAACTTTGGAGTGTCTATTTTTGGTGGAAGTACCAAATCCTCTGTCAATGGATATTTTATTATAAAGCCTTCATTGTATTTTGTAAGTTCAAAAACTCCTATATCACCAGTAAATTTATAGGGTTTCTCATATACATAATCATGGTAACCATCAATAGAGTATTCCATTATACTTGTCCAACCACTATTATCTAATAGTTTTCTTACATCTTCTCTCTCTATTGTTTCACTTTTAGCTTTTAACTCCTCATTATTCCCAACTACCAATTCTATTGGATAGTTTTTATCTATAATCTCTTTCATTCTATTGGAAATCTTCTCTATGCCTTCCTCTGTCAATAGGACATTTTCAATCTCTCCATAAACCCCATTATTAAGAGAGTTGTCTATGATTACATCTCCATTTGGGTATATGTCCTTTATAGCTTTTAGTAAAATAAGTTTTAGAGTTGTTGAATATTTTTTTGCATTAAATTTTAACATAATCTCACCTCTTTTGTTATTTACTATATTATACCTTTTTTGTTCAAATAATTTAATAACATTTTAGAAAAAAAGTTGTTGCAAACCCCTTTACAACAACTTTTCTCCACTATATTTCAACTTTTAAATTCATATGTCTACCCTAACTAGACTCTATTTTTCAATGAATCCAAGCTCTTCAGCTAGATGACAAGCATAGAAGTGCCCTTCTCCAACCTCTCTTAACTTTGGATCCTCTTGTCTACATATATCTTTTGCATAGATACATCTTTTTGCAAATCTACAACCTTTTTCAGGATTTATAGGAGATGTAATCTCACCTTGAAGTTTTATTCTCTCCATTTTTTTCTTAACACTTGGTACTGGTATAGCTGATAAAAGAGCCTTTGTATATGGGTGAATTGGATTTTTGAAAAGCATCTTAGATGGTGCTTTTTCAACTAATTGTCCCAAATACATTACAGCTATATCATCAGAGAAGTGTTTTACAACTGATAAGTCGTGTGTTATGAACATATATGTAAGTCCAAACTCCTCTTGTAAATCTTTCATCAAGTTTAGTACCTGTGCTTGAATAGATACGTCTAGAGCTGATACTGGCTCGTCACAAACTATAAACTTTGGTTTCAATGCCAACGCTCTTGCTATTCCTATTCTCTGTCTTCTTCCTCCATCCAACTCATGTGGATATGTATTCATAAGTCTTTCACTCAGACCTACTATCTCCATTAACTCTTTTACTCTTTTCTCTAATTCCTCTTTACTTTTACATACTTTATGGATAATTAATGGCTCGGCAATTATCTCACTTACAGTCATTCTTGGGTTAAGAGAAGCAAATGGGTCTTGGAAGATGATCTGCATTTTCTTTCTCATCTCTCTCATCTGATCTTTTGAGTAGTTTCTGATATTTTCTCCCTCAAAAAGTATCTCTCCATCTGTAGCCTCAAGTAACCTTAAGATAACCCTTCCAGTTGTAGATTTTCCACAACCAGATTCTCCTACCACTCCTAAAGTTTTTCCTTCACAAATAGTAAAGTTTATATCATCTACTGCATGTAAAAGTCCTTTTGGAGTATTAAAGTATTTTTTTAAGTTTTTTACTTCTAATAAAACTTTATTATTTTCCATTATTAATTCTCCTCCCCTACTACTTTTACTCTTCCTTCACAAACAAAACATCTTGCTTTGTGATTATTACCTAAATCAGTAACTCCTGGTTGCTCTTTAGAACAAAGTTCTGTAGCATGAGGACATCTAGGATGGAATTTACATCCTGATGGTAAATTTGTAGGATCTGGCATCAATCCTTGAATTGGTTTTAATCTTGTACACTCTTCATCTAGACTAGGAATTGATCCGAATAATCCATGAGTATATGGATGTTGTGGATTTTCAAAAACATCTATCAAACTTCCTGCTTCTACTATCTCACCAGCATACATTATTGCAACCTTATCACACACTTGTGCAACTACTCCCAAGTCATGTGTTATCAATATCATAGCTGTTTTAAATTTCTCTTTTAATTCATTCATTAAATCTAGAACTTGTGCTTGTATAGTAACGTCTAGTGCTGTTGTTGGCTCATCTGCTATTAAAAGCTTTGGATTACAAGCTAAGGCAATAGCTATTACAACTCTCTGTTTCATTCCACCAGAAAATTGGTGTGGGAAATCATTTGCTCTAGCACCAGGGATTCCAACTAGTTCAAGCATCTCTTTTGCTTTTTCAAAAGATCCCTCTTTCCCTAATTGCTCGTGTAGTTCGATAACCTCTGCAATCTGCTCTCCTACTGTCATTACAGGGTTTAATGAAGTCATTGGATCTTGGAATATCATTGAGATCTTATTTCCTCTTATCTTTCTCATCTTCTCTTCTGATAAAGCTAATAGATCCTCTCCCTCAAATGTGATCTTTCCATTTAATATTTTTCCTGGAGGATTTGGAACAAGTCCCATTATTCCTAAAGCAGTTGTTGTTTTTCCTGCTCCAGTCTCTCCAACTAGTCCTATTGTTTCTCCCTCTTCTAATTCGATCTCTAAATTATTTACAGCAGATACTACCTCATCTTCTGTAACATATTGTATAGTTAAATCTTTTATCTCTAATAATTTACTCATTGACACTTCCTCCTAATATAACTACTGTTTCAATCTTGGGTCTAACGCATCTCTTAATCCATCTCCTAATAAGTTAAGAGAAAGAATTGTTATCATTATTGCTACACCTGGGAAAGTTGTAACCCACCAAGCATATCTTAGATATTGTCTACCACCAGATAGCATAGATCCCCACTCTGGTGCTGGAGGTTGAATTCCCAATCCGATAAAGCTTAAACCTGCTGTTGAAAGTATTGCACTTGCTACTCCTAAAGTTGCTTGTACAATTACAGGAGCCAATGAGTTAGGAATAATATGTCTAAAAATTATTCTTGTATTACTTGCTCCAATAGCCTTAGCTGCTTCTATAAACTCCTGATCTCTTATTGAAAGTACAGAAGCTCTAACTATTCTTGCATAACTTGGTACACTTGATATACTAATTGCTAACATTAGATTCAGTATGCTTGGTCCTAATGCTGATACTATTGCTATTGCAAGTAATATACTTGGTACTGCTAGGAATATATCCATAATTCTCATTATTGTATTATCTAATTTTCCACCATAATAACCAGCAACTGCCCCTAATACTCCACCTATTATGATTGAGATTCCAACAGCTACTATACCAACTTGTAATGATACTCTTGTACCATGTACAAGTCTTGCAAAAATATCTCTACCAAACTCATCTGTTCCAAGCCAATGTGCTGCACTTGGTCCTTGTAATCTCTGTGCTAAATTTTGTTTTATTACTACGTTATCATAGTTTGCTATAACGTCAGCAAAGATTGCTAGTAAGAAAAGAATTATTAAGATTATTAGCCCTAGAATTGCCATCTTATTTCTCTTTAATCTTCTCCATACTTCCACCCACTGACTTCTTTTTTTATTTGAAGTGTTTGTACTTGACATCCTTTCTCCCCCTTACTACTTATATTGTGATTTTATTCTTGGATCAACATAAGCGTACAATATATCTACCAATAAGTTTACCACACTAAAAGCTGCTGCTAAGAATACAACGGCTGCCAATACTGTAGGTGTATCTTTTTGTCTTATTGCATCTACCATCAATCTTCCAACACCTGGCCATGAGTAAACTGACTCTGTTAAAACTGCTCCACCTAATAGATGTCCAAATTGTAATCCAACAACTGTTATTATTGGAATAAGTGCATTTTTTAAGGCGTGTTTATTAATAACAACTTTTTCAGTTACACCCTTTGCTCTAGCTGTTCTTATATAATCTTGTCTTATTACCTCTAGCATTGATGAACGTGTCATTCTTGTAATTATAGCTGCAGATCCTACCCCTAAGGTAATAGCAGGTAGTATTATACTGCTCAGTCCATTATATCCTCCAGAAGGTAGCCAACCTAATTTTACTGAGAAAGTTAAAATTAACATAAGTCCTAACCAGAATACTGGCATTGATACTCCTAATAAAGCGATTACCATACTAAAACTATCTAAGAAAGAATACTGTCTTGTAGCTGAAATTATACCAATTGGAATTCCTATACAAACAGATATAATAATTCCTATAACTGCTAATATCAATGTATTTGGGAATCTTGCAAATATCTCTCCAAATACCTCTCTTCCAGTTGTATATGATCTTCCAAAATCCCCCATTATAGCATTTTTTACAAATCTAAAATACTGCATAAAGAATGGATCATTAAGTCCCATCTCTTCTCTCAATTTTAAAACTGCTGCTTTTGGTGCATTTTCCCCTAATATTAATTGAGCTGGATCTCCTGGTGTTAATGACATTATTGCAAAAACTAATAATGAAACTCCTAACAATACAGGAATAAGTAGTAAAATTCTTTTCAATACATACTTGTGCATACTATTTTTGACACTCATCCTTTAAATCAAGTGTCCTCTCCTTTCTTTCTAAGTTTTAATTTTTAAAACAAAAGGCTGTATCTTTAAGACACAGCCTTTTTTAAACTAATTTGATTTAAATTTTACTCCATAAAGTCTATGATGTCCTGCTGCTTTCAGCTTGAAATTTTCTATATTTTTTTGTAATGCTGCATTTTGTGCTTTATATGCAGTAATATATAGAGGAACATCTTCTTGAACCATTATTTGAACCTCTTTATATAGCTCTTTTCTTTCTTCTTGATCCACTGAGTTTCTAGCTCTTGTTAATAGATCATCAACTTTTGGATTTGAGTAGAATGATCTGTTTCCTGCTCCTCCGAAAGTAGAACTATGTAGTAATGGGAATAATCCATAGTCTGCGTCACCAGTTACACTTACCCATCCAAGGATAAACATTTCGTGATCTCCTCTTGCAGTACCATCTAAGAATGCTCCCCACTCAAGAGTTTCTATTGTCATATCTATTCCTATCTCTTTTAATTGAGCTTGTAATATTACAGCAATATCTCTTCTATCTGGATTTTCATTGATCCAAATTGTTGTTTTAAATCCATTTGGATATCCAGCTTCTGCTAATAATTGTTTAGCTTTTTCTACATTGTATTCCCAAGCTTTTGCTTCATCTGTATGTCCAAATACTTTTGGTCCTATTAATGAGTTAGCTTTTGTTCCTGATCCCTTATAAACCGCTGCTATTATATCATCAGCATTGATTGCTGTTGCTATAGCTTGTCTTACTTTTACATTATCAAATGGTGCTTTTTTAGTATTAAATCCAATATAGTCAATTGATAAAGATGGCTCTTCTAAGAATACAACTGTATCATCATTTCTTAATTTGTCTTTATCTAATCCTTCGATATCATAAGCTATATCAATCTCACCAGTTTCAATAGCTATTGTTCTATTTGATCCCTCTACAATAGGTCTAAATATTACATTTTTTATAGGAGCCTCTCCTAAGAAGTACTCAGGATTTGCTTCTAGAGTTATTCTATCTCCTGATTGCCATGAAACAAATTTGTAAGGTCCTGTTCCTACTGGATGTTGTCCATAAGAATCCCCATACTCTTTTATAGCTTTTTCATTCATAATTGCTGCTGTTGGGTGTGATAAGTGGCTTAATAAAGCTCCAAATGGTTGAGTTGTAGTTACTTTAACAGTGTTGTCATCAATAACTTCTACTCCCTCTACAGTTCCTATTATATGAGAAACTTGAGGTGATGCTTTCATTCTATCAAGTGAGAACTTAACATCTGATGCTTTTAATTCCTCACCATTGTGGAATTTAACACCTTTTCTCAAATGGAATATAGTTGTCTTTCCATCTGGCTGTTCCCAAGATTCTGCTAATCCAGGAACTATCTCCATATTATCTCCCTGCTCTACTAATCTATCATAAATTTGTACTGTTACTCTTGAAGATTGTGCGTCATTTGTTGCATGTGGATCTAACGATTTTGCCTCCGCTCCATCAGATACTACTATTGTATCTTTTACTTTTGCATCTCCACTTGCTGCATCTTTACTTCCACCACAAGCTACAAATAAAAATACTGATAATAGTGTTGCCAATACTAAACGTAACTTCCCTTTCATATTCATAGTATTTTCCTCCTAGTTTTTTTATATTTCAGTTTTTTGAAAAAAATTTTTCAACGAGCATATTTTTTTAGAGTATTATATTAAGATGTGTTTCTTTATAATACTCTTATTCTCAAATTATTATATTTTCTCCAAATAACGAAATACTTTTTTATCTTATACTTAGAAATTTACTACATTATCTAATATTTGTCAAATTAATGATATATATTCATATGATTCAAATTATAAATTAAAACTATATTTATTTCTTTTGTAATCCTGTTTTGAAAAAAATACCATTTTATTGGTATTAATTTATAAAAATTTTACTATTATTTTTTCCTTCTTTCAAAAAATATATGTTTTTTATATATTTTTTCTATTATAAAAAAAACGAGGTATAAAACCTCGTTCTCTGCTAAAACTATTTTCTGATTCCTAATCTAGCGATTAAGTTTCTGTATCCTTCTAAGTCTTTCTTAGTTAGGTAAGCAAGTAATCTCTTTCTTTGTCCTACCATTTTTAATAATCCTAATCTTGAGTGGAAATCTTTCTTGTGAGTTCTTAAGTGATCAGTTAAGTGGTTGATTTTCTCTGTTAATAGAGCGATTTGTACCTCAGTTGATCCTGTATCTCCTTCAAATTTTCCAAACTCTTTAATGATTTCTGCTTTACTTCTCATAGCCATTTTGAATTCCTCCTAATTATATATTATCTAAGCTAAGTAATACGAGGCTAACCGCAAAACTGAGCTTAAATTCCTTTGTAATTATATCACACTTATACCATATTGTAAAGTATCTTTATAAATTTTTATTAATCTTCTATCTCCATATTTGAGTTCTCTAATATCTCTACTGTTTCACTCTCTTGCTCTATCTCATCTATGCTCTCACCTTTCATAATAGCTTCAAACTCCTCTCTATTAAGGTGTTCTCTCTCTAATAATGCCTTGGCTACAGCATCTAACTTATCATAGTATTTAGTAAGTATATCCAAAGTCTCCTTGTACATAGTTTGAACTATTTTAAAGATCTCTTCGTCTACCTCTTTACCTGTTACATCACTATAATATTTTTGTTGGAAATAATCTCCCTCTTTTGTATTATCCAATAAGATCGGTCCAAATTTCTCATTCATTCCAAATCTTGTAACAATAGCATGAGCTATAGCTGTAGCTCTTTCAATATCGTTACTTGCTCCAGTTGTAATATCTCCAAATACAATCTGCTCTGCAGCTCTTCCACCATATAATACTCTCATCTCATCTAAGAACTCATTTTTTGATTTATAACTTCTATCCTCTTCAGGTAAAGCCATTGTATAACCTCCTGCCATACCTCTAGGAACGATAGATATCTTATGAACTGGATCTGTATTAGGTAGTGCATAGTGCATTACAGCGTGTCCAGCCTCATGATAAGCTGTTATCTTTCTCTCTTTCTCTATCACTTTTTTAGATTTTCTCTCTGGACCTATACTTACCTTCTCTGAAGCCTCTTCTAAGTCCTCCATAGTAATCTCTTCTCTATTGTCTCTTGCTGCTAAAATTGCTGCCTCATTTAATAGGTTTGCCAAGTCTGCTCCTACAAATCCTGGTGTCTTTTTAGCTATTGTTCTTAAATTAACATCTTTAGCTAACTTTTTATCTCTTACATGAACTTTTAATATCGCTTCTCTTCCATCAATATCTGGACTGTCAACAAAAACTTGTCTGTCAAATCTTCCTGGTCTCATTAGAGCTCTATCCAAAATCTCTGGTCTATTTGTTGCTGCTAAAACTATTATAGTTTCATCAGTACCAAATCCATCCATCTCAACAAGAAGTTGGTTAAGAGTTTGCTCTCTTTCATCGTTTCCTCCACCTTGTCCAGATCCTCTCTTTCTTCCAACTGCATCTATCTCATCTATAAAGATTATACATGGAGCATTTTTTCTTGCTTTATTGAATAGGTCTCTAACTCTTGAAGCTCCTACCCCTACAAACATCTCAACAAACTCAGATCCTGACATACTGAAGAAAGGAACCTTTGCCTCTCCAGCCACCGCTTTAGCCAGTAAAGTTTTTCCTGTTCCTGGTGCTCCTAATAATAATACTCCTTTAGGTATTCTTGCACCTATATTTTTGAACTTTTCAGGCTCTCTTAAAAACTTTACAACCTCTTCTAATTCCACTTTAGCCTCTGTAATTCCTGCAACATCAGCAAAAGTTACTTTAGATACATCTTCTCCATTCTCTTTAGCTTTTGATTTTCCAACATTGAAAATTTGTGGTCCTCCACCATTTCCTTTTCCCATTTTATTCATCATAAATATCCAGATTCCTATTAATAATAGCATAGGGAACCAAGATATTAAAATATTCAACAACAATGGCATCTGTTGAGGTGGAACTGATTTTATTCCAACTCCATTATATTCTATAGTCTCTACTAGCTTAGGATCTCCTCCCAATCTATCAGTTATCATTCTAGCACTGTACACGCTCTTTTCATCAGCTGAATATCCGTATACATACCCCTCTTTTTCATCTACTTTTTTGATTTTACCAGATTTTATATTTTGAATAAACTCTGTATATGAAACCTCGTCACTTGGTGTTTTTGCAGTATCTGATAAGATTGAAGGCAGAGACATCACCAATGTTATTATGAATAACAACATTATAAATCCTTTAAAGTTAAACTTTCCACCCAACTGTTTAAACTTATTCTCTTCATCTTTTTCTTTAGGATTTTTACTATCTTTATTCTTAGACATTCCCTCTTTAAGTTTATTTCTAAGCTCCTCTTTTCTCTCTTTTACCTCTTCACTCTGTTTTTTCTCTTCATCTTGCTCTGAAGCTTTATTTTCATCTTTTTCTTCTAAATTTAACTCTTTTTCCTTCTCGTCTATCTTTTTATCTTCATTCTCATCAAATAAATTCTTATCGTTCAATTATTTTTTCCTCCTTGCACTTAATTTAACGCAGTACTCTTCTGTCCCCTTATACTTCTCATTTCCTCTTATTCCAGCTATCCAAACTATATCTTTACCATATGTTATCAGAGGAATAGAGTCTCTTTTCTCCTTCTCAATCTTCTCATTAATAAAAATATCTTTCAGTTTTTTTTCACCCTTCATTCCTGTTGGAACTATCTTATCACCATCTTTTCTTACTCTTACTAAAAGAGTATCCCCTCTTTTTATATTAGTATAATAGACATCTCTATTTTTTTCCTTCACCTTTTCATAACTAGCTTCTATGATGTAATCTCCAAACTCTATTACACCTGGCACAGTCAAACTCTTAGCCTCCAAACTCTCTTTAGAAACTCTATTCCCATCTATTCTAAGTAGATTATACTCCTTCTTTAAGACATACTTCTCACTTAAAATAAGCTCTTGACTTCCACCATTTTTCAAAATACTCTCAATGAGATTGATCTTCTCTCTATTTACCTTGATATTGTATCTATAAAGAAATTTACTTAAGATCTTCCCTCTTATCATCTTTGAAAAGTGTAAAATTTCATCAATATTTAATTCTTTACAGTTAGAAAATCTCTCTATCTCTCTTTCTACAAAATTGTTTGTCTCTCTTATCTCTTCAATCAGAGAAAAAATCTTATCTTTAAATTTCGGATTATATCTCTGCTCTATAAATGGAATCAGATCTAACCTTATACTATTTCTAGTAAATTCATTTTCTAAATTTGTACTATCTATACAGTAGTCAATCCCGTTTTCGTCTAAATATCCTAAAATCTCTCTCTTATAAACTTCAGAAATCGGTCTAATATAGATACCTCTTTTAGAGTTTATCCCCTCTAAACCAGAAAGTCCTGTTCCTCTTGACAATCTAAACATAAAAGTCTCTATCTGATCATCTTTATTGTGAGCTAAGGCTATCTTATTCCCACCAATTTTATCCAAGATCTCTTGATAAAATCCATATCTTGCTTCACGTCCAGCTTCCTCCAAAGTCAGACCCTGTTCCTTTCCCAGTGTTGTTATATCAATCTTTCTAGCGAATACCTCTATGCCCCTTTCTCTTCCATATTCAATTGAAAAATCCTCATCTCTTTGAGCCTCTTCTCCTCTCAACAGATGATTAATATGGACTAAAACGAAGTCAAATTCAATATACTCTTTTAATTTTAATAACATCTCTGTCAAAAAAACTGAATCTGGTCCTCCTGAAAAACCTATTACAAGCCTATCTCCATTCTCAATTAATCTCTCTTTTCTATTTTTCTCTATTATCTTTTTGAACAATCTCATAAAACCACTCTTTTATATATCATTTCATAAAATTATAACATATATTAACCTATTTTTCCAAAGTTTTTTATAAATAGAGTCAAGAATTTTTTACCACTTTGGCTGTTTTATCTCTATAATCAAAGAACATATATATATCTTCAAAAGATTTTGTAAATATGTTATATTTAAATCTCTCTAACTCACTATTCTTATGTCCCTCTCTTATACTCTTATAATTTTCCTCTTTTATTAGCTTGTCATAAAGCTCTCCATCCTTCTCACTCTTAAACCATTCAGGATAAAAACCTGCTTTACCAAGCATTAAATAATCATATTTTAAGTATTCTAAAAATACATCTTTTTCCGAAAACTCCTTTTCCTCATAAAAATTATATAAAAGGGTAAATAGTGCACTCTCTTTATGACTAACCTTTAAATATCCATTTCTATCAAAGTACTCTGCTACCTCTTCATAAAAATCAAAAGCACTACTATAATGAGTATCTATAATCCACTGTACACTCTCTTGAAACTTCTCAGAATTATAGTAAAAATCTAAGACTTTTTCAAGATTTTTTAGCTTAATTATCTCACCAAAGCTTATAAAATCATTTGAAAAAACTTCATAAGGTGGCTTAGAAAAATATCTATATCCATATTTCTCTCTTTCATCATACATCTTTGTCCCCTTCAAAAGTTTTAAAAATCCCAACTGTATCATCTCTGGTTTCAATTGATGTACATAGTCAAAAGATTTTTTAAACTTCTCGTAGGTATCATAGGGTAGTCCCGCTATCAAATCTAAATGTAGATGTATATTTCTACTAATTCTTCCTATATTGTGAGCTAATTTTTCTAAATGGTTAATTCTTCCTATGCTCTTCATAGCTTGAGCATCTATTGTCTGTACCCCTATCTCAAATTGAAAATAACCCCTAGGTACTTTTTCTAAGAAATCCAATGTTTCCTCATCAAAGATATTAGCATTTATCTCAAAATGGAATGTTATTCCCTCTCTGTAATTCTCAAGTAGGAATCTCCAAATAGCCATATATTTTTCCTTGCTTAAATTAAAAGTTCTATCTACAAACTTTAATAATTTTATAGGTGAGTCAATAAATCTCTTTAAATCCTTCTTGGTTCTCTCAATAGAATAGTATCTCACACTCTTATCAATTGATGACATACAGTATGAACAGTTAAAAGGACAACCTCTTGAAGATTCATAATAGAATATTTTCGTTCTATCCAATAGCTCCTCATCATCATAAGGAAATGGTATCACATCTAAATTATCAATAAGAGTCTCCATTCCATTATATTTTATCTCCTGGTCTTCCCTGTAGACAACTCCTTTTACCTCTTTTATATCCTTTGTAAAAAAGTTTAAAAGTATCTTCTCTCCTTCACCTGTAAAAATATAATCTATTTCACTATTTTCTTCAATTGTTCTTTCCCATTTATATGAAACTTCTGGACCACCCAATGCTATTTTTACATTTGGTAGCACTTTTTTCAACTCTTTTATCAATGAAAAAACATACTCCTTGTTCCAAATATATGTAGAAAAAATTATCATATCTGGTTGCTTTTCAAATAAATCTTTGATTATATTTATCAACTGATTATTAATATTAGTCTCATAAATATCTAATCTAGTATCACAATTCTCCTCCACATATTTTTTTAAATACCTAACAGCCACATTCAAATGTACATATTGGCTATTTATTGATGCTAAAACTATTTTTTTCACTCTTTACTCCTTAATTTTTATTTTTCCTTTGAAATTCTAAATGCTCTTTATATGTTTTACTAAAGTAATGACTACCATCTCCAGTTGCAACAAAAAATAGATAATCTGTTTGAGCTGGATTGTAAGCTGCCTCTAAAGAATCTACTGCTGGATTAGATATAGGTGCTGGTGGTAATCCTTTATACTTATAAGTATTGTATGGAGAATCTACTTTTAAATCTTTATAGTATATTCTCTTCTTACTATAATCATATACATAGTTAACTGTAGCATCTGATGAAAGAGTCATTCCCTTTTTTATTCTATTATAAAATACTGATGCCATTATTGGCTTTTCACTTTTAACTAAAGCTTCTCTTTCTAATATAGAGGCCATTATCAACTTTTGATAAAACTCATCCTTATCTGGGTATTTTTCACTTGGAAATTTCTTTAAAAACTCTTTTAACATAGTATTTATAAGTGTTCTTTCATCAAAATTCTCTGGTAAAAAATATGTTTCTGGATATAGATAACCTTCAAAATTCCCCTCTGGTGTTGGATAAGGAAACTCTTTACTAGCCTCTTTCAACTCTCTGTAAAATTCATCTCTGTCTATCTGCTTATTCTCTTCTAAATATGCTACGATCTGCTTTATACTAAACCCCTCTGGAATCGTTATTTTTACAATTCTTCCCTTTCCAGATTCTAATATATCTATTATTTCTTCTAATGAGTACTCACCCTCAATATGATATGTTCCAGCTTTTACTCCTCTTCCATTGTTTCGTAACTTTAAATATACTTTAAATATTAAGCTATCTGATTTTGGTAGCTTGGCTAGAGATCTCATAAGTGGTTGATTTTTTTCTATATTTAATTCCAAATTATAGTCTGTCTTTCCTTTAATTTGAAAAAATATATATCCACCTAAAATAATAAGTGAAAAGGTTAAAAATATTATCACACTATATAATTTTTTTTTCATTTATTTTTCTCCCTGTATTTATCATCTCTTAATTATTATTTTTTCTTCAATTCATAAATTCTCCTCTTACTCTTACTAGTGATACTTTATGTCTATTATACTTGATAATATCTTAATTTACAAGTTAACTTCCTTTTATACAAAAACTTTTTAAAATAAAAACTACACCCTCTATTTTAAAATATTAGGTGTAGTCTATATATTCTTACATTCTATCTAAAGTTTTTATTCCTAGTAAATCTAGTCCATCTTTTATAGTTTCACCAGCTATCTTAGCAAGTAATCCTCTTGAGAATAAAATCTCATCCTCTTGATTAAGAATAGGACAACTATTATAGAAACTGTTAAATTTCTTAGATAATTCAAATAGATAGTCAGCTATTACATTTGGTTTAAATGTTTCAGCTGCTTTGATTATAACCATTGGGAATGCTGCTATGTGATTAGCTAATGCCTTCTCTTGCTTATCTTTTATAACTATCTCTTTGCTATAATCTATTGTTTTACCTTCAGACTCTGCTTTTCTCAATATTGATTGAATTCTTGCATAAGAGTATTGAAGATATGGTGCTGTATTTCCTTCAAAGCTCAATATCTTATCCCATTCAAATATTATTGGACTCTGTCTATTTTGTGATAAGTCAGCATACTTAATAGCTCCAACTCCAACTATTTCAGATATATTCTCCTTTTCAACTTCTGATAACTCTGGATTTTTTTCATTGACTATATCATAAGCTCTTTTCTTTCCTTCATCCATCAGTTGCTCAAGTCTAATTACATTACCTTTTCTTGTAGAGAACACACCATCAGCAAATCTCATAATACCAAACCAAATATGGTGCTTAGGAACTTCCCAACCTAACATATCAGTTATTTTAAAGAACTGTTTGAAGTGATCTTGCTGTCTTTCATCTGTTAAGTAGATTATCTTGTTTATATTGTAGTTATCTTTTCTGAATTTAACAGTTGCTATATCAGAAGTTGAGTATAGGAAAGCTCCATCTTTCTTCTGAACTATACATGGGAATAGATTATCTTCTTCTGGGAAGAATACAACCTTTGCTCCATCATCTTCTACTGCTATATTTTTCTCAATTAACTCCTCAACTACACCTTGCATCATATCATGATAAAAAGACTCCCCATAATAAGTGTCAAAGTGTACATCTAATCTTCCATATAGTTTCTCATACTCATCTAAAGACACTTTTATAAACTCTTTCCATAGAGCAAAGTTCTCTTCATCTCCATCTTGTAACTTTTTAAGTTCAAGTCTTGCTTCCTCTTCCAACTCTGGGTGCTCTTCAGATTGCTTAGTAAACTCTACATAAACTCTTTCTAACTCTTCAATAGCATTTACTTTATAAGCTTCTTTATCAAGCCATCTTCTATAACCTATGATAAGTTTTCCAAATTGAGTTCCCCAATCTCCTATATGGTTATCAGCAACTACATTGTAACCTAAATATCTATGTATTCTTGCTATAGAATCACCTATTATTGTAGAACGTAGATGTCCTATATGCATTCTCTTAGCTATATTAGGAGAAGAGAAATCTATTACTACATCTCCCTCTCTATTTAAGAATGAAAAATCATACTTTTCAGTTCTTGATTTTTTTAATAACTCACCTAAATATTCATTCTTTAAGAATATATTTATAAATCCTGGTCCAGCTATCTCTAATCTCTCAATTACATTATTCTCAACTAAATTATCAACTACCTCTTGTGCTATTGCTCTTGGATTATTACCTATTATTTTAGAGTTCATCATAGCAAAGTTTGTTTGAAAATCTCCAAACTTTTCATTAGTAGCCACTGATACTTCTATTTTTTTCAACTCTTTATCTGGATAAAGTCTTTTAACTGTTTCTTCAAATATTCTACTTATCTCTTTCTCAATAATATGCACTTCATTTCACCTTCTTTTAACTATATTTTGTGACATTTTTTCAAATAAATAAAAAAAAGGGACTAAGTCCCAAAGAAAAGCTCCAACCTACCGTCTTCAATACAGTTTTAGTCGCCAAAACCATAAGTGGTAGTCAGTTACTAACAGCATACAGAGTCCGTAATCAACTTAAGCTCTAAGCTATTCGTGACTTTGCTGAGCTACTGAAAGCAGCGCCAACCCCGTGACGACATTAGGCCCAAAACCTCAAGAAATAACGAGTAGGTCAGACATCTATTCTTATTAAGGAAATTATATCACTTATTTATAAAATTTTCAAGTATTAATCTTAAATTTATTTTTTATTTTTCTTCGATTTTTTCATCATTTTTTGCTGTTACAGCAATATTTAGTTCATCTAATTGAGATTTGTCAACAAAATTAGGTGCCTCCGACATTAAACATTGACCTTTATTAGTTTTTGGGAATGGAATAACTTCTCTTATTGAAGCTTCTTTTAACATTACCATTAACCATCTATCAATTCCAAATGCAAGTCCTCCATGAGGTGGTGCTCCATATTTAAATGCATCTACAAAGAAACCAAATTTTTCTCTAGCCTCTTCATAAGATAATCCTAATCTTTCAAAAACTTTATTCTGAATTTCAGGATTAAAGATTCTTATAGAACCTCCTCCAATCTCAAATCCATTTAATACCATATCATAAGTATTTGTTCTTATATTTTCTGTCTGTCCACCTAAGAAAGCTTCCATATCATCAGCTTTTATTGAAGTGAATGGGTGGTGTTCAGCCTTGTATCTTCCCTCTTCTTCATCATAAGTAAACATTGGGAAATCAACTACCCATAGGAATTTAAACTCATCATTGTTTATTAGATCAAGTTCCTTTCCTATTCTAAGTCTCATAGCTCCTAAAGCTCCGTATACAACTTTAGCTTTATCAGCTATTATCAATATTACATCTCCTGGGTTTGCTTCAGCAACTTTTACTATATTTGCCATCTCCTCTTCAGAGAAAAATTTAGCTATTGGAGAGGTTATACTTCCATCTTCAGCTATTTTTACATAAGCCATTCCCTTTGCTCCGAAATATCTCTTAGCGTACTCTTCATACTCTCCTAACACTTTTCTTGAGAATTTTTCAAAAGCTTTTGGAGCAGTTATACATTTTACTAATCCACCATTTTCAGCAACATCTTTAAATGCTTTAAAACCACAAGTTTTAGCAATATCTGTTAAATCTTTTAATTCAACCCCAAATCTTACATCTGGTTTGTCAGAACCAAATCTTGACATAGCTTCAGCATAAGGCATTCTTGGGAATTTGTAATCTGCACTCTCTCCAGTAATAGCTGTGAATACATTTTTAGCTAATCCCTCTATTGTATTCATAACATCATCCATCTCTACAAATGACATCTCAACGTCTAATTGAGTGAATTCAAACTGTCTATCTGCTCTTAAATCCTCATCTCTAAAGCATTTTGCTATTTGGAAATATCTTTCTACTCCACCTATCATTAATAATTGTTTGAAAAGTTGTGGTGATTGAGGTAAAGCATAGAAAGTTCCTGGATTTATTCTACAAGGAACTAAGAAGTCTCTTGCTCCTTCTGGAGTTGATTTATTTAATAATGGTGTATCAACATCTATAAATCCCTCTTGGTCCATATAGTTTCTAATTGCCATTATCATCTTATGTCTCATTCTAAGATTATTTAACATTTTTGGTCTTCTGATATCTAAATATCTATATTTTAATCTGATATTTTCGTTTAAATTATCTTCAGTTCCAGTAATTTGGAATGGTAATACATCACAGTTATTTAAAATTGTAAGTTCTGTCGCAAATACTTCAATCTCTCCAGTAGGGATATTCATATTTTTACTCTGTCTCTCTTTTACAGTTCCAACTACTCTTATAACTGCTTCATTTCTCAATTTTTGAGCTTGTTCAACTATCTCTTTTGGAGCTACTTCTATATCAAATACAACTTGAGTTTTTCCCTCTCTATCTCTTAAATCAACAAAAGTTAATCCTCCTAGGTCTCTAGTTGTATCTACCCAACCAGAAAGTGTAACTGTTTGTCCAATGTTCTCTTTTCTTAATTCACCAAGATTATGAGTCCTGTAAATCATTTTTACCCTCTCCTTAATATATCTATTTTTTTATTATTTCAATTGCTTTTTCTAAACTCATTTCCTCTTGTGTTCTTGCATTGAAATCTTTTAAGACTATTACATCTTTATTCATCTCATCTTCTCCTACTATTATGCAGTATTTAACGTTTAGTTTATCTGCTTTTTTCATATGAGACTTCATTCCTTTAGCATTGAAATCAACAAAAGTTTTTATTTTATTATCTCTTAAAATCTTTGCAATTTTTAATCCAAATTCCTGTGTATTTTCTCCTAACCAAGCTACATATACATCTGGATTATTCTTAGGATAATCTTCCAACAACATCATCATTCTTTCTACTCCAGCTGCAAATCCAACTGCTGGTATATCTTTAGCTCCTAGCTGTTTTAGTAGATTATCATATCTTCCACCACCCAATACAGTTCCTTGAGCCCCTAATTTATTTGTTATTATCTCATACACTGTACTTGAGTAGTAATCTAATCCTCTAACAAGTCTTGAATCCTCTACATATTTAACTCCAAAAATATCCAAATATTTTTTTACTGTTTCATAGTGAGCTCTCTCCTCTTCTGTAAGAGAGTCTATTATACTTGGAGCCTCCTTAGTCAACTCTTTACACTTATCAACCTTACAATCCAATACTCTCAATGGATTTTTCTCCATTCTCATTCTACAATCTTCACAAAGTTCCTCTTTTATTGGTTCTAAGAAATTTAATAGATTCTCTCTATATTTTGTACGTGAAGCATTTGTTCCAACAGAGTTAATGTGAACCTCTAGGTCACTGATCCCTAATTTTTCTAATAGAGAGTAACTCATTGCTATAACCTCTGCATCTAATATAGGCGAACTTTCACCTAAAACTTCAACCCCTATCTGATTGAACTCTCTTTGTCTTCCTGCTTGAGGTCTCTCGTATCTAAACATAGATCCATTATAATAGTATTTTGTAACATCTTCTTTTCCATAAATAGCATTCTCTAAATATGATCTTACTACAGATGCTGTATTTTCTGGTCTCAATGTTAAACTTCTATCTCCTCTATCTTTAAAAGTATACATCTCTTTCTCTACTACATCTGTTCCCTCTCCAATTCCTCTTTTAAAAAGATCTGTTTCCTCAAATATTGGAGTCTTTATATATGTATATCCATAACTCTCAAAAATCTCTTGAGCCATTTTAGATATATATGTATATTTGACAGCTTCTTCTCCAAATATATCCTTAGTTCCTCTAGCAGCTTTTATAAGCTTCATTCTCTCACCTCTTTATTTTTTCCATAACTTTTCTAATTTTTCTTTTATAAGTTTTTCATTCTTATTATCTCCAGGAATATAGTAATTCCTACTCTTATTTGTATATTTCTGCTTTATGAAATTCCCTGGATAGTCATGTGGATATTTATATCCCTTTGCATTGTGACCAATAGTTGGTGGTACTGCCTCTAAATCACCCTTCTCTATATCTTCCAATGCCTTATTTATTCCCATATAACAAGAGTTGCTTTTGGTAGAAATAGCTATATACACAACAGCTTGTGCTAGTACTATTCTAATCTCTGGCATACCTATTCTCTCACTTGCCATCATAGCACTATTAGCTATTAACATTGCCTCTGGATTAGCCATTCCTATATCTTCACTTGCATGTATTACAAGTCGTCTTGCTATATATCTTGGATCCTCACCACCAGCCAATAATCTCCCTAACCAATATAGAGCTGAATCAGGATCACTTCCCCTCATACTCTTTATTAGGGCTGATATTAAATTATACTTATCCTCCTCTTTGTGATAGGAAGCTTGTCTAGTTTTAAATATCTCCAAGATCTCATCAACTTGTAAATCAGCACAACTATTCTTATACAGCTCTAAATAATTTAAAGCTACTCTACTATCTCCTTGAGAAATATCTAAGATACACTCTATTATCTCCTCACTCACATCAGTTAAAGATAACTTCTCTACCCCTCTTTTTAAAATCTTTCTTATGTCCTCTCTTGTCAAAGCCTTAAATTCAAATATCATAACCCTTGATAATAGGGCATTATTCAAACTATAATAAGGATTTTCAGTAGTTGCTCCAATAAGAGTTATAGTTCCATTCTCACAATATGATAACAATGCATCTTGTTGAGTTTTATTAAATCTATGTATCTCATCTAAAAATAGTATTGTCCTTTTTCCATAAAACTCTATACTTTTTTTAGCTCTCTCTACAACCTCTCTCAAATCATTTAATGATGCTGTTGTTGCATTCAAAGTTTCAAAGTTACTATTAGTAGTTTTTGAAATTACCTCTCCTATCGAGCTTTTTCCACATCCTGGTGGTCCATAAAAAATTGAGTTTGATATATTCTGCTTTTCTATCAGTTTTCTGAGTATTCCTCCACTCCCTAAAAGCTTCTCTTGCCCTATAAAATCATCTAGACTTTGTGGTCTCAACTTTACAGCTAAGGGTTTCATACTCTCATAGTTATTCCCAAAAAGATTGTTCATCATTCTATCATCTACCTATAAAAAAGACGTATTGCCCTCAATACGCCTCTCTCTTTATTTCACTAAGTATAATAAAAGTGCACTAAGAATAAATAGTGTTGCCACAATTTCTGTTGCTTTAGCTAAAGGCCCTCCATCTTTTGATATTCCAAACACAGTGTTTGATGCTCCTAATCCCATACTTGCAGATGTTCCGTGGCTCCTATCTGGTTGTATAAGTACTAATACTATTAATGTAATGGCAAAGATAAATAGTAGAACTGTAAATAAAGTTTCCATCTTATTCCTCCCAAAAATTCTTTAAATAATCTATTAAATTATACCATAACCACTTATCTCGGTCAATATTTATATAAAAATTCCTTGACTTTTCTCAGAAATAATAAAATCAAGATCAAATGACCTTGATTTTACTGTTTTATTTAGAAATTATATTTAAATCCGAAAACAAAGTTTCTCTCTGTAGCTGGATCAAACATATATTCATTTCCCTTCATAGATACTGAATCATAATATTTTTCATTAAATATATTATTTATTCCTGTATATAATTTTAAAGTTGGTATAGGATAGTAGTTTATAGTTACGTTAGTTACTGTATAACTATTTTGCTTACCACCTGTATTACTATTGTTTAAATAATACTTTGCTGAGTAAACTGTTGTTGAAGATAAACTTACTTTATCATTCAGCTTATAATCTAAACTTAATGATAATTTATGATTAGGAACATTACCTATCTCTTTTCCTTTTGTATTACTTTCACCAGAAGCAGTTTCTTTAATTTTAGTTTTTATATATGAATATCCTTCTCTCAATGTTAATTTATCAAAATACTGTTCAGCTGATAATTCAACTCCATATCTTTCTGTTTTTCCTATATTTTTAAAGTTAAAGTTTATTCCATGAGTATCCTTATAAATCTCATCTTCTGTTGTTGTATAGAATCCTGTAATTCCTACTAAACTATCATAAATATAGTCTCTAGCTCCAATTTCATATGTTAAATATTTTTCAGACTTTAGGTCATTTAAAGTATATTGATTATTTTCTCTATCAAATAGATCTGTTGGCTTCGGTGAAGTAAACCCTCTTTCTATTCTAGCATAAATATTTCCAGTATCTGAGTATAGATAATTTGTAACTAACTCTAACGCAAAGTTATCCTCTGAAACAGTTTTATCTATCAGTAATTTACTATATTTTCTATACAGATCATAATCTGCATACTCATATCTAAACCCTTGTGTAAATTCTAATTTACCAAAATTATTTTTATTCAACACAAATAAACTATTTGTTTCTTTTGTTAAATTAGCATCAGCTTTTATAAAACCTGTAGATTTTCTATCTAATTTAGCTTTTACATAATCATATCCAAAAATTAATTCGTCATTCTCTCTATATTTAACTCTCATTTTAGGTTTTACAGCTATTCTTGTATCGTCCATATCCATAACTTGATTCATATCTTTATATTCATGTGTTACCATATTCATATCATGATATGAAGTAAGAATATTGAAATCTATTTTATCATTTATTTTTTGTTCATACTTTAAACTAAATTCATTCTTTTTAATCTCTTTTTCACTTGGTAGTATTCCAGAAGCATATCCAGATTGTTCTCTATCTTCATTTATCTGTTTTCTAGTCAACGAAGTTGGATATGTACCTTTTTCTTCAAATCTCAAATACTTAAATGTTAGTTTTTTATCTTCTGCAAGATCATAGTTTAATGTTGTTTGAAAGTTTTTATTATCACTTTCATCTTCATCTCTAAACCCTCTGTATCTTTCATCTAAATAATCAACACTTACTCCTAATTTTCCTAAAGTTGTTCCATAGCTTACGTTTCCTTTTTTAGTACCATAACTTGTGTATTCAGCACCTATACTTCCACCTTGATATCCAGCTCCTGTTTTTGTTATGATATTTATTATTCCACCTCTAGTTCCACTACCATACAGTATAGCTCCACCACCAGGAATAACTTCTATTCTTTCGATATTCTCAACTGCTACCGTATTTAATGGAGTAGATCCATGTGAAGAGTCAATAGTATTTATTGTTACCCCATCTATTAATATTTGAACATTGCTATCTGCATTGTCTTTTCCTTGTCCTCTCATATCTATTTTAGGACTACTTGAATCACCTATTATATTAACACTTGGAATGTCCTTCAACACATCAGTAACACTTTGATAATTTTTTTCCTCTATTTCTTGAGCAGTAACCACTGAAACATTTTTTACAGTATCTTTTTGTGCAGTTTCAAATCCTGTAGCTGAAATTACACTCTTTCCTAACTCAATATCAGCTCCATGTGCAACAGCTGATAGTATTAAACTTAGTAATGCTATTTTTGTTCTCATTCTTTCTTTTCCCTTTCAATTTAATAAAAAAATATTTTCTGTTTCAAAACTTTTTAAATTATAAATATATAGACATAATTTGTCAAGTTTTTTTTGAAATACTAAATATATATATTTTAAATATTTATTTGACTTTTTAAAAAAAATTAGCTATATTTATAAATAAATTTTTATGAAAGGGGTATTTTATGCTAAAAAAAGTTTTTTTGATATTTGGATTCATCTCTTTAGGGCTAGGATGTATAGGTATTTTTCTTCCACTTCTACCTACTACTCCATTTTTACTACTAAGTGCTTATTGTTTTAGTAAGTCATCAGAGAAATTTCATACATACTTATTAGAAAATAAAATCTTTGGTCAATATATTAGAGACTATCAAGAGAAAAAAGGAATCACTCTTAAAAATAAAATTTTTGCAATTCTTTTACTTGTAGTTAGTATAACTTTCTCACTATCTAGAATCTCTAATTTACATCTTAAAATATTTTTAATCCTTATTTTAATTGGAGTTTCCTACCATATTTTAAAGTTAAAAACTCTTAAATAATTATTTTGATTATAAAAATATTTAGTTTTTTAATTTTTTTCTTGACTTTTATTTTATTTTAATATATAATTCAATTAATCCTTTCTTTTAAAGTATTTTAATTTACTTAATTAACAACAATATAAAAGCTGTCAGTGCATATAAAAATCTGACAGCTTTTATATTTTTTGGAGTATAATTTTTAAACTCAATAAAAAAAGTAAGTATCTATTATCTAGATACTTACTCAATTAAATATTATTTTATTAATTCTTTAAAATACTCATATGCTTTATCTAAATCATTTTGATCTGGGTGCTTACTTGCATCTTCCCATCTTTTTATTCTTTCTGGATTAGGTCCATGTGGATGATCAGGTCCAAAATTCTTTTTCATCATCTCTATTAGTTTTGGATCAATTGCTCCTTGGCAGTGATAGTGTCCTATTACTTCATTTCCATTTTCAGTGAATAATTCTTTTATATTATTTGTGCAATCTTCAGCATGCTTAGAATCAGGATATGCTCCTAATGTAAATACAAATGCCACTTTTTTATTTTTTAATGTCTCTATAAATTTTTTAGCTTTTGCATCAGCTGTTCCCTTGTCTATCCAAGTTCCAACAACTATTAGATCATAATCTAAATTGTCCACCTCTTTTATATCTTTCACTTCTACTTGTGAAAAGGCTTTACTTGCAGCTTCACATACTTTTCTAGTATTTCCAGTAAGTGTTGAATAAGCAATAAGTGTTTTCATTTTTCCCTCCTAGTTATTTTAGTTTACTTTCTATTTTATATCACAATTTATTTTTAAAGTCAAACAATTAAAAACAATTATTTTTTAACTTGACAATCTTTAATAAACAGTTTAATATATTTATAGTAATTTTATTTTGCAAATAAAATTATTTTTGAAGGAATTATTATGTAAAGGAATTAATTTGGAGGAAATAATGACAGAAAATTTAAAGTTATTTGAAAAAAGATTCAAATCTCATCACGATAGCAATGGACTTATCAACAAGTACGTTCAAAGTGAAAAAGCTACTGGAGAAAGTTTTGAAGCTATGTTAGAGATTAAACCTGATGATAGAAAGAAGGCTATCTACGTTCACACACCTTATTGTGATAAAATTTGTTCTTTTTGTAATCTTAATAGAAAGCAAATTGATGGAAGCTTAGATTCCTATGCAGAATACGTTGCTAGTGAGTTTAATAAGTATGGAAAAACTACTTATTTCAAAGAGAGTACATTTGATGTTATATTCTTTGGTGGTGGAACTCCTACTGTTTATAAGCCTAAACAATTAGAGATTATTCTTCAAAGTATAAGAGATAATGTTAAACTTAGTGATGATTATGAGTTTACATTTGAAACAACTTTACACAATTTGACTGAAGAAAAATTAGAAGTTATGATGAAATACGGAGTTAATAGACTTAGTGTTGGAATTCAAACTTTTTCAGATAGAGGAAGAGTTTTCTACAACAGAACTTACGGGAAAGAGGAAGTTAAATCAAGACTTAAAAAACTTAAAGATTTCTTCAAGGGAGATGTTTGTGTAGACATTATCTATAATTTCCCTGATCAAACTTTTGAAGAGGTTATTGAAGATGCTAGAATTGTAAAAGAATTAGAGTTGAGCAGTGCTAGTTTCTACTCACTTATGGTACATGATGGTTCTAAACTTTCAAAAGATATTGAAGCTGAAAGAGTAAAGCTTGAAGAAGATATGAAAAAAGATTATCTACTTTACTCTCACTTTGTAGCTGAAATGCTTAGAGAGGACAAATACCATATTTTAGAATTGACTAAAATTGCTAAAAAAGGTGGAGACAATTACCAATATATAAAAGTTAGAAATACTGGTGGAGACACTTTCCCTATTGGTGTGGGTGCAGGTGGAAGTGTACAAGGAATCGGAGTATACAGAATGAGTAAAGAGATGTCTTTCTACTCTAAACAGACTGATGTTCATTCTAAATTTGGAAAACTTTCAGGAATTATGCAATTCCCTATAATTGCTAAAAAAGATATTAAAGATGTTTTATCTGATGAGGAATATGGTTTCTTCTGTGAAAAAATGAAGGAGTATGAAGATAAAAAACTTGTTTTAGAAACAGAGGAGAGCTTTAATTTTACAAATGATGGAGTGTTCTGGGGTAACAATCTTTCAATTGATACAATCGGGTTTATACTAGAAAAAATATTTAATAAATAAGACTTTAATTTTCAACTAAAATATTAATTTTAAAAGGAGAAAAACATATGAACAAAAAGAAAGTAACATTACTTTTAGCACTACTTGCTGTAGCTGCTTATGGAGAAGAGAGTATCGACTTAGGAAAAAGCGTTATCTATTCTACAACTGGATTCGCTACTGAAATGAGAGAAGTTGCAGCCAATCCAACTATAGTAACTTCTGATAAGATCAAGGAAAAAGAGTATAAAACTGTACTAGATGTTTTGAAAGATATTCCTAGTGTTTCTATTACTAAAGATACATTTGGTTCTACTGTTGATTTGAGAGGACAAGGAAGTGCTATTGCTAAGAGAAATGTACAGATATTAATAGATGGAGTTGCTGTAAATTCTTTAGATACTTCTATGACAAGTACTCCAATTAATACTATTCCTGTAAGTTCTATTGAAAGAATTGAAGTTATTCCTGGTGGAGGAAGTGTTCTATATGGTAGTGGTACTGCTGGTGGGGTAATTAATATTATTACAAAAAATGGAAAAGGACTTAGAGCTGATGTAGCTTATGACCATACTAGTTTTGGTGGAAATAAGTATGATGTTTCTGCTGGACAATCTCTAGGAAATTTTGATGCTAATGTTATATATAGTAAAACAAATGCTGATGGCTATCGTAGTCAAAGTCATGATGATACAGAATTTTTTCAAGGAAATTTAAAATATAATATCAGTGATACGCAAGCACTTGAATTTAAATATTCTCATCACGAATCTGATATTTTTTCACCTGGTATGCTTACTAGAAAACAATTACAAGAGGATAGAAAGCAAGCTGGTGATAAAGTTACTAAAGTTAATACCGAAAAAGATGATTATGTTTTAACATACAATACTAAATTAAGTGATAATTTAGAGTTTAATATGGTTGCTTTTCAAAATGAAACAAATTTAAAAATTTCAGACAAAGGAAAAAAACCTTATGGTTTCTTTGACGATAAAAAGAAAGGAATTAAACCTAAGTTAAAATATTCTTATGGAAAAAATGAATTTGCTAATAGCTCAGTAATTGTTGGTTTTGATTATATTGATAACGATGCTCAAAGATTGGCAAATATGGAAATGGGAGCTCATGCACCAGTAGTAACTACAACTAATGATTTTAATAAAACTACGTATGCTGGTTTTATTATGAACAATTTAAAATATAATGATTTTGAATTTAATCAAGGGTTTAGATTTGAAAAAGCTGAATATGATATTTTTAGATCATCTAGTACTAGTATTGGTGGTAAAACTATGGGTAAACCTAAAATTGTTAATACTTCAAAATCTGAAGAAAATTTTGCACTTGAATTATCTGGTTCTTATTTATACTCTGACACAGGAAAAGTTTATACTAGATTAGAGCAAGGGTTTACTTCTCCACCACCAGCACTTTTAACTGATGCTGTTCCTTATGAAAAATCTGTTATGGGTCGTCCTATGAGTGGAACAAAATATGAACTTAATGATTTAGAATCTGAAACATATAGAAGTATAGAGTTCGGTATGAGTGACTATATTGGAAATACTTCTATCAATACATCTATTTTCTATACTCAAACAGATAATGAGATCTACACTTATATGAAGGGAATGGCAACAGGTATGTCTCAAAAAATTCTGAATTATAATATTGATAAAACAGAAAGATTTGGTGCTGAGATAGCATTAGAACATTATTTTGGAAAATTAACTTTATCTGAATCATATCAATATATGCATGCTGAAATAAAAAAAGGAACAGAAAAACAATATGATGATAAAGGAAATAGAGTCAATGGTGCAGATTTAGCAGGTAGAAAAATAGAGGGAGTTCCTACTCATAAATTTACTTTTGGAGCTAAGTATGATTTCACTCCTAACTTTAATATCAATGGTGAAGTAATTTATACAGGAGACTCTTATATTAAAAATGATAATCTTAGTGGAAAAAGAGGTAGCTATACAATTACTAATATAAGAACTGGATATTCATTTGATAACGGACTAACACTTTATGCTGGAATCAATAACCTATTCGATAAAAAATACTATGATAGTGTTGATTATAGTGAAAAAGATGGTTATACTTATGATCCAGCAGCAGAAAGAAATTATTATGTAGGATTCAGATATAGCCTATAATACTCTGAATCATAGAAATTAGAATGCGAGGAATTATATGAAAAAAGTTTTACCTATCGTACTTACAATAGGAATAATTATAACAGGAATACTCTCTATCCCTTTAGGGAGTGTTCCAATTCCTCTGGAGTATATATTTTCTCCAGGGAAAGCTCCAGATTATATAAAAACTATAATCTTTAATCTTAGATTACCTAGAATAATAATGTCACTTCTTGTAGGAATGATGTTATCATCTAGTGGGGCTGTTGTTCAAACAGTCTTTCAAAACCCTCTTGCTGATCCATATATTATTGGAATTGCAGCAAGTGCAACTTTTGGGGCTGTAATTGCTTTTATTTTTAATATGCCTGACTTCATGTATGGTGTCTTAGCTTTTGTAGCTTGTTTAGCTAGTACACTTTTAATATTTAAGATGGCTAAAAAAGGTAATAAAGTAAATGTTGCAACTCTTTTGATAGTAGGAATTGCCGTATCATCATTTTTAGGAGCCTTCACATCTTTTGCTATGTATCTTATTGGAGAGGATTCTTTTAAGATTACAATGTGGATGATGGGATATCTTGGAAATGCTACTTGGAATAGAGTTATATTTATATTAATACCTCTTGTTTTTTCACTAATATATTTTTACTCGAAAAGATATGAATTAGATGCTCTACTTTCTGGAGATGAAGAGGCACACTCTCTTGGAGTAGACGTAAATAAATTAAAAGTGAAAACACTTACTGTAGCTGCTCTTATAGTTGCTTTCTCTGTAGCTTTTTCTGGAATGATCGGTTTTGTTGGACTAATTGTTCCTCACACTATTAGAATGATAGTAGGTCCTTCTAATAGTAAGATGCTACCAAGTACTATTTTAGCTGGTGGATTCTTTTTATTACTTTGTGATACTTTTGGAAGAGTCGTTTTAGCTCCTGTTGAAATTCCTATTGGAGTTATAACTGCCTTTTTCGGAGCTCCATTTTTTCTATATTTAGCATTAAAAAATAAAAGGAGAGATTTCTAATGGACATAATAAAAATTGAAAAACTAAATTTCTCCTATGGAAATAGAAAAATTCTTCAAGGAATTGATCTTAATTTAAAAGAGAAAAAACTTACTGGAATACTTGGACCTAATGGTTGTGGAAAATCAACTCTTTTAAAAAATATTTTAGGATATTTAAATGGAGAGAGTGGAAATATTTATATAGATAATTTAAAATCTAGTGATATTTCTCAAAAGGAAAAAGCTAAATTGATCTCTTTAGTTCCTCAAAAATCTCAACTTGTATCTGCTATGGATGTTGAAGATTTTGTTTTAATGGGGAGATTACCTCATTTAAAAAATAGTTGGGACGGTTACTCTGCTGAAGATAGAGAGATTGCTAAAAAACATCTTTGTGAATTAGAGTTAGAAAACTTTATAAAAAGAAAAGCTCCAACTCTTTCTGGTGGAGAATTTCAAAGAGTTTTATTAGCTAGAGCCTTAACTCAAGAAACTAAAATAATTCTCCTTGATGAACCAACATCGGCATTGGACCTAAACCATGCACTTGATCTGATGAAAAAAGTTAAAGAAAATGTTATAGAAAAAGGATTATCTGCTATTGCTGTACTTCACGACCTAAATCTTGCAGCTATGTTTTGTGATGAAATAGTTATGCTAAAAGATGGAAAAGTATATGCTCAAGGTACTCCTAAAGAGACTTTAACTGTTGAGAATTTAAAGGCAATCTATGATCTTGAATGTTCTATTTTCTATACAGAAGAGGATATTCCATATATTATACCAAAGTTAAAAGGAGGAAAATAACGTGAAAAAAGTAATCTTATTACTTACATTACTAATAAGTAGCTACTCATTTTCAGCTTTAAAAGTAGAAAATGATAAGATAAGTGATAACTATAAAAACAGTATTAAAATAAAGGAATATAATAGGATTGTTATATTAGATCCTGCTATTATTGAAACATTTTATATGATTGGAGCAGAGGACAAAATATCTGCTATTGCTACTACTGCTAGAAGTAAGATCTATCCTGAGGATAAAGTTAGCAAATTACCTAGTGTTGGACACATTACAAATACAAGCATTGAAAAAATTCTATCATTTTCACCTGATTTAGTTTTAATTGGAGCTATGTCTACAAAATTGGGAGCTAGTTTAAAACCATTTAATATTCCTGTACTTGTTGTAGATTCTAATAACTTTGATGATATTTTACAAAATATCCAAGTTTTTGGAAAATTAACTGGTAAAGAAAAAGAAGCTACTAAATTATATGAGGATTCAACTTATAAATTAAAAGATATTCAAGAAAAAATATCTGCTAATCCTCTTAATTTAAAAGGGGCTATTCTTTACTCTACAACTCCAATGATGGCTTTTAATTCAAAATCTCTATCAGGTCAAATCTTATCATTGTTAGGTATTAAAAACTTAGCTGATAATTTAGTTGGAGATAAACCTATTATCTCTCCTGAATTTTTACTTAAAGAGAACCCTGATTTCTTGATTGGATCTATGGCAATCGGTTCTCCAGAAGATATTTTAAATAGCAATCCTGTGGTAAAAGATATTACTGCTGGTAAAAAAGGACACCTTTTTATAGTTGATTCAACAAAAATATTAAGAGGTTCTCCTAGAATTTTTGAAGCTATTGATGAATTTTATAATGAACTTAAAAATTTCTAAAATACAGCATTAGATATATAATATAGCTGGAGAGATCTACACCTCTCCAGCTTTTCTACTAGTATGTTGAATTTTTTTCATTTATAATATAAAATATTGTAAAAAATGGAGGTATTTATGAAGATTTTATTTTCGCCTAGTAAGACAATGAAACTAAAAAATATTAATTTTTCTAAAAATAGAACTATTAACTTTCCTGATAAAACTCATTCATTAGTTAATTCTTTAAAAAAACTTTCTAAATCAGAAATTGAAAAATTATTTAAAATAAAGGGTCAACTACTTGAGGAAACTTACAATAACATTCAAAACTTTGACTCTCTAGACTCATATGAAGCTTTATCCCTTTATGACGGTGTCACTTTTAGACAACTAAACTTAAATAGTTACTCTGCTAAAGATTTAAACTACTTAAATGAAAATCTATTAATTTTCTCTGCTCTATATGGAGTTTTATCTCCAAACACTGAAATAAAACCATATAGACTTGATATGACTATTAACTTTTTAGAGGAATCTCTTTACAAGTTTTGGAATGATAAAATAAATGATTTTCTTAATGCATATATTGATGAAATCTTTATTAATTTAGCTTCAAAAGAGTTTTCTAAAATAATTGATAAGAAAAAATTCAAAGTTATAAATATTGAATTTAGACAAAAAGTAGATGATAAATTAAAAAATATTAGCACTGAAGCAAAAAAAGCTAGAGGAATGTTATTAGATTTTATGACAATTAATAATATTTCTGATTTAGAAAGTATTAAAACTTTTACTAAAGAAGGATATCAATTTTCAGAATCTGATTCTAACTCTGATACATTATTTTTTATAAAAGAGTAATGAAAAATACTCATAAAATTTCTGTACAAAGTTCTTATCTTTATTCTAAAATTTAACTTAACGAGCAAGAAGTCGCCCACCTCTATAGGTGGTGCTATGAATTGCTCTATTGCTTTTTAGAAGATAAAGTGATATAACATAATCAGTAGATATATAAAAATAGGAGTGAAAGCAATGGAATTAGATAGTAATTGTCATTCAGTATTTTTGTTGTATTAATAATAAAAAAAGAATTTCCACATACAAGAAAATATCTTTGGAAAGAAATGTTTTGGTCTAAAAGTTTTTGTTTGTTGACCACTGGAGGAGCTCCACTTGAAGTCATAAAAAAGTATATAGAGGAACAAGGACAAAAGAGTAAATAATTTTGAA
>NZ_JAGIRL010000004.1 GCF_019012925.1 Fusobacterium sp.
TCCTTCATTTGGATATGGTGGATATTGTTTACCTAAAGATACAAAACAATTATTAGCTAATTATGATAAAGTACCACAAAATGTAATTGGTGCAATAGTAGAATCTAATAGAACTCGTAAAGATTTTATATCTGATCGTGTTTTGGAGATAGCAGGAGCATATGAAGCTAATAGTTCATTTGATCCTTCAAAAGAAAAAGAGATAGTAATAGGAATTTATAGATTAACAATGAAAAGTAATAGTGATAACTTCCGTCAAAGTAGCATTCAAGGGATAATGAAAAGAATAAAAGCTAAAGGAGCTACAGTAATAATTTATGAGCCAACTTTAGAAGATGGAACTACTTTCTTTGGAAGTAAAATAGTAAATAACCTAGAAGAATTTAAAAAATTAAGTCAAAGTATTGTAGCTAATAGATACGATAGTTGTTTAGATGATGTAAAGGATAAAGTATACACTAGAGATATATTTAAAAGAGATTAAAAAGGGTGATAGATATGCAAAATATAGAATTAAATGGAAAAACTATATTAATAACTGGTGGGGCTGGATTTATAGGTTCAAATTTAATTTTGGAACTTTTGAAAAAGATAGAAAGTATAAATATAGTATCAATAGATAATTTAAATGACTATTATGATGTTAGCATAAAAGAATGGAGACTTTCTGAAATAGAGAAGGAAGTAAAAAAACATAGTAGTTCAAATTATCACTTCATAAAAGGAGATATTGCTGATAAAGGGATAATAGATGAGATATTTAAAAAATACAGTCCAGATATTGTAGTAAATTTAGCAGCACAAGCAGGAGTAAGATATAGTATCATTAATCCAGATGCATATATTCAAAGTAATATGATAGGGTTCTATAATCTTTTAGAAGCTTGTAGACATAGTTATGATAATGGGGCTAAGGGAGTAGAACATTTTGTGTATGCATCATCTTCATCAGTGTATGGAAGTAATAAAAAAGTACCTTATTCAGTTGAAGATAAAGTAGACAATCCAGTATCGCTATATGCAGCTACTAAAAAATCAAATGAATTAATGGCACATAGTTATTCTAAATTATATAATATTCCTTCAACAGGACTTAGATTTTTTACTGTATATGGCCCAGCAGGAAGACCTGATATGGCATATTTTGGCTTTACAAATAAGTTAAAAAATAATGAAACTATAGAAATATTTAACTATGGAAATTGTAAAAGAGATTTTACTTATATAGATGATATAGTATACGGAGTAAAGTGTGTTATGGAAAAAGCTCCAGAGAGAAAAGTAGGGGAAGATGGATTACCTATACCACCATATTCAATTTATAATATAGGAAACAATAATCCTGAAAATTTATTAGATTTTGTAACTATATTACAAGAAGAGTTATTAAATGAAGGAATATTACCTAAAGATTATAATTTTGAATCTCATAAAAAATTAGTACCAATGCAACCTGGAGATGTACCAGTAACTTATGCAGATGTAAGTACTTTAGAAAGAGATTTTAATTTTAAACCTCAAACATCTCTAAGAGAAGGATTGAGAAGGTTTGCAAAATGGTATAAAGAGTTTTATATATAAAAATTAAGGAAGGAATTATATGCTATTTAATTCATATGAGTTTATATTTTTGTTTTTACCAATTACTTTGGTAATATACTTTTTATTAAATAGATATAATAAAAATAAATGTGCTAAAGCTTGGTTAGTAATAGCTTCACTATATTTTTATTCATATTTTAATAGAATGTATTTAATACTTATAGCTATATCAATTTTAATAAACTATTTTATAGGAAAACGTTTATCAAATAACAAAGTAGATATAGTTCAAAGAAGGATATTATTAATATTTGGAGTTATATTTAATTTAGGAATATTAGGGTATTTTAAATATTATGATTTTTTTGTAGAGAATATTAACATAGTATTTAAGAGCAACTTTCATCTATTACATATAATGTTACCATTAGGAATATCATTTTTTACATTTCAGCAACTTTCGTTTGTAGTAGATATGTATAAAAGATATCATTTAATTTATGATTTTTTAGATTATTGTTTATTTGTAACATTTTTTCCACAGTTAATAGCAGGACCAATAGTATTACCAACAGAGATGTTACCTCAATTTGAAGCTGAAAGTAATAAAAAAATTAATTGGGAAAATATGAATAGAGGATTATATGTATTTTCTATAGGATTAGCAAAGAAAGTAATAATAGCAGATACAATAGCAAATTTTGCCAATGCAGGATTTGATATGATGGATAAATTAAATTTTATAGAAGCATGGTTAACATCAATATCATATACATTACAATTATATTTTGATTTTAGTGGATATTGTGATATGGCAATAGGGATTGCTTTGATGTTTAATATAGTATTACCAGCAAACTTTAATTCACCATATAAATCAACTAATATACAGGAATTTTGGAAGAAGTGGCATATGACATTAGGTAGATTTATGACAAATTATCTATATATTCCATTAGGAGGAAATAGAAAAGGAGAATTAAAAACATTAAGGAATTTATTCATAGTATTCTTGGCAAGTGGTATATGGCATGGAGCAGGTTGGAATTTTATAATTTGGGGAATGTTACATGGAATATGTATATTGATTCATAGAATATGGAAAAATAGTGGAAGAAAATTGAATAAATTAGTAGGTTGGTTTATAACAATTAATTTAGTAAATATCTTTTGGGTGTTTTTTAGAGCAACAACAGTAGCAGATGCATTAAAAGTAATAAAGGGAATGTTTAATATAAAAGAGGATATTTTATATATTCCACAAGGAGATATAGAGTTTTTTATAGAATATACTAATGGAAGATTGGGAACATATGAATGTATTTTTTATTTATTTTTATCTATTATTATTGTTATAAAATTTAGTAATAGTTTGAATAAAATAAAAGTATATAAAAATAGTTTAAAAATATATTTAGAGATAATTGTTTATATAATATTTTCGATAATTTCATTAAATAATATGAGTACATTTCTTTATTTTAATTTTTAGGAGAGAAAATGAATAATAAAAGATTTTTTATATTAAATATAGCAAGTATTATTTTAATATTAATTATGATAGGAAGTACTATGATAATTATAGATCCGTATTTTCATTATCATAAACCTTTAAAATATTTTAAATATAGATTAATGAATCAAAGATATATAAATAATGGAATTATAAAATATTTTGATTATAATGGTGTGATAATAGGAACTTCAATGACGGAAAATTTTAGAAGTTCACAATTTGATAAATTATTTAAAGTTAGTTCTATTAAAATACCATTTGCAGGAGCAACTTATAGGGAAATAAATGATAATATAGAAGTAATTTTAAAAGACAGAAAAAATACTAAAATAATATTAAGAGGATTAGATTATGGAGCTATAAATAAAAATTTTAAAGAACAAAAATACAAAGAATATCCAACATATCTTTATGATGATAATTTGTTAAATGATTATAAATACTTATTTAATAAAGAATTAATTTTAAAAGGATTAGGTGGAGTAGTTTTTAATACTTTAAAAAATAGAGAAACAACTTCTTTTGATGATTATAGTAGTTGGAGAGATGAAACATTTGGAAAAAATATTATTTTAAAGGGTTATAAACGAGAGAAAAAGAATATAGAGATAGAAAAATTAAGTAAAGCTGATATTGAAATAATTAGAGAAAATATTCAGAAGAATGTACTAGATGTTCCACTACAATATCCTAATACTAAGTTTATATATTTTATAACTCCATATAGTATTGTTTATTGGGACTCTATTAATCAAAGCGGAGAGATTTTAAAGCAATTAGAAGCAGAAAAAATAATGATTGAAATGATTTTAGAAGTGCCAAATATAGAACTATATTCATTCTTTAATAATTATGATTTAATAACTAATTTGGATAATTACAAAGATGCAGGGCATTATATTTACACAATAAATGATAAGATATTAGATTGGATTTCTAAAAAAGAATATAGGTTGACAAAAGAGAACTATAAAGAGTATTTAGAAAAGAATAAAGAGTTTTATTTAAATTATGATTATGATTCAATTTTTAATTAGCAAAAATAACTTCTAGACAAAATACAATAATAATGATATATTATTATCTGTAATTAAATAAAATTTACTGAGGAGCCATATGGCTGAGATTGAGTATATACTCTAAACTCATTGAACTTGATTTGGTTAGTACCAACGAAAGGAGTAAATAATAAAATATATAAGTATTTCCTCCTTTTGTAATTAAAGGAGGATTTTTTTATGGGATTAAAAGATTGCTTATGGTGTATAGGAGGAGCTAGTAAAGGTGTATCTGGAGCTAGATTTTCCCTATATCCAATGAGTGATAAATTTGTAGATGTTATCTTAGGTGGACTAGAAAACACTGATACAAGCAAGGTTTGGAAGCAAACTGATAAGTTGAGTACTTGTGTGAGAGGAAAGAGAGTTCACGTATTTGATGTAGTCAAAGGACTGTTTGTAAATGCCTATAGAGAGGATATACATATGGCACTAGAAGCTACATTCTCAAAGGGGTGTCCTGGAGATACTGATGCAGACTCATTTATGGAAGTAGATGATGAGAGAGTAAATGAGGAGAGAATAAAGGATAAGCACTTCAATGTAGTTAGTAAAATCTCTTTTTATCCTATGGGAGAAGAGGACTATATGGAGCATATAGCAAAGGTTGTTATGTTGGCAAAAGACAGAGGTGTATTTAGCAAGAGTTCTCACTATGTATCTATATTAGAGGGAGATGTACACAATGTATTTGACACTCTAGAGGAGATCTTCAAGTATGGAGAGGATCATTTATCACACTATATTTTACAAGTGACTATATCAGTAAATAGTCCAACAAAGGAGTAATTAGATGTTTAATTGGAAGTTAAAAGATGTAATAATGGTTTGTATTTTTTCAGTAGTTTTTTCATTTATCTACCTATGGGGAGTATATTTTGCTAACTTCTTAGCAACTGTACTAGCACCATTTGGATTTGCACCATATGCTTATGAGATTGTATTTGGAGTATGGTTTATGGCATCTACATTTGTACCATATATCATTCAGAGATCTGGAGTAGCAGTGGTAGCTGAGGTTTTATCTGCAGTTATAGAGGTAATAATGGGAAATATGTTTGGACCAATAGTTATCCTATCTGGAATAATTCAAGGAATGGGACCAGAGCTTGTATTTGCCAAGGGAAAATATAGAGATTTCTCAATGAAAAATATGTGTTTAGCAGCTCTATTTGCTTGTATATTCAGTTTTGTATGGGGATATGTAAGAGGTGGATTCTCAAAATTTACACCTATGTATCTATTGGGAATGTTTGTAGTGAGAGCTATAAGTTCTGTACTTTTTGCTGGGGTTCTATCTAAGGTTTTAGCTGAAAAATTGGCAAAAACTGGAGCTTTAAGTAGCTATAGCTTAGGACAGGAAGAGATAAATGAGTAAGGAGATATTACTCTGCAAGGATATAACTTTTAAATATTCAGAAAGATCAAAAAGAGAGATAGTCAAAGACTTCTCTTTTTCTTTTGTTAAAGGAGAAATATACCTAATCAGTGGATACTCAGGTTGTGGTAAGAGTACCCTGGCCTATCTATTGACAGGACTTTATCCAGCTAACAAAGGGGTATTGACAGGGGGAGGTATATATCTAGAAGAGAGGAGTATAGAGAGTATACCCTTGCAGGAGAGAGCTAAGAAGATAAGTATGATGTTTCAAAATAGTGACACACAATTTTGTATGGAGAGTGTAGAAGAGGAGATCATATTTGTATTGGAGAACATCAACTATCCAGTGGAAAAAATGGATGAGAAGGTAGAGGAAGTACTAAAGAGATGTGGAATCTTGCATTTGAAGGAGAGAAGATTGACAACACTATCTGGTGGAGAGAAGCAGAAGGTGGCTCTAGCCTCTATACTTGCTCTGAATTCTGAGGTAATAGTTTTAGATGAGCCTTTTGCCAATGTGGATTATGAGTCCTCTCAAGAGATAATAGAGATACTTCTAGAGCTGAATAAAACTTATGGTACAACCCTTATAATCATTGATCATAGAATAAGTCTATGGGAGAGAGTGGATTACAAGTTGATCCTTTTGGATAAGGGATGTCAAATATCTGCTGGAGGAGTTGAAGCCTTAGAGGATAGATGTGACATAGGAGAAAAGAGATATATTGAAGAGGATAAAAAAGAGTGTATAGCTCAGATAAGAGAGTTGAAGCTAAGCTATGGGGATAATATCCTAGCTCAAGGGCTAACATTTGAAATAGCAAGAGGAAAGATCACTTCGATTATTGGAAAGAGTGGAAGTGGAAAGAGTACTCTTTTAAATACTCTGTGTGGGATAGAGAGATACCGAGATGGTAGCTATATTTATGATGGAAAAGAGTTTAAAAAGCTAAAAGAGAGAGAGGTATTGAAAGAGGTGGGAATTGTCTTTCAAAATCCTCAAAACCAATTCTTAACTTATAGGGTGATAGATGAGATAATTTTTAGCTTGACTAGAGTGGATAAAAATGAGGAAAGAAATAGAGAGAGGGCAGAAAACTTACTAAAAGAGTTTAACCTTTATGAGTATAGAAATACTTCTCCCTATTCTCTTAGTCAAGGACAGCAGAGAAAATTGGCTGTTCTATCTATGTTGTGTGGAGAGCAGAGAGTACTGCTTTGTGATGAGCCTACATATGGGCAGGATAACAAGACAAGTAGAGAGATTATGGAGTTTCTTCAGAAGAAGAGTAGAGAGGGATTGAGTGTAGTTTTAGTCTCACATGATATAGACTTAGTGGCAGAGTATTCTGACTATATATATGAATTTAAAGACAAGGAGTTGAAGAGAGTTGAATACATCTAAATTAAATCCTGGATTCAAGGGATTAACTATATTTTTAATCTCTCTTATCCTTTCATTTGAATACAATTACTATGTTAATATATCTGTATTTTTAATATGTCTAATTTTAATGTTACTATCTAAAGTGAGTATAAAAAGATTGTGTATCTCTTTTCTCCCAGTAATTATAATGGCTTTGGGAGTATTCTTTACTGGGTATTTCTATGGAAATGAGAGTGCTACTACAGATATAACAGATATGACTAAGATTGTTGTAGTAATGGAGAGTGCTGAGAGTGGTCTACAGTTGGCAGCTAGAATACTAGCTTATGCTGGACTTGGGTTTCTATTTGTCTACACAACAGATCCTAGAATGTTTATCTTGAGTCTGATGCAACAGTTTAGACTCTCTGAAAAGTTTGCCTATGGTATAATGGCAGCTTACAACTTTATACCAATAGTAAAAAATGAGTATAGAAATATAACCTATGCTTATAGGGCTAGAGGAGTGAAGAAAAATCTATTTATGTTACCTATGTTGGTAACAGCTATTAGATCTTCTGAAAATATTGCTATGGCTATGGAGTCTAAGGGATTTCAGGTTGGAGCTAAGAGAAGCCAGTATAGAAAGCTGGAGACAAAGATGATAGATTATATATTGGTAGTTCTATTGCCACTTATTACACTCTATATTGTAAGAGTGTATTGATAATACAAAGTCTTAGAAGCATGAATTGCTCTGTTGTTTATTAGAAAATAAAGTGATATAATCTAATCAGCAAATATATCAAAAAAGGTATATTAAGGAGAGTAACCATGGAAATAAAAAATAAATATAATATGACAATAGATGAAAATATATTTGTAGCAAAAAGAAATATAGTAGATTATATATGGAAATCTGCAAATTTAGAGGGAATAGTTGTAACTTATTCACAAACAGAGGTTATTCTTGATGGCTTAGCAGTTAATGGTATGAGAATAAATGATATAAACGCTATTGTCAATTTAAAACATGCTTGGCAATTTACAATTGAGAATATAGATTATCCTTTAGATTTTAGATATCTTTCTCAAATAAATAAATTGGTAGGGGAATATAATATAGTTCCACTTGCAGGAATATTAAGAACTTCTGATGTAAGTATGGGTGGTACTGATTGGAAACCAGAAGTTCCAAATAAAGAGGAAATTGAAAAACATATGAATGAGATTTCTAAAATTGAAAATGCTACAGATAGAGCTTTAACTATGATGCTATATTTAATGAGAACACAACCATTTTATGATGGAAATAAAAGAACGGCAATGATGGTAGGAAATCAAATTATGATTCAAAATGGAGTAGGTATTATTTCTATTCCGATAAAACATCAAGAAAAATTTAGGGATATGTTAATTAAATTTTATGAAACTAATGATATGTCTGGTATAAAATCTTTTATTTATGATTATTGTATTGATGGGATCCAATTTCCAAAAGAAAATAATGAAAGTTAATTATTTGCTCAATTTTAGTTAAGAGATGAAGCTGAAAGCTTTAAGTAGGAGAGGTTCATCCTTATTTGTTATGTTCAATTTGAATCTAAGAGAAGCTAGTATAAAAAGTTGGAAACAAAATTATGAGAGTGTATTGGCACATATTGACTATTTGAAATATATGTGTTACACTCTACATAATAAGAGTTTTTGTATATAATATATCTATACATTGTATATAAAAAAGGAGTGATTAATATGGCAATAATTAATGTTAGAATAAATGAAGAAGATAAAAAAGTATTTAATCATATATGTGATGAATTGGGATTAAGTATGTCTTCTGCATTTAATATGTTTGTAAAATCTATGATAAGAATGGGTGGATTACCATTTGAAACAAAATTAGAAAATTTTGATATTACGACTATAAAAGCTATAGAAGAAACAGAGGATATAATTGCTGGAAAAGTTAAACGTCCTACATATAAGACTACAGAAGAACTTTTTAGTGCACTTGATAAGGAGGATTAGTTAATGTTAGAAATAACAACTACTAAGGTCTTTGAAAAAGATTATAAACTTCTAAAAAAAAGAGGATATAATTTAAATTTACTTAAAGAAGTTATTGAGTTAATTGCTAATGAAAAAGAATTACCATCTAAGTATAGAAATCATCAACTAGTAGGAAACTATAGTGGTTTTATGGAGTGTCACATTAGACCAGATTGGTTACTTATATATAAAATTGAAAAATCAAAATTAATACTTACTTTATCAAGAACAGGAACTCACAGTGATTTATTTTAAGAAGATGAAGCTGAAAGCTCTAAGTAGGAGAGGTTCACAGGTAATAATATGATAATAGTAAAAAAATTAAAGAAATAATATGGAGGATATTTTGGATTTTTTAGATGATTTAAAAGTCAAAACTGTAGATTCTGTTTATAAAAATAGATTTTTTGAGGGAATGGTTACTAAAAAGAAAAAGCATACCTTAGATTTGTTTGAAACTGAGATTTCTAACAGAACAGTACCTCTTAAAATAGAAGTAGTAGCCTCTATAAATCAAAATTATTGGGAATCTATACCTAGTCTGAAGGTTTCACTGGAATTACAAACTCCAAATAAAAAATATAAATTAGATAGTAAATTATCAAAATTTTTAACTGCTTATAGGCTCAATGAAGAGTTTTCCTTTGGAAAGTACTATACATATAATCCTAAGACAGATTATTTTTTAGATAGGTCTAAGAAGCTATTGGATTATTTATGTAAGTATGATACTTTAAATGCTGAGTTACAAAATAGTTGGAGAGCTGGAGAGAGAGGGCGTCTCTATCTATTGGAAGAGTATACAGAAAAAATTATAGAGTTTTTAAAAGAAGAGGGAAAAATAGAAGTTATTGATAGAGGATTGAACGAGTTATTAAAAATTGAGGTGTTAGAGGATAAAGAAAATAATGCAATTGATTTAAAGATTGAAAATCTATTTGATTATCAGATTTTAGGAGCAGAGTATCTAGTAAATAGATATTCATACAATGGTAAAATATTTAGATTACCTAAAAAAGATATTGAAATATTGAATATAATTTTAAGAAATTATAAAACAGAAGGTTTAAGTTTTGATTCTACAAATCTTCTTCCTCTTATAGAAAAAATTAGTAAAATAGGGAAGATAAAGTTGTGTTCATCTCTACAAAAATTAGTGTATACTCCAAAAGATATAAGTGAAAAGATATATATTGATTCTTTTGGTGAGTTTGGTCTCAAACTTTATAGTAAGAGATATTATGATGGAGCAGATGAGGTAGAATTTGCTGATAAGATAATATTAAATGATAATAAAACAAAAACTAGCTCATTGTATAGAGAGATTATGGAAAAATATGGTGAAAGTTTTGGGGATAACAGTTATCATATAGAATCAATGGAAGGGGTATACAATTTCATAACAGAAGGGTTACCACAATTAAAAGCAGAGTATGAAGTATACTATTCAGAAAAATTTAAAAAGAGAAGATATAGCACGGCAAGTTATCATATACAAACTAAAGTTACAGATATTTTAGAGATAAATTTTTCTATTGATGGAATAGATAAAAATGAGATAAAAGATTTTTTAAATAGTGTTAAAGAAAAATCTAAGTATTATATTCTAAAAGATGGTGGAATTTTAAAGTTAGATGGCTTGGAAGATTTAGAACGATTAAATGAGATGTTACAGATAACTGAAGCTAGTGCAAGAGAGATAGAGAGTGGGATAATTTCTAGAGAGAGAAACTATGTTTATTTTATAAAATCTACTTTGGAAAAGATAAAAAATATATCTTTAGATGAAGAGTTTAAAAGAATGAATAAAAAATTAAAAAGCATAGTAACTCAAGCTGAGAAAGAGGAGATAAAACAATGCTTTCCAATGCTAAGAGAGTATCAAGTAGAGGGAGTAATCTGGTTAAAAACACTTCAAAAACTTGGACTTGGAGGGATATTAGCAGATGATATGGGACTAGGAAAGACTTTACAAACTATATCGTATTTAGCTTTGGAAAAAAGAGAGAAGCCAAGTATTGTTATAACTCCTAAATCTCTTGCATATAACTGGAAAAATGAATTTGAGAGATTTGCTCCAAATGTATCAGTAAAAATCTGTGTTGGTAGTAAAAAAGAGAGAGAAGATATTATAAAAAAATTAAAAAAGGGAGATGTATTAATAACAACCTATGGTATATTGAAAAATGATATAGAGCTCTATGAAGGTGAGTTTTCAAATATAGTTATAGATGAAGCTCAAAATATAAAAAATATATTGGGAAAAACTTCAAATATTGTCAAAACTTTAAAGGGAGAGACAAAAATAGCTTTGACGGGTACTCCAATAGAGAATAATATTTTAGAACTTTGGAACATATTTGATTTTGTATTTCCAGGATATTTAGGTGGACATACATCATTTAAAAATAGATTTATAGATAATTTAAAAAATCTTAGAGAGATTATATCACCATTTATTTTGAGACGTACTAAAAAACAGGTTTTAAAAGAGTTACCAGAAAAGATTGAAAAAAATATATTGATTGACTTAGATGACAAGCAGAAAAAATTATACTTTGGATACCAAGAAAAGTACAAAAAAGAGGTTGAAGAGAATGCAAGTGATGCTATAAAAATACTTTCATATATAACAAGATTACGTCAACTGTGCAATCATCCAAAGTTATTCTTAGATGAGTACAAAGGGGGAAGTGGAAAACTAGAGGTATTGATAGAGTTGTTAGAAAATGCTAAAGAGAATGGTCATAGAGTACTTTTATTTTCGCAGTTTACAGAGATGTTGGATATAATAAAGAAAGAGTTGAAGGATAGATTTACTATTCTATATTTAGATGGAAAAACAAGTGCCAAAAATAGAGTGGATTTAGTAGAAAGATTCAATAGTGGAGAGGGAGATATTTTTATAATTTCACTTAAAGCTGGAGGAAGTGGGTTGAATCTTACAGGAGCAGATACTGTTATACATTTTGATCCTTGGTGGAATCCCTCTGTCGAGAATCAAGCTACAGATAGAGCTCATAGATTGGGACAAAAAAATAGTGTAACTGTGTATAGACTGATAACTAAAGGTACTATTGAAGAAAAAATAAACTTGATAAAAGCTGAAAAATCTAAAATTATATCTGAAGTATTAGATGGAGAGAAAAAGAGTTTGTTAAATTTAACTAGAGATGAACTATTAAAACTATTTTAAATTAAAAAACAGCAAAATATACGTATTGACTACGTGTTGAAAATATGGTAAAATTAATTTGAGGTGGTCAAATGAGCTCTAAAGACCTTTTTAAAATACTCAAAGAGGATGGCTGGATTTTAAAAGCGATAGCTGGTAGTCATCATCAATTTGTACATCCAATTAAAAAAGGAAAAGTTACAGTTCCACATCCTCGAAAAGATTTACCAGATAAAACTGTAATGAGTATTTTAAAACAAGCAGGGTTGAAATAATACCCTGCTTCCTCGAATAACTAATAGAGGAGTGAGTAAAATGAATGAGGTAATGTATCCAATAATTTTAACATATGAAGATGGAATGATTTATGGTGGAGTTCCTGATTTAAAGATAGATAATTTTTTAGCATATGGTAATAGTGTAGAGGAAGTAATAAAAGATTTAAAAGAAATTATTACATTATCTCTTCTAGATTATGAAGATGAAAATACTGAATTTCCAAAAGCAAGTAGTATAGATATATTAAAAACAGAATTAAAAGGAAATCAAGAGATTCTATTGTTAAATATGTGGTTACCTTATGAAAAATCTAAAATAAAATTAGAATACAAGAAAAAAACTTTAAGTATTCCAACTTGGTTAGATATACTAGCAACACAAAAAAATATAAATTTCTCTCAAGTTTTGGTAAAAGCATTAAAAAAAGAACTTGAGATATCATAATAAAAAGAGTGAGAGTAAATAGAAAACTATCTACAATCACTCTTTTATATTAGTTTTGGCTAGCAGTTAGCATGAAAGGAACTACCTGTTTCTTTCTAGAAACTACTCCTTCTAACCAAGCTGTCTTATTATCTAAAGTTACATTGAAAGCTTTTTCTACAAGCTCTGGGCATTTTCCAACTGTTAAAACATATGATCCAGCTTTTATAATATCAGTTATTACAAGAACAAATAGATCATAGTTAGATTTTTCACTCATAGAGTTCATGGCAGCTTCTAAATCAGCTTGAGTATTTAAAAGTCCAGCTACATCAACAGTATTTACTTGAGCAACTGCTACTTTTTTACCATTCATATCGAACTCTTTCATATCTATAGTGATTATCTCTTCAGAAGTTTTATCAGAAAGAGAAGTTCCTTCAATTAGAAGCTTCATTCCATAATCTTCAAAATTCTCTTCTCCACAGATTTTAGAAAGCTCTTTTACAGCCTCTACATCTTCAGGTGTGCAAGTTGGAGATTTGAAAAGTAGTGTATCAGAGATGATAGCACTCATCATAAGTCCAGCAGCCATTTTAGATGGAGTGATATTAGCTTGTTTAAATAATCTATAGATTAGAGTACAAGTACATCCAACTGTATCAGCAGTAATTTTTAAAGGCTCATCAGTAGTCAAACCAAATTTGTGGTGATCTACAACCTCTAATATCTTAGCATTCTCAATACCATCAGCTGTTTGAGCTTTTTCGTTATGGTCAACTAAGATTACCTCTTTTTTTCCATTTTCATCAGCATTTACATTCTCTATAAATAGAGGTGCAGTAGCTCCAAAATGATCTAAAGCAAATTGAGTTTCTCTGCTTACATTTCCTAATCTACAAGGAATAGCATTAACTCCTAAAGCATTTTTTAATTCAGCAAAAGAGATTGCTGAACATATTGAATCAGTATCTGGATTTTTATGTCCAAAAACAAGAATTTGTTTCATAAGTCCTCCTTAAAATTCATTTATTTACTTACATATCATACCATTTTTTTTAAAATTTAGGAATAGAAAATTTATAAAAAAGAGAAATTTTATCACTATAATATGATATAATTATAGGTGAAAATTAAGTATGAAGAGGAGATAGGATGAAAAAGTATATAGAAGAGTTGAGAGAGAAGATAAAAAAATATAGTGATTATTACTATACAAACAGTGAGAGTCTTATATCAGACGTAGAGTTTGATAGATTATTGGTAGAATTAAAAGAATTGGAGGAGAAATATCCAGAGTATAAGAGTGTGGAGTCACCTACTGAAGTTGTAGGAGCTACAAATTTAAGAGATACAAAATTTCAAAAAGTAACGCATAAAAAACCTATGTTGAGCTTATCTAACTCATATAATGAGGGGGATATATCTGATTTTATTGAGAGAGTTAAGAAGAATTTGGCAGAGGAGAAGGGGATAGAGTATGCTTTGGAATTAAAGCTGGATGGGTTATCTCTAAGTATTCAATATGAGAATGGAAGATTGGTAAGAGCAGTGACAAGAGGAGATGGAGCAGTAGGAGAGGATGTAACTGAGAACATATTAGAGATAGAATCAATTCCTAAGGTTTTAAAAGAGAGTGTGAGCCTAGAGATCAGAGGAGAGGTAGTCTTACCTATATCAAAATTTGAAGAGTTGAATAAAAGAAGATTAGAAGCTGGAGAAGAGGTTTTTGCAAATCCTAGAAATGCTGCTAGTGGAACATTGAGACAGCTAGATTCAAAGATAATAAAAGAGAGAGGATTAGATGCTTATTTCTATTTCTTGGTAGATGCACAAAACTATGGAGTAAAGACTCATAGTGAGAGTATTGATTATCTTGCAAAATTGGGAATAAAAACAACAGGTGTATGTGAAGTTCTAAAAGACTCATCTGAATTGATTAAAAGAATAGAGTATTGGGGAGAAAAGAGAGAGAGTCTGGACTACGAAACAGATGGAATGGTTATAAAGGTAAATGAGATCGAGCTTTGGGAGAAATTGGGGAATACTACCAAAAGTCCAAGATGGGCAATAGCTTTTAAATTTCCAGCTAAGCAGGTAACTACAAAAATATTGGGAGTCACTTGGCAGGTGGGAAGAACTGGTAAGATAACACCAGTGGCAGAGCTTGAAGAGGTGGAGTTATCAGGAAGTAGAGTAAAAAGAGCAAGTCTACACAACTATCAAGAGATTGAGAGAAAAGATATCAGAGTGGGAGATAGTGTATTTATAGAGAAAGCTGCTGAGATTATTCCACAGGTTGTCAAGTCTGTCAGAGAGCTAAGAGATGGAAGTGAGATGGTTATAAGTGAACCAACAACTTGTCCTATATGTAATACTCCAGTAGAGAGAGAGTCTGGGCAGGTAGATATAAAGTGTCCTAATCTAACTTGCCCTGGAAAAATAGAGGGAGAGTTAATATATTTTGTATCTCGTGATGCTATGAATATAGCTGGATTTGGAAGTAAGATAGTAGAAAATATGTTAAAACTTGGATTTATACAAAATATAGTGGATATCTACGAACTAAAAAATCGTAGAGAAGATTTAGAAAAATTGGAAAAAATGGGTAAAAAGAGTGTAGATAATCTATTAAATGCAATAGAGAACAGTAAAACTAGGGAGTATTCAAAGGTACTTTGTGCTTTAGGAATACCATTTATTGGAAAAACATCAGCAAAATTACTGGCTCAAGCTAGTGGAAATATAGATAGATTGATGGAGATGAGTGTGGAGGATCTAACTCAAATAGAGGGTATTGGAGATAAGATGGCACAAGCTGTATATGACTTCTTTAGAGATGAGGAGAAGATAAGATTGATAGCTGGGCTGAAATCTCACGGAATCTGCTTTGAACAGGAGGTAGTAGAGGAGCTACCTCAAGAAGAGAGAGTATTTACAGGAAAAACTTTTCTATTTACAGGAACTTTGAAAAACTTTACAAGAAATGAGATAAAAGAGGAGATTGAAAAATTAGGTGGAAAAAACCTCTCAGCAGTGAGTAAAAATCTTGATTACTTAATAGTTGGAGAAAAGGCTGGAAGTAAATTGAAAAAAGCTCAAGAGCTTGGCACTGTAAACATAATTAGTGAAGAGGAATTTATGGAGATCTGTGGTAAAAAATAGCATCTCTATTTGACTAATAGGGGAATTTATGATAGCATATATTCTGAAGAAGTATATCTAATAAAATTTGAAGAGAGGAACATCAATGATAGGAAATATTTTTAAGAAAATTTTTGGAACTAAGAATGACAGGGAAGTAAAGAGAATAAGAAAAATAGTAGCTGCTATCAACTCTTTAGAACCAGATTTTGAAAAGTTAACTGATGAACAACTTAGAGAGAAGACAGCTATATTCAAGGAGAGATTAGCTCAGGGAGAGACTTTAGATGATATAATGGTAGAAGCATTTGCCACAGTAAGAGAAGCATCTAAGAGAGTTTTAGGAATGAGACACTATGATGTACAGTTAATAGGTGGAATTGTACTTCATGAAGGAAAGATCACAGAGATGAAGACAGGAGAGGGGAAAACATTAGTTGCTACATGTCCTGTATACTTAAATGCACTATCAGGGAAGGGTGTCCATGTAATCACTGTAAACGACTATCTTGCAGCAAGAGATAGAGAGATGATGGGAAGATTATACTCTTTCTTAGGACTTACTTCAGGGGTAATTTTAAATGGTATTCCAACAAGAGAGAGAAGAGATGCTTATAATGCAGATATAACTTATGGAACAAACTCTGAATTTGGATTTGACTACTTAAGAGATAATATGGTTGGATCTATGGATGAAAAGGTTCAAAGACCACTAAACTACTGTATAGTTGACGAGGTGGACTCAATCCTTATAGATGAGGCAAGAACACCACTTATTATTTCAGGAGCAGCAGAGGATTCTACAAAATGGTATCAGGTATTTTACCAAGTTGTATCAATGTTAAATAGAAGCTATGAGACTGAAAAGATAAAAGATCCAAAATTAAAGAAAGAGATGAATATTCCTGCTGAAAAGATTGGAGATTATGAGGTAGATGAAAAGGCTAAAAACATAGTCTTAACTGAAAAAGGAATAGCAAAGGTAGAGAAATTCTTAAAGATAGAGAACCTATATTCACCAGAAAATGTGGAATTAACTCACTACTTAAATCAAGCATTAAAAGCTAAAGAGTTATTTAAGAGAGATAGAGATTACCTAGTGAGAGAGGGACAGGTAATAATAATAGATGAGTTTACAGGAAGAGCTATGGAGGGAAGAAGATATTCTGACGGACTTCACCAAGCTATTGAGGCTAAAGAGGGAGTACACATAGCTGGAGAGAACCAAACTCTTGCATCTATAACATTACAAAACTATTTCAGAATGTATAACAAGCTATCTGGAATGACAGGTACAGCTGAAACAGAGGCAGCAGAGTTTGTACACACTTATGGATTACAGATTGTTGTTATTCCAACTAATAAACCTGTACAGAGAAAAGATAATGCTGACTTAGTGTATAAGACAAAAAAAGAGAAGATAGAAGCTATTATAAAGAGAATAGAGGGACTTAATGAGAAGGGACAACCAGTATTGGTTGGAACAATATCTATCAAAAGTTCAGAGGAGTTATCAGAACTATTAAAGGCTAGAAAGATAAAACACAATGTATTGAATGCTAAATATCACGCAAAAGAGGCTGAAATAGTAGCTCAAGCTGGAAGATATGGAGCTGTAACTATTGCTACAAATATGGCTGGAAGAGGAACTGACATAATGTTGGGAGGTAACCCAGAGTTCTTGGCAATGGCAGAGCTTGGAGATAGAGAGAACGAGAACTACGATTCTGTTCTAAAGAAGTATGAACTTCAATGTAAAGAAGAGGGAGAAAAGGTAAAATCATTAGGTGGACTTTTCATACTAGGAACTGAAAGACACGAGTCAAGAAGAATAGATAACCAGTTGAGAGGAAGAGCTGGAAGACAAGGAGATCCTGGAGAATCAGAGTTTTATCTATCTTTAGAAGATGATTTAATGAGATTATTCGGATCAGATAGAGTAAAAACTGTTATGGAGAAATTGGGATTACCAGAGGGAGAGCCTATTACACACCCAATGATAAATAAGGCTATAGCTAATGCTCAGACTAAGATAGAATCTAGAAACTTTGGAATTAGAAAAAATCTACTAGAGTATGATGATGTAATGAACAAGCAAAGAACTGCTATATATGATAGTAGAAACGAGGCAATGAGCAAAGAGGATCTAAAAGATAGCATAATCAAGATGTTACAGGAGACTATCTACTCTCAAGTTGCAAAGAGATTTGTTGGAGAGTATAAAGATGATTGGGATATGCAAGGTCTAGCAGAGTACTTAAACGATACTTATGGATATAGTGTAGAGGATAGAGAAGAGTATAAGTCAATGAGTATAGAGGATTATAGTAAGAAGATCTTTGATAATATCTGTGCTCAATATGATGAGAAAGAGAGCAAAGTTGGAAGAGATCTAATGAGAAAGCTTGAGAAATACATACTATTTGAAGTTATAGACTCAAGATGGAGAGAGCATTTAAAATCTCTAGATGGATTAAAAGAGGGAATATATTTAAGAGCTTATGGACAGAAAGATCCAGTAGTAGAGTATAAGATACTATCAGGTGAGCTTTATGAGCAAATGGTAGAAACTATAAAAGAACAGGCAACATCTTTCTTATTTAAAGTTATTGTAAAACAACATGAAGAGGAGAATCTTCAGGTAAAAAATGAGGAAGAGGAGATAGAGGAGTATACTTTAGAGGATGAAAATGGAGTGGAAAAGATAGAGACAAAAGAGGTAACTCCAGATTCACCTTGTCCTTGTGGAAGTGGAAAAAAATATAAAAACTGTTGTGGAAGAGTATAAGGGAGGCTTATAATGAAAAAGGTATTAACAGGAATTTGTGCCATAGTATTACTTGCATCTTGTAGTTCACTAGATAAAGGAAGTTCTTTGGAACAAAAATACTCAATAACAAAGGAATCAGCAAAAGAGTGGGATAAAACTATAATTAAAGTGGTAAAGGGTGAATCTTTAATTGAGGATTGGTATGGAGATGAAAATCCAATATTTTACTTAAGAAAAACTGGAAAAATGAATGAAAAAGATTTTAACTTCTTAACTTCATTGGAGAAAAAAAATGTTAGTGAGATAACAGATGAAGATTATGATAAGTTTGTAGACTTAGTAAATAAATATAATAAGAAATTACCTAGAAAGTTCTACCTATCTGATGAGAACTTAAAAAATCCTAAAGGACTTGTAGATAGAATGGTAAGAGAGTCTTTTATAAAGATGGATACACCATCTAGTCACATAAAAAATGAAGTAGCTACTCCAGAGGAGTGGGAAGAGATAGTAGCTTTTTCAAAACAAGATGACCTATCAGAAAAAGATACTAAAAAATTAAGAAAGATACTAAATAAATTTATAAAAAGAGATGAGTTCTATGACGAGAGAGCTTGGTATAATAGAGAGATTTCAGATAGAGTAATCAAAATAACAAATATAGATGCTAAGGAAACAACTACAGCTATTGAGAAGAACAATGTAAATGCTAAAGCTTTATATATAGCATATCCAGAGTATTTTTCAAATTTAGAAAAATGGGATGATTAAAAAATAGTACTATAACAGGGGAGGGATCAAAAGTGATCTCCTCCTTTTGTTTACAAGGAGAAAAAATGGACGTTGATATGCATATTCACACCTTAGAATCTGATGGAACCTATACACCTGAAGAGATAATATTGAGAGCTATGAAAAATAATGTAATAGCTCTTGCTATAACTGACCATGATACTGTAGCAGGAGTAAAGGCTGGAAAAGCAGCAGCAGAGAGATATGGAATGGAGTTTATAGAGGGGATAGAGATCTCTTGTAATGAAGAGAATCTGGAAGTACATGTATTGGGATACTATCTAAATCTCGAAGATGAGGTATTTTTAAGGGAGTTGGCAGAGCTAGAAGAGGCCAGAGAAAAAAGAAATAGAAAAATAATAGAAAAATTTGAAAAAATTGGTATAATAATAGATATAGAGGAGTTAAAGAGATTTGCACCAGGAAATATAATCAGTAGATTACACTTTGCTAATTATCTCTTAGAAAAAGGAATAGTGACAAATAAGAATGAGGCATTTACAAAATATCTAGGAAGAACAGGTTTAGCTTATGTTCCAAAGGAGAATTTTTCACCAGAAAGAGCTGTAAAAATGATAAAGGCAAATGGTGGTTTTGCTTCATTAGCTCATCCTAAGTTAATAAGCTTGAATGATGAGATTTTAAATGATCTTATTGCAAGATTAAAAGAGTGTGGCTTAGATGCCTTAGAATCACAATATAGTTCATTTTCTAAAGCAGAGAAGCAGAAATTTAGAAAATTAGCTAAAAAATATGGCCTTTTAATCACAGGGGGATCAGATTTTCACGGAGATAATAGAGAGGGTGTAGATATTGGTGATGCAGGTTTAGAGTACTCTCAATTTGAAAGAATAAAAAGATTTTTGAATAAATAAGGAGGCAAAAATGATAATTGTAACAGGTGCAGCTGGTATGATAGGAAGTGCAATGGTATGGAAACTTAATGAGATGGGTAGAAATGATATCATTGTTGTAGATAAGCTGAGAACAGAGGAGAAATGGCTTAACTTAAGAAAGAGAGATTATGCTGATTGGGTGGATAGAGATGACCTATTTGATTGGCTATCTAACTCAGCAAATGCTGAAAAGATAACAGGAGTTGTACATATGGGAGCTTGTTCAGCAACAACTGAGAGAGATGGAGATTTCTTAATGAGCAACAACTATGGATATAGTAAAAAATTATGGGAGTTCTGTGCAGCTAGACAGATACCTTATGTATATGCTTCATCAGCAGCTACTTATGGTGGTGGAGAATTAGGATACAATGATGATGTGAGTGTAGAGGAGTTAAAAAAATTACAACCTCTAAACAAATATGGATATTCAAAGAAAATATTTGATGATTGGGCATTTAAACAGAGTATAGCACCTAAACAATGGTGTGGATTAAAATTCTTTAACGTATATGGTCCACAAGAGTATCATAAAGGAAGAATGGCTTCAATGGTATTCCATACATTCAATCAGTATAGAGATAATGGTGGAGTAAAGCTTTTCAAATCTCATAAAGAGGGATTCAAAGATGGAGAGCAATTGAGAGATTTCGTATACTTAAAGGACGTTGTAGATGTAATATACTATCTATTGACTGAAAAAGTTGAATCTGGAGTATACAACATAGGAACAGGAGAGGCTAGAAGTTTCTTAGATCTTTCTATGGCTACAATGAGAGCAGCAGCAAATAATCCAGAGTTAAAACAGGAAGAGGTTATAGAGTTTATACCTATGCCAGAGGATTTAAGAGGAAGATACCAATACTTTACTCAAGCTAGTATGGAAAAGCTAAAAAGAGCAGGATATACTAAGAAATTTACATCTTTAGAGGACGGAGTAAAGGATTATGTTGAAAACTATTTATCAAAAGAAGATCCATATTTATAAGGTGATAAATAGATGAATTTGTTTTTAATAGTTATAATATTGGGGATAGTAGAGGGAATGACAGAGTTCCTTCCAGTAAGTAGTACAGGTCATATGATATTGGTTGAAAAGTTTATTGGAGATGGAAGATTTTCACCAAAGTTTATGGAGAGTTTTTTAATAATTGTTCAATTGGGAGCAATATTGGCAGTAGTTATCTATTTCTGGGATACTTTAACACCATTTGTAAAAAATAGGAAGGAGCTTATCTCTAGAATTAGATTGTGGACAAAGGTTATTGTGGGAGTTTTACCAGCAGCTGTCATTGGTTTGTTGTTAGATGATTACATTTCAGAGTATTTTATGGGGAATGTATTCGTAGTAGCAACAACTCTAATATTTTTCGGTGTGATTTTAATTGTTATTGAAAAGTACTATAAAACAGCTGGAAAGATTGATAGTTTTGGAAAATTAAGTTATAAGTTTGCTTTTATAATCGGATTTTTTCAGTGCTTGGCAATGATACCAGGAACATCAAGATCTGGAGCTACAATAATTGGAAGTTTATTGTTGGGGCTATCAAGAGGACTGGCAACAGAGTTTTCTTTCTTCTTAGCAATTCCTACAATGTTTGGAGCTACTCTTCTTAAGCTTGTAAAAAATGGAATGAACTATACAACTACTGAGTGGCAACTTATTGGAGTTGGAACACTTGTATCATTTGTTGTAGCCTACCTTGTAATAAAGTGGTTTATGGGCTATATAAAGAAAAGAGACTTTGTTTTTTTTGGAGTGTATAGAATAATTTTAGGAATATTAGTATTGATATTTTTATTTATCTAAAATAAAAATATCATAGTAAAAAAGATTGAGAAAATAAATAGAGCAAGTTAGCTAGGCTATACTTGCTCTTTATTTTTTTAATGAAAGTAATCTTTATTCCCTTACTTGTCCATTTCCCATAATAACATATTTAGTAGTAGTAAGTTCCTTTAATCCCATAGGACCTCTAGCATGAAGTTTTTGAGTACTGATACCGATCTCAGCTCCAAAGCCAAACTGTCCACCATCAGTAAATCTAGTAGAAGCATTTACATAAACAGCAGCAGCATCAACTTCATTTAGGAATCTTTGAGCATTAGAGTAGTTTTCAGTAACTATACACTCTGAGTGTTTAGTACCATATTGAGCAATATGTTTTATAACCTCGTCTAGATCCTTAACAACTTTAATAGCTACTATATAGTCCTCATACTCAGTAGCCCAGTCCTCCTCAGTAGCCACAAGAGCTGTAGGGATATATTTTCTAACTGTTTCATCTCCTCTGATCTCTACATTTTTAGCTATTAACTCTTTTCCAAGATTAGGAAGAAGAGAGTTAGCACAATTTTCATGTATAAGTAGAGTTTCAACAGCATTACAAACACCTGGTCTTTGAGTTTTAGCATTTATAATTATATCAATAGCCTTAGTTAAATTTCCACTTTCATCAACAAAGATGTGACAGTTACCAATTCCTGTCTGTATACAAGGGATTGTACTATTCTCTATAACTGTATTGATAAGTCTAGCACTACCTCTAGGGATTAAAACATCTATATATTGGTGAGCTTTCATAAGTTTATTAGCTGTATCATGGCTAGTATCCTCTAGAATTTGTACTGCATTCTCATCAATGTTACACTCTTTTAAAACAGTTTTAAAAACATTTACAAGAGCTATATTGGTATTGATAGCTTCCTTTCCACCTCTTAAGATTACAGCATTTCCACTTTTTAAGCAAAGCCCAAAAGCATCAGCAGTAACATTAGGACGTGATTCAAATATTATAGCTACAACACCTAATGGAACTCTTTTCTGTTGAATTATAAGCCCATTAGGAAGAGTTTTTCCATATGTGAACTCTCCAACAGGATCATTTAAAGATGCGATCTGTCTAAGTCCATCAGCCATATCTTCAATTCTTTTCTCTGTCAGTGTTAATCTGTCTATAAAAGCTTTTTTAACACCTGAATTTATAGCATTTTCAACATCTTTTTTATTTATTTCTAAGATAGTATTACAATTTTTTAAAAGTGCATCAGCAGATTTTAGAAGCACTTCATTTTTTACTTTTGTAGATAACTGAGCTATCTGTATCTCAGCTTCCTTTGCAGATTTTCCTAATTTTTCTATATAACCCATAATTGCCGTTGCCAAAAATCTATAAAAATATAGAAATTTGTTTATTTCCTTCTTCTCAGAGTCCGATTTTGCCGTAGCTACTTTCGTTTTATATAACTCTCCAAAGGCTTAAATTCGGATACAACGAATCCTACATATTAGCATTTTCTTGTTTGTGAA
>NZ_JAGIRL010000042.1 GCF_019012925.1 Fusobacterium sp.
GCGTTCATCCTGAGCCAGGATCAAACTCTTCGTTCAATCTATTTAACTCAGTAAAATTTACTGATAATTTACACCAATTTATTGTTGTGTTTGCATTTATTGTCTTTCTCTATTCTGTTGCTAATGTCCTTAACATTTTTTTGTACCGCTCTCTCGCGGACATAGATTATAATATCACAAATAATAATTTTCGTCAACACTTTTTTTATTATTTTTTTAAATAAAATATCTTATCATCAATCTTTCCTAATAAAATCAATAGTTCACAAATATATTTTTTTATAAAAAAACAGGAGAAAATTTATAAAAATTTTCTCCTAAACTTCATTTTTTTCTTAAAATTATTCAGCTTTTGCTGATTTTTTTGATAAATAATCATTGATTGCTAATTGGATAGCCTCTTCTGCTAATACAGAACAGTGCATTTTTACTGGTGGTAATCCTCCTAGTTCCTCAACAACCTTTTTGTTAGTTAATTTTAAAGCTTCTTCTACAGTTTTTCCTAAAACTAAATCTGTTGAAACAGATGAGCTAGCTATTGCTGATGCACATCCAAAAGTTCTAAATTTTACATCTGTTATAATATCATTTTCAACTTTGATAAATATTTCCATTATATCTCCACAAGATGGATTTCCAACTTTTCCATATCCTGATGGATTTTCAATTGTTCCAACATTGTGTGGATTCATAAAATGTTCCATTACTTTTTCTGTATATTGCATTTTTCTCTCCTTAAATCATCTTAATTTTTTCTATTTTTCAGCCTGATATGCATTCCATAATGGTGATATCATTCTCAATTTGTTGATTACTTCAACAACCGATTCAATTACATAATCAATTTCTTCTTTTGTATTATATTTTCCTATACCAAATCTGATTGTTCCATGAGCAAATTCTGGCTGGATTCCCATAGCTAATAGAACATGAGATGCTTGTAGCTCGTCAGAAGAACACGCTGAACCTGAACTTACTGCAATTCCTTTATAACTTAAACTTAAAAGGATAGACTCTCCCTCTAAATATTTAAAAGTGATGCTTGAAGTTCCTGGTAATCTTTTTACATCTTTAGCATTTACAACTACTTCTGGGATTCTTTTTACAATCTCATCCTCTAAATAGTTTCTTAACTCCTCTTCTCTTTTCCACTCTTCTCCCATATCTCTATATGATATTTCAAGTGCTTTAGCCATTCCAACTATTGCTGGTATATTAGATGTTCCTGGTCTTCTCTTTTTCTCTTGACCTCCACCTGTAAGAACTTTTCCAAATCTTACTCCATTTCTCCAGAACAATCCTGCTATTCCTTTAGGTCCGTAGAATTTATGTCCAGAGAAAGAAAGTAAATCTATTCCCATCTCTTTAGGCTTTATATCTAATTTTCCCATTGTCTGAACTGCATCAACGTGGAATATAATTCTATGCTCTTTTGCGATTTTTCCTATCTCTTCTATTGGTTGAAAAGATCCTACTTCATTGTTTGCGTGCATAACAGTTATTAGTATAGTATCATCTTTTATTGCTGCTTTTAAAGCTTCTATATCTAGTACACCATTGTGATCAACTGGTATTGTAGTAACTTCATATCCGTCCTCTACTAGATCCTTCAATGTATTTTTTACTGCTGGATGCTCTATTGGACTTGTTATAATGTGTTTTCCTCTATTCTTATAAGCTCTTGCAATTCCTCTTATAGCCAAGTTATCAGATTCACTTCCTGATGCCGTAAAAATAAGTTCGTCTGCTTCAACTCCTAAAAACTTTGCAATACACTCTCTTGATTCTGTTAGTGCCTTATTTGTTTCTTTCCCAAAAAGATGCAAACTTGATGAATTTCCATAAAATTCAGTAAGGTATGGTAACATTGCCTCAAGAACTTCACTATCCATCTTTGTAGTTGCATTGTTGTCTAGATAAACTTTCATATTTACCCTCTCCCTATAAAATTACATTTCTTATTCTATATTTATACCATTCTTTATTAAAATTGTCAAGAATTAAAATATTTTTTTAATTCTTTATTAAAAATCCGTGATCCATAGGGCCTCTGCCCTCTCCTAGGTCCAACATTTCCAACAATGCATTAGATAGATACTCCTTGGCTTTTTCTATAGATGTCTCTAAGCTCATACCTTTTGCAAGGTTTGATGCTATTGCACTAGAAAGTGTACAACCTGTCCCATGGGTATTGGGATTATCTATTCTTTTCCCCATAAACCATCTTATATTTTCTCCATTGTATAAAAAGTCATTTGCATCATTTAAATTGTGCCCCCCTTTACAAAGGACGGCACAACCATATTTATCATATATCTTTTTGGCAGCAACCATCATATCATCACTACTCTTAATCTCCATACCACTTAAAATTTCAGCCTCTGGAATATTTGGAGTTATCACAGTGGCTATTGGAAACAACTCATTACACATTGTATCTATAGCTTCATCTGCAATTAATTTTGACCCACTTGTAGATACCATAACTGGATCTAAAACTATATTTTTTACATTCTGATCCTTTAGATATTTAGATATTGTCTCTATTAATACCTTTGATGATAACATACCTATCTTTACAGCTTGAGGAGGTATATCATTAAACACTGCATCAAGTTGGGATTTTAAAAACTCCACTCCAACATCTAGTATTCCTGTTACTCCTTTAGTATTTTGAGCAGTGAGAGCAGTTATTACACTCATACCATAGACACCATTCATTGTCATTGTTTTCAAGTCTGCTTGTATCCCTGCTCCACCTGAACAATCACTCCCTGCAATTGTAAGTACTGGTTTTTTCATTTTTAACTCCCTTTTTTGCTCTCTTTTTTAATCTTTTCAGTCCCATATTTACAAAATTCTAAAATCTCACACTCATTACATTTAGGTCTTCTAGCTATACACTTATCTCTCCCTTGTAAAATCAAGTAGTGTGAGAAATCTATCCAGCTATCTTTGGGTACGATTTTCATAAGATCTTGCTCTATCTTAATTGGGTCATCATTCTTAGTCAACCCTATCAAATTAGTTAATCTCTTTACATGGGTATCCACTGTTATTCCATCAGCTAATCCCCATATCTCACCTCTTACTACATTTGCTGTCTTTCTTCCAACTCCAGCCAATTTTACTAATTTTTCCATCTCTTGAGGAATATTTCCACCATATTCCTCAAGAAGTTGTTGACTACATAATTTTATATTTTTTGCCTTATTTCTATAAAAACCTGTACTTTTTATCATCTCTTCTATCTTTTCTAGTGGTAACTCTGCAAACTCCTCAGGTGTATTAACATGCTTGTACATCTCACTAGTTACGATATTTACTCTGACATCTGTACATTGGGCTGAAAGGATTACAGCAACTAAAAGTTCAAAAGGTGTATTATAATTTAGTGCACACTTAGGCTTTCCAAATTTTTTGTTTAATTCTTCTAATATATTTTTAACTCTCTCTTTTTTTGTCATTCTCTTTCCTCTTGATCTATCTCTTTCTCGTATAAAAGATGTTCAGCTCCACTATATTCCTTTATTCCTTTTGATTTAAACCCCAGTCTTATAAAAGCTTTTTTAGAGATCTCATTCTCCTCTAAGATATAAGCATAAACCTTTTTTATCTGAGGTCTTTCAAATTTTAACTCCTCAATACTGTTAAAAATAGCCTCTTCTGAATACCCCTTTCCACGTACTTTTTCTATTAAATAAACACTTATTATTGCTCCCGTTTTACTTACCATCTCAAATTTAACTGTTCCTAAAAACTCTCTACTCAAACTTTCAATAGTATAAAAGAGATATGTAGGAGAATTTATTACAAAGGAGTACCATCTTTTATGTGCTTCCCATTGCTCCCTCTCTTTTTCAGGAAAATATTTTTTTACATAATTCAAGTGAATATAATTATATAAGTTTTGGATATCCTTCTCTTCCATTTTTCTCAGTATTATCTCTATCAAAAAAACCACCTTATTGTTAGTTTAAAACTACTCTGTATATTTTTTTCTTACCTATTTTTAAAACAAATTCTCCATCTGTAAATAGCTCATCTGTTATCTTCATTGCAAAATCTGCAACTTTATTATCAGCAACTGTCAATCCATTTTGTGTTACTAGTTTTCTTCCCTCTCCCTTTGATTTTATAAGCTTGTTCTCTACTAAGAAGTCTAGTAACTCCATTCCAACTCTATCTTTTGAAAGCTCTATTGATGGTACATTGCTCATATCTCCACCACCGAATGCTCCCTCTGCTCCCTGTTGTGCTTTTAAAGCTTCCTCTTCTCCATGAATCAATTTTGTAACTTCGAAAGCTAATACCTTTTTAGCTTGGTTTATCTCTGCTCCTTCAAGTGCTCCCAATCTTCTTACTTCATCCATAGGTACAAATGTCAATAGTGCTAAACACTTCTCAACGTCAGCATCTGCAACATTTCTCCAGTATTGATAAAACTCATATGGAGATGTTTTAGCTGGATCTAACCACAATGCTCCTTTAGCAGTTTTTCCCATTTTCTTACCTTCACTATTAGTTAAAAGAGTACAAGTCATTGCAAAAGCTTGTTTTTGCTCTTTCTTTCTTATTAGCTCTACTCCTGCTATCATATTTGACCATTGGTCATCTCCACCAAGCTCCATTGTACAACCATATTTTTTATTTAATACTAAGAAATCATAACCTTGCATTAACATATAGTTGAATTCTAAGAATGATAATCCAGCTTCCATTCTTTGTTTGAAACACTCAGCAGCCAACATTCTATTTACAGAGAAGTGTGCTCCAATATCTCTTATAAACTCAACATAATTTAATCCTAATAACCAATCAGCATTGTTCTCTAAAATTGCTTTTCCATCTGTAAAATCAATGAATTTTTCCATCTGTTTTTTTATACAAGCAACATTGTGTGCTATTGTTTCCTTTGTCATCATCTGTCTCATATCAGTTCTTCCACTAGGATCTCCTATCATAGCAGTTCCACCACCAACTAATGCAATTGGTCTGTGTCCGTGCTGTTGCATATGAGCCATAAACATCATTGCTATAAAGTGACCTACATGTAAACTATCTGCTGTTGGATCAAATCCAATATAAAATGTAACTTTCTCTTTCCCAAGTGCTTCTCTTATTTCATCTTCATGTGTAAATTGTTTGATGTATCCACGCTCTAATAATACATCTACTACGTTTTTATTTTCCATTTTTTCTCCCTTTATTTTCAATTATATTTTTTTAATATTTTAACATAAATATTCCTCTTTTTAAAGTCCTTAAAAGCTTAATTTTATTTGAAAAATATACTTTCTCTTTACTTTTTGTAAATTTTTTTTACTTTTTTTCTTATTTTTATATTGACATTCAGAAATAAAAGATCTAAAATAAGATCAAGAGTTCTAAGAAAAGATAGAGGTTGCAGTTTTCATTATTACTTTAAAAGACTATGTTTGTGCACACTTTTAAAGAAAAGGGGAAATTGCCGAAAGATGTATAAAAGCACAAGTTTATATATCTTGGGACGTCATATAACATATGGCGGACTGTCACAAATCAGTGGAGTGCTATCAGGATGGAAATATTTTCAGAGTTTTTTGTTCACTTAGCAAATCACTTTCGCTATCTATATATTAAAACCCAAATTTTAAGTAGTTGAGGAGGAAAGTTTTGTGAACAATTATTTTTTTAAAAAGTTTTTTTCATTTCTTTTATTATTTTTTACCCTTTCTATTTGTCTATTCGCTGACAACGGTACTCAATATACCCCTGCTTTGTATGGGACATTTTGGGCATTAGTTCCACCAGTTATCGCTATTGTACTCGCTTTGATTACAAAAGAAGCTTATAGTTCTCTTTTTATTGGAATTGTTTCAGGAGGAGTTCTTTATGCTGGTGCTAATCTTGAAAAAGTTACACTTCATGTTTTAAATGATGGTTTAATAGCAGTTCTCAGTGATTCAAATAACGTCGGTATAATAATATTCTTGGTTATTCTTGGAACAATGGTATCCTTGATGAATAAAGCTGGTGGATCAAAGGCTTTTGGAATCTGGGCTAGTAAGAGAATAAAGAGTAGAGTTGGAGCTCAACTTGCCACTATCATTTTAGGTTGTCTTATCTTTATTGATGATTATTTCAACTGTTTAACTGTTGGTAGTGTTATGTATCCAATTACAGATAAGCATAACATATCTCGTGCTAAATTGGCATATCTTATAGATGCCACTGCTGCACCTATATGTATAATAGCTCCTGTTTCATCTTGGGCTGCTGCTGTTAGTGGTTTTGTTCCAGGAGAGGATGGTTTTGCTATTTTTATCAAGGCTATTCCTTACAATTTCTATGCTTTATTCACTATAATTATGTTGATTATGATAGCTGTTTCAAACAGTGATTATGGACCTATGAAAACTCATGAACTCAATGCTTTAAATGGAGATCTCTTCTCAGATGGAAGAGAGATAAACTCTTCAGAAGAGTTAAATGAGGAAAACTCACATGGAAGTGTTTTAGATCTAGTAGTTCCTATCATATTTTTAATCATACTCTGTATCACTGGTATGATATATACAGGTGGCTTCTTTGCAGGAACTAGTTTTGTTGAGGCATTCTCAAATAGTGTTGCTTCACAAGGACTTGCAATTGGAAGTATGTTTGCTTTGATCTTAGCAATCATATTCTATGTTGTTAGAAAATCATTAACTTTTAAAGAGTGTATGGATTCTATCCCAGATGGATTTAAAGCAATGGTTCCAGCTATATTGATTTTAACATTTGCTTGGAGCTTGAAAGCTATGACTGATAGTTTAGGTGCTGCTCCTTATGTAGCACATCTTATGGAAAATGTAGCTGGTGGACTTGTAAATATGTTACCTGCTATAATCTTCTTAGTTGGTTGTGGACTTGCCTTTGCAACTGGTACATCTTGGGGTACTTTTGGAATATTGATTCCAATAGTTGTTGCTGTATTTGAAAACAATCCACAGATGATGATTATTTCAATCTCAGCTTGTATGGCTGGAGCTGTATGTGGAGATCACTGCTCTCCTATTTCAGATACGACTATAATGGCTTCTGCTGGTTCTCAATGTAACCACGTTGCCCACGTATATACACAGCTACCTTATGCACTCAGTGTAGCAGCAATATCTTTCGTATCATATGTTATTATTGGTTATACTAAATCTTGGTTAATAGCTTTTCCTGTTGGAGTCATTGGAGTTATTACCCTACTTCTTTTAGCTAAAAAAAGAGCTAAAAATTAATTAGCCCCTAACCTAAATATTTTATATAAATGAGATAAGGATGGTCATAGTTATTACCCACTAATAACTTTTCCATCCTTATTTCCTTTTAATCTCTTTTATTCTCTTTTTTTAAAGTTATACCAATGGACATCAATAGTCCACCCCATACTACAAAACAACCAAATACCATCATCACTATTGCACTTATATTCACTTCAATTCACCTCTTTCCATCTCCCAAGCTCTTCTATAGAAGAGTGTTGCACATATGACCATCAATAGAATAGTTCCCCAACCAAAAACAAGATTTCCAAGTGTTAAATTTTGAATACCCTTTATTAAATTTGTTATAACTGTTATTCCTAAAATGGTAGGAGTTACATATTTTAATAGAATATCAAACCATCTTCCAATTTCAAAATCAGAATATTCATTAGCTTCCTCTCTTATCTTCTCTATTCCATAGTATCTACATACTAAAACCGTTTCAACTAGCCCCAGTGTAGCTATTATATAATTTCCTACATGGGAATCAACTATATCCAATATATAGTTAAAACCTGCATAAGTTGAGAAAGCTGCACTTCCAACCAAACCTATTAAAGAGATCACTCCAACCAATCTCTCTCTACTTATTTTGAATTTATCTAAAGCCCCTGTTGCAAATGATTCTAGCATAGATATACTTGATGACAATCCAGCTATAAATAGACAGAAGAAAAATATAAATCCAATAATTCCCTGTAAAAATTGATTGGCTGTTATTGCTGATATGGCTATTGGAAAGGCTATAAAAGCTATCCCAGCTCCACTTCCAAAAGAGTTAAACTCAACTCCCATACTATTTACCAAATATCCTAATGTAGAAAAAACTGTTATTCCAGATATTATATCAAATGATGCATTTGCTAAAACTGTTATAAATGAACTGTTAACAACATCCCATTTCTTAGGAACATATGATCCATAAGCAATCATAACTCCAACAGCTAATGTTGTCGAAAAAAATACCTGTGCATAAGCTGCTACCCAAATACTTGGATTTAATATTTTCTCAAAATCTGGTGTGAACAGTGCATTCAATCCTATTACTGCACCCTTCAATCTCAAAGAATTGATCATAAAAATTAACATCAAAACCATCAATAAAGGTGTAAATATTTTTGAACATTTCTCTATTCCACTAGATATCCCCTTTTTTACAATTATCCAGTTGCTGAACCATACAATCAAAATAAAAGATAGCATATAACCACTTATTCCTGCTGAAAAATCAAAAGGTCCATTGGCGTTACCCACAATTATTCCCATTAATTTTCCTGGATCTGACATCCAATTAACTACTCCAAAAGCATGACCTAAAGACCATACCATAAAGACAACTGCTACAGAGATAATTGTACAATAGAACATCATCACCACTATTGGAATCATTACCTGTAACCAACCTAGCCACTCATATCTTTTCCCAAGCATTCTAAATGCCTTAGTTGATCCACCTCTAACTTTTCTTCCCAATTGGTACTCCAAAATCATAAGTGGTATACCACAAGTAAATAATGCCACTATATATGGCAAAAAGAAAGCTCCTCCACCATTTTTATAAGCTTGAAACGGAAATCTCCATAAATTTCCCAAGCCTATTGCCGCTCCTACTGCTGCATAGATGAATCCCTTTCTACTTGACCATAACTCTCTCTTCTCTTCCATTGAACCATCTCCCTTTAGAAATAAAAAAAGCAGTCTGCTAGACTGCTTAAACTTAACTTAAATTAATCCATTTTACCATATATAATATAGTATTTTCCTGTGTAGAATTACATAGACAGAAATATGTTATCAATATAAATAAAGTTCTTATCTAACATTTTGAATAAATTATCTGATTTTTCTATGCAGTTCCACCACCAATATTTTGCATTCATGTTAGACATATTGATAACCGTTGCCAAAACTCTATAAAAATATAGAAATTTGTTTATTTCCTTCTTCTCAGAGTCCGATTTTGCCGTAGCTACTTTCGTTTTATATAACTCTCCAAAGGCTTAAATTCGGATACAACGAATCCTACATATTAGCATTTTCTTGTTTGTGAA